>JADFNO010000236.1 GCA_022563315.1 Planctomycetota bacterium | reverse complement strand
AGAACCTCTCATCATTGATTGTGTATTCGTCGGCAATTCAGCGAGTGAGGGAGGCGGATTGGCGATCGATCCCGATAGCGGTGTCGGAGGGATTCCCGTAATCATCGGTACTTCCTTCTTCGGGAATGTTGCGTCATCCAGAGGTGGAGCCGTCTACGAACGAAGGTCGAATACAGAACCTCTATTTGTCAACTGTAGGTTCAACGGCAATACCAGCGGCTTGGACGGAGGTGCCATTCATAACAACGAGCAGGCTCAGCCAACACTCGTAAACTGCACGGTGGCTCTCAACGTCGCGGGTGGTGACGGAGGCGGTATGAATAGTGAGTTCGGTACACAGACTATTGTAAATTGCATCTTCTGGGGCAATCAAGATAGTGAGGGATCTTCTGAGCTAGCGCAAATAAACGGCGGATCAGCGGTCGTCAACTTTTGTTGTATACAGAACCTCACAGGCAAATTCGGCGGCGTTGGTAATATCGGGGAAGACCCACTCTTTGTCGATGCAGACGGACCGGATGACATCCCCGGTACCGAAGACGACGACTTGCGTCTTTCGCCTGGCTCGCCCTGCATCGACGCCGGGAATAACTGGGGCGTTCCGACTGACGCCAACGACTCCGACGAGGATGGCCTCTTGTGCGAGCTGTTTCCCGTTGATCTTGACGGCAACCCACGCTTCAACGCTGACGAAGCGGACTTCGATCCCGGCTGCGGCATACCTGTCGTCGTGGACATGGGTGGCTACGAGTACCAGTTCGATCCCGTGGATGAAGTCATCTTTGCCGACTTGAACGCTGATGGCGCTGTTGGCGTAAAAGACCTACTCGGGCTGTTGGGCAGCTGGGGTCCGTGCGGCAAGGGCTGCTGTCTGGCCGACCTGGATATCAACGGCTCCGTCGGCGTCCCCGACCTCCTCGCCCTCCTCGTCAACTGGGGGCCGTGTCCGTAGGAATGAGGCACCCCGGTGGGTCTCCTGACCACTGGGGCTGATATCTCACAAATGCCGCTTGGATGCAGCCCGCCTGTGGTATACTGGTCCCGTTCGGCCGCACGGTGGCACCTATCGCCGCGGGCGGCCATCGCGATGGAATCGGGACGGTGGGCGGGGAACACTGTGCGGCCTCTACCTTGGGCACCGACTAAAAAGGAACTTGACAAGCTTGAGGCCGACTTGAAACGAAAACGCGAGGAAGAACAATAGACGAACCCCTGCTGTTTTATGTCATCGGCATCCCCGTTGCCATCGGTGCCGCGGTCGCGACCGCCTTCATCGTGCTACTTGCTTGCAGGAAATCACGACGTTGATTGATCGGCTTACTTAGTCGTGGATGTTGCTGAACCAAAGCGCCTTGACCCCGGCGGCCCGCCCGACTTCGACAACGACGGTCTCGTTGGCGTGTCGGACCGCCTGGCCCTCCTCGCCAACTGGCGGCCGTGTCCGTAGGACCGCCAGCGCCACTGCCGAGCAATCAACGCTGATATCCCACAACGGCCGGTTCGCCATGAAAAGCCGAGGCAGGGTGTCCAGGCTTTTCCGAATCCCACGGGTATCTGTACAGAAAGGACTATCGATGCGCGCCAGCCGACCGCAGGCCGTGAGCGGCCAAAGCGGCTGCAATACAAACGGCCCGAGCCAACATCGTAGTAGAGAGGACGCGCCGTTGGTGTCGCTCCAACCCACGATGAGGGGGTTGATGTAGTGAGTGACGAGCGCCTACAAAGAGGCAGAAAACGAGGAAGCACATGAATCGGTCACCTGGATGTTCCCAAGACGTATTACGATTGGCGGGGCCTATCCTTATTGCCATGGCGGTCCTGTCGCCTGCTGCAAGGGGTCAGTGCGCCGCCAACGAACTGGCCAAGCTCACGGCCTCAGACGGCGCGCTCGGCGACTTTTTCGCCTGGTCCGTCTCGGTCAGCGGCGATACCGCCATCGTGGGGGCCAGGAACGTCGATGACGACTGCCCAAGTCCGAATCCACCTCAGATTCCAGCTGACATAAATTGCGGTGCGGCGTACATCTTCCAGGTCGACGCCGACGGCACATGGGTCGAGGTCGCAAGACTCACTGCTGAGGACGCCGAGTCGTTTGACCACTTTGGGAACGCCGTCTCGATCAGCGGCGATACCGCCATCGTCGGGGCTCATCGGAGCAACGAGGCCGGCATCAACTCCGGATCTGCGTTCATTTTCAGGCGTGACTTTGGCGGGCCGGACAACTGGGGACAGGTCGTCAAGCTCACCGCCTCCGACGCCGCTCTGTCTGATAACTTCGGCGCCCGGGTCTCGCTCGACGGCGAGACTGCCATCGTCGCGGCAATTTTGGACGACGACAATGGCGCCAACTCCGGCTCGGCGTACATCTTCGGAGGGCTGTCCGACTGTAACGACAACGGCGTACTCGATCTTTGTGACATCGCTGATGGCAACAGCGATGACGACAACAACAATGGCATCCCTGACGAGTGTGAGTGCCCCTGGGACTTCGACAACAGCGGCGACGTTGGCGTCAAGGATCTGCTCATCTTGCTCGGTACCTGGGGGCCGTGCCCGAAGAAGGGAGATTGTCCCGCCGACTTCGACGCCAGCGGCGACGTTGGCGTGAAAGATCTGCTCTTCTTGCTCGGCGCCTGGGGACCGTGTCCGTAAACGGGTAACCGACCCTCGCCGAGTTGTCACAACGATCACACCCCCGGCCTTCACCAGCCGGGGGTTCTTTGCTTCGCTCGACGGCAACGGCTCCGTCAGCGCATCCGACCTCCTTGCCCTCCTCGCCAACTGGGGGCCATGTCTGTGAGCGGCCATTCGGGCGGCCAGTTCCACGTCGCCATCTCGTCGCGCCTCCCGCTCGTGTCTCTCCCACGACTCGATGCTCTGTCGGAACTGCTTGAGATCACGGCGACGGATCTGCCTGGTGGGGTTCGGTCTGGTTGTGGCCATCATGGGCATCGGTCTCGGCTGGAGGGGGCGATCGCCGGATCTGGTCGTTATGCTGTCGATAACCACTTGGCAATCATGGCCTTGCAAATGGGGCCGTCTGGCGGTCTCGCCCTCTCTGCGCGCGAGTCGTTATGAAGAAGGTTGCGATCGGGGAGATTGCTGGCCCAACTATTCAATGGGCTTGTCGCCATAACGATACAAC
Source organism: Planctomycetota bacterium (assembly GCA_022563315.1). Classification (GTDB taxonomy): domain Bacteria; phylum Planctomycetota; class Phycisphaerae; order Phycisphaerales; family SM1A02; genus JADFNO01. The sequence goes on along the minus strand of JADFNO010000236.1, from coordinate 1,141 downwards.
TTCCATCCTTGTGATTTGGTCCTCACAAACCACATGTAAGTTGATACCGTTCGTATCAGGTAGGTGTCTTGGGAATCCTTTCTGAGGTAGAGGATGTACTTGTGAAAGCCCTTCTTCAGGAAGGGGATATAGATATCCGGCCCGTATTCTCGCATCTTCTCGGAACGGGCGACGGCCGTAAAGGTCACACTGTGCGGGAGGCATTGCTTCTGAATGTCGCCGAGGTCCGCTGTCTTGACCGCTCTGATGAAGGCTGCGTATACATCGTACAAGTCATCCGGTAGCTGAACTTTGCCGTGATAGTCCTTGAGAAGTTCCTTTTCGCGTGGTTTGTCCTGCGCCATTGCGCAAACGCAGAACAAGATGGAAACGCAGATCACAATGGTTCTGTTTCTCATCTTCAATTCTCCTTAGAGAGCTGACAATCATCTAATTGATCCGCATAACATGCGGAACTTTGGTTTTCTGTCCGCATAAGAGGCCTCCGGATCGTCTGCCAGAGGCGCGCTGTGCCGTGTATCTTCTGTAGGTTGCGCTCTGCCTCGCGGTTCTTTACCATATTGTATGCGGATCGGCATCAGTCGCATGCCGTCGTTAGGCAGGCTATGTGCTCACGGTGTACTCCAAAGCGGCAATGCCCGTCGCGTAGATCCGGTGCCCGGTCAGCTGCAGGGTGGTTTGCTTCGAAGGAGGAGGCAGAAGCGAGATCCCCCCGCCCAGCAGAACCGGAATAATCGCGACTTCCATAGCATCCACTAGGCCAGCCTCTAGGAGGCGGCGAAACAGCTCGCCGCCGCCAAACAGCCAGATGTCCTTGCCAGACGCGGCGCGCAGCGCGGCCACGGTCTGCTCGGCGTTCTCTCCAACGACGGTGACGTCCGGATAGTCCTGTTGGCGTAACGTGCTGGAGAACACAAAAGTCTTCATGCCTGGCATCGTTGCGCGCCCGGCCCGGACCATAGGCTCAAAGGTCCGGCGACCGACAAGGATCGTGTCGAACTGTGCATAGATGGCATCGCGCCGCATTGATGCGGGGGGCACGGCATTCCTCAGGCCGCCGCGCGGTAGTAGTGACGCAGCAGGCCACCCAGCCGCTCTTCGCACACAACCTCGCCGGCGTTCGGTGAGGCGCGGTCCGATG
>JADFNO010000235.1 GCA_022563315.1 Planctomycetota bacterium | reverse complement strand
GGCGGAGACCAGATCGCTTTGACGGCGCAGTTCATCGGCCAGGAACTCCTGGAATTGATTGACCGCCACCCCGAAACGTGCGTAGTGGCGCAGTCGGTCGTACTCGATGACGCCGGAGATGATCGTGCTGGGCTTGCGGCGGCGGATGTCGGCGTCGAGGACATACAGCATGCTTGTTCGGCTGTCGCGCAGGAGCGAGATGATTGCGGTGTCATCAGCGCCCCGCCCAGCCTTGCCTAGACTGGGATCGCAGGCTCCGTACATGCGCCCATGCTCGCCGATGGCGTCGATCAGCGACTCAGCGGAGTCGAACTCATCGTCCCAAAAGTGAAAGTCGCTCTCCTGGAAATAACAATCATCAGGGTTGACCGGCTCGTTTTGTTTTTCACTGTCGAAGCTGAAGCGACCCTCGCAGAGCCGCATCGCCATCAGGGCGTAGTAGTCCTCAAGCTGAGGCCACAAGACGGCGCTGCCGTCCAGCATGTCCGCACGCTGCCCTTCGAAGAAAGATCGGGCCGCCTCGGGCCCGGTTCGATCCTCGAACTCAGCGTTGTGGGTGTAGATCTCTTCCCACTGACCCCAAAGATCAAGGTTCGCAGCGTATGAGCGCACCGCCTGGTACTTCCGTCCCTCCCAGCCCGGTGACTTGCGGGGGTCGATGAGCGTGGCCAGCAGTGAGTCGTAGTGAAGGATCGTGCCCACGACCAGTACGTTCGTATCACAGCTGCCGGCCTTGAGTACGGCCCGATTAAACCAATCGGCCTTATTCCGTCGCTGATCGGCGGAACGGGCCTCCTCTTCGTTTTCGATGTCATCGAGAATGATCAAGCTCGGTCTATGGTGGCGGTGCCGCCGGCCCCGGATCTTGCTGCCGGCCCCCAGCGCGGCGATCCTGATTCCGCTCTTCGTCGTGATCTCCTCCTTGCGCCACCGTGGTGTGCTCGGCTCTTCACAGGCCCCGGGAAAATCCTCCATCAACCGGACGTTGGACTGCAGCTCGTTCTTGACCTGTTCCAGGGCATCGACGGCTTGCAGTTGAGTATGGGAGATCAACAGAATGAAGGGCTCGCGTCGGTAGCAGATACACCACAGCACGTACGCCAGGCTCACCAGCGTGCTCTTGGCGTGCCCGCGGGGGGCGGCGATCGCCAGACGAGCACCGCGCTGACGGCTGGCGTGCTGCAATGCGGCCACGAGTTCAGTATGCATCGGTGAGGGCTCAAGCCGAAAGTGAGCGGGCAGATAGGTCTTGGCGAAAGTGATGATCTGCTTCTGACCCGCCTCGCGTCGAAGGGCGCTGATCTTTCGTCGAGCGTACGCTTGGGCGCCTCTATTGACCGTTGACATCGGATGCCTCTTCAGCTTCGGATAGGCGCAGGGCGAGGGCGGTGACTTCTTCATGCAGCGCGCTGCGCATGACGTGGTCCTTGAGATGGGCGAGCGCCTGAAGCAGTGGTTGTCCATCATCGAAATTCGCATGGGTATTGACGATCACCTCAAGTCGCGCGACTTCTTCTTGTATCTCACCAAACGCCGGCACGTGCTCGATCTGGTGGGTTAGCTCGCCACGGATCTCCTGGGGCGCGGTGGGTAGATAGCCCAATGATTGCAAGCACTTCACCAGATCACGCGCAATGATCCAACATGCCTTTTCGCCTTCGACGCGGACATTCGACGGCGTGTCACGCTCACGCGTAACCCGTCGTATGCGCTGCAGGCAAGTGTCGGCCTGGGTGACGAGTTGGCCGACCATCTCGCCGATCATCTTCGGATCGCGCTCGATGGAGTTGGCGCGGCGAATAACGGCTCGGTCCCGGGCAATGGTCCGTTCGGTGACCTTGAGTATCTGCGCGGTCTCGGCCGCTGAGTATCCCTCGCTCGTCAGATGCACCACACACCGGCGTCGGTCTTCGATGCCAAGGCTCTTGGCATCGATGGCTCCGCGCTGTATGTCACCGATGACTGACAGCACCGACCGGTCGTCTGTAGGCGAGTCGCCGTTGCTGTTCGATTGAGTCTCTGCCACCGTCCCGTCCGCGGGCGGCGTGGTAATTCCGGGGGTCATGCACACTGTCCAACTTCCGTGGGCTGGTTCTCAGGGATGCGGTAGCGGTCGGCAAGTTTGGGCTCGACGTTGCGCTGCCCGACAAACGCGATGAAGCGCCGGACGATGACGTCGCAGTAGCGAGGACTGATCTCAAGGGCATTACAGCGCCGCCCCAGCTCCTCGGCGGCGATGATCTGCGAACCGCTTCCGGCAAAGGGCTCGTAGCACAGTTCACCGGCCCGCGTGTGTTGACGCAGGGGAATCCGAAAGACCTCTAGGGGCTTGGAGGTGGGATGGTCGGTTTTCTGGCCCACCGCCACGGTCGGGATGGGCCATATAGAGGATGGATAGTCCTCAGCCCGCCGAGGCGGTTTGTTGGGTCTCACCCAGCCGAAAAAGCACGGCTCGTGCTGCCAGGAGTACCACGAACGTGTGAGGATCGGTCGATCCTTGACCCAGATGATTTGCTGATGGACGAAAGCGCCGAACTTCACCCACGCCGCTTCGACCATCGCCTGGCGTCGGCTGGCGTGCCAACAGTACCACGCGGCGTTGGGTTCGATCGCTTCATCGATTGCTACGCGAATGAAGTTTTCATACAGATCGCAGTTGGCCTTGGCATCGTCCCATGTGATGCCATAGCTGTCGGCCCAATCTTTGTTCTTGAGTCTTTCCACGAGCTTTGATGAGCCGGGGTGATTGGTGCCGTCATACCCGACCAAGTACGGAGGATCGGTGGCGAAGAGTATTGCGCGCTCGCCCTGCATCAGCCGCTTGACCTGCTCTGGATCGGTGCAGTCACCACACAAGAGTCGATGCCCCCGGAAGCGCGTATCCGAGTCGAGGGTACGCAGCTCGACCAGATCACCCGGTTGCGTCACAAGCGGTCGATTGGCGGCGAGTTCCGCCTCGACATCGAAGTCGTCATCCTCCCCGACTTCCGGGGGCGGGAGTGACTGGGCGATCAGCGCGTTGATGTCCGGCAGGTCAAAGCCGGTCAGCTGAACGTCAAACCCCGGAAGCTCGACAAGCTCGTCGAGCAATTGAGCCAACTTCCGGGGGTCCCAGTCGCCGGAGATCTTGTTCAAGGCGAGATTCAGCGCCTTTTCCATTTCCGGGGGCAGGTCGACAACGCTGACGTCGACGTCCTTGTCGCCTCTGGCTAGGAGGATTTTGAAGCGCTGATGACCGCCGACGAGATTGCCGCTGCGTTGGTTCCATACCAACGGCTCCACGCAGCCGAACTGGTCGAGGCTGCGCTTGAGCTTGTCGTACTCCGGATCGCCCGGCTTGAGGTCCTGCCGTGGGTTGTAAGCTGCTGGCTTGATTTTGCTGATCGGAATGGTCTTTAACTGCATCGTGCGCTCTCCGTTGTGGTTTTGGCGTACATGTTACGACCGGTCGTCACATGGCGATCAAAAAAACTCATCGTTTCCGTGGTCGGCGGCGCGTGGGCGCAATCTGCTTTAGGTCTCGTGCTTCAGTGACCCGGCACAGGGTTGAGCAAAAGCGCTGTCGGCCTGACATCCGCTTCGTCACGAACCACGCGCGGCATCGGTGGTGCTCGCACTTGCGTAGCCGCATGAAGCCCGTCTCGTAGTGGATCTCCAAATCGGCGCGGATCTGAAACAGGACGGCCAGGATCATGAGCCGATGCCAATCGAGCGCGTTTGACTTCATACCGGCGGTGTCCATATTGATCTCCATGAGTCGGTAGAACCCCGGCGGGATCGGATGGATGTTCCCGTCTCGGCCGAACTCGATTGGGGTTGGGTCGCCGCGCGAAACCACAAGCTCCGCCTCATACTCGTGCTGTCGCTTGCCGCTGTAGTGGGCGAGTCGGGTGTGAGCATCGGCCAGTGCTGGTAGCGCCGCGAGCTCTCGGATGGTCTGAGTGTGGAAGCGCCTCCGCGCCACCATGCCGATGAGGCGGTCGGCGAGCTCTGCTTCGTCGCTGATGGCAACCGGATCCGGGATGCCGATTTGGTCCAGGTATGTAACCGCGTCCCAGTACTTAAGCCGGGACCGTTTCTGACGCCGCATCGGCTCGTCGACGAGCTTGAGGATCTGGGCCCTGGGCTCGTCGAACGCGTGGAGGTTGTCCTGCTCGAAGCCCGGCTTTCGCTCGGGCCAGAAGAAATGAACACCGAGGAAGACGATGCCGATCGTGGGGCGGAGGCTAGAAGATGGCGTGTCCATGGAATAGGACTCCTCCGATGAGACGACCGATCGTAGCATGGTG
>JADFNO010000234.1 GCA_022563315.1 Planctomycetota bacterium | reverse complement strand
ACCTTGGTCGTTGGGATTCTGGCCCTGCGGTTCGCGCTGTCTGGACCGGCCAAACCCAGCTCGGCCGGGACCGATGACGCGGCCGTGACGTCTAGTCCGGCGAGCAGCGATCCATCCTCATCGGACACTTCGCAACCGCCGTCGCCGAGGTCGGCCTCGCCTCGCCTCGCCATGTTCAACCCGTTGCCGACATTTCGGGGCGACTCACTTCCAGTTGCCGCAGTGGACGCTGCCGGTGAATGTGCGGACCTACCAGATCAACTCGACCTATTGGCCCGCCGCATCACCGTCGCCGACGAGCCGTCGCAGGCTGTGTATCGCCACTTCAACGTCATCATTGAAACGGTCGCCGCCGGCTGGATTTTCATCGACGACGCAACGCGAGATGCACTGGTGCGGGCGATCTTCGAGGTGTTGTACGCGGCCGGCGACTCCCCGAGCGTAACGGATCGGCTGCTGGCGACATTGACCGCGTCCACGGGCGCGCCCACGGATCCTGTTGAAATCTGGCGCGGCATGTGGAAGGTGTCTATGCTTCAAACGATCACGGCGCGGGCCGATCTCTCGCCGGCGGTGATCCAACGCGCTCGCGCGCAACTGGACGTCGCTCTTCGTCATGCGGCCATTGACTCGACCGACTCGCGCGCCGCGGCCAGCGCTTGGCTTGATCGAATCGCGATCGCGCTCGTCGATGTTATGGAGTACCAAGTCGTTATCTACGACCTCTGGGAGTGTTGGCTTGGCGCTCAGCGGTATCTCGGGGTGGACGAGCGCTACAACGTGTCACTGATGCGGGCCGTGGACGCGATCATGGCCGGCTCGACCGATCTGTCTCAGCCCGGCCCTAGCGTCAATGTCCTCGGCCGGCTCCTGAGCGCGGCGAACTTCCAATCGAGCCCGGCCGTACGGGGGCAGGTGCGATCACTCTTGGCGGATATGCAGCGCATTGACGCCGACGACCTGTGGGTGCTGACCAGCCTGCTGGCTCAGTACGACAGCGTTTCATGGTTCGGCGAAGATCTCGTTGTGCCGTATGACGCCGGCTGGATGTTCCGGCGGCGGATGGCGGACCGCATCATGGACCGCTGGCCGCAGGCGGCGTCGACCGTGGCCGCGCTGGATACGCTCCCGCGCGGGCTTGCGGTCGATGCCCAGCTTGGTTTCCGTTGGCTCGCGGTGGTTCAACAAGTTCTGGACCGGCCCTTGACTTCACATCCGCAACGGCTCATGGACGAGCTGTTGCTGGCCAGTTGGTTGAACGAAGCGGCGCTACGGCTTGTCGCAGACGAGCTGGTCATGGCCCGCGATCTGATCGAGCGCGTGGAGACCGGCGTGCATAGCGACGCGATCACGACAATGCGGGGCGGCTCGTCGGGATCGATTCGCCCGGGGCAACCCATCGGCAATGATGCGGTGTGGGCGGTCGCATACGAGGAAGCCGGCTCCAACCTCAACGACCGACTTCGTTCGCTTGACGTCTTGCGCCGTAATGCCGGCACCGATCTGGGGCCGATCGACGCCGAGCAATTCGTCGCCGTGGTCTACCGCGGCTCCCCGCGCGAGCTTCGCGATTTGGCGGGCAACATTCTCGTGGAACGGTTCCAGACCGGCCCCAACGTCGCGCTCCAGATGCTCGATCAATTCGCCGACGCCCCCGCCAATAATAGTTTGTCCGAGACGATCGGCCGGCTGACGGGTCGCCTGTTGCCCACGCAACGCGCTGCGTCGTGGCTGGCGGAAGCGCGTTTGGCCTTGGTCGAGCACGCCTTGAGTCTGCGGCGGGGCGGCGACAGCCCGATCGAGATACGCTCGCAGTTGCTCACCGAGTCATACTTGAATCAGGAGGCGGCGCTTCGCGGGCAGTTGCGACCAACGCTACGGGCGAGATCGTCCCAACAAGCGGCGCAGCGCTTGGCCGAGGCGTATCGAGACCGGGCGATCGCGGTCATCGTCTCGGACCCGGTGCCGGGAGATTTGCCGGCCCTTACGCGTAGAGATGCGACCCGCCGCCGACTTGCCGAGGGACCTATCCAGCGGTTCGTCGCCGCCCAACTTGCCGTGCTCGACCTACTCGCCTACATCACCACCGCCGAGCAACCGGATCAGGCTTTAGCCGGTCGCGAGTTGTTGACTGCGGCCGCGCAGCGCCGGGCTAGACTCGGCCATGTCCTGGCCCAGTCCGCCGATGTGGAGCGCACCATCCTTGCCTTTTGGCGGGTGCGCATCGCCATCGAACCCCTAGGAACCAGTCGCCAATGAAGAACGCGCAGATGACCACCGCGATGTTCGCCCTTGTGCTGGCGATGACGGCTGGGCAGTGGTTCCCCAACGCCGAGGCCCAGGCGCCCGACATTGAGCCCGCCGATCGTTGGCACATGCGTCTGGCCGCCCTCGTCCCCACGAACCCGTTTGCGTACTTCGAGCTGGCCGAGGAGATGGCCGACGATCCAGCTGACCAGACCGAGCGCGATCTGGCTCGATACCTGTTTGGCTTGGCCGGCGCGCTCGATACACCCGGACTTGGACGCAGCGCGAGTCTGGCCCTGGCGGACATGGAGGAACGCGAGCATGTCAAGCGGCGGCTGCTCGCACTGGCAACGCTGCTCGATGAGCGCGGCGGCGTGGCAGGTTGGGGTCAACCCGCCCCGGCGACCCAGATCAGCGCCTCGGCTGCGGTCGCCGTGGGTGAGGCCTTGAGCCATTACCGCCGGGGACGGGGCCCGCGCGCTTTGGCCGTCCTCAAAAAGCCCGGGGCGACCGCGTTGCTCGAATCAGTCGGCGGCGTCCTGCGCGGCGGCGCGAAGCGATTCATCGAAGATTGCAAGTTCTATCGCGGACAGCGCCGCCCGATGATCACCGACGACGAGCTCCATCGAATGTTGCAACTGGAGGCCGCAGTGCTGGCGGGCGCCGATCGAGCCTGGTCCGGCGAACTGCTGCTCGGTAGTGGGCGACCGCTCGTCGAGGTCGATCCGGACAACCTCCAACAAACGCTCGGCGCCGACGCCTCACGCCCGTACTACCGCCGTGGCCAATGGGTCGCGCTTGACGACGATCAGTAGTGCAGCCGCCGTTTCTTGTCCCCGTTGTCTTGCCCCGGCATTACAGGGATCGTCACTTTCTCTCATGGGCTATCAATGGGTTTGTTGGAGCGTATAGACATTGCCGGAAGAACAAACCGACTAATACGCCGTTTTAACCTCGAGTAGTTCAGACGCTGCATCTGAAGTTCGCTGCCAAGGCCGTCAGCCAGTTGAGGACGAATCCCCAAGCCCGCGATCTCCTGATCTATCAGATCTCTCTCTGGAATCGTCAAACCATCAACGGTGGCATCTTCGGGCGGGATAAGAACATCTTCATATTGCTTTCGAACCTCCTCATTCTCTTGGTGGAGAAATTCCAGCCAGAACAACATGGCCATGCGCTGGTCGTCAGAAATCTTCAGCTTCTCTCGGGTCTGCCTACCGAAAAAGGCAGAAGCAACTCCCCTCGTCTGCAGGCTGAACTGCCGGATACGTTTCATCTTCTCAGCGCCGAGGGACTCGGCAAGCTAATGACCGAGACGCAGGGTCTCTTCGACGAGTACTGTGCTCCTGCCTGTCCTGACGAGCTGGCAGCCCCGTTGCTCCATCGCGTCCTCGAGCTCGAGTCCATTACTTCGCTGATATGGGGCGGGAAGGGTGTGGGGTCACAAGGCGACGGCTCTGCGCAGCTCGTCGCACGCAGTGAAGCCGACCGTGACGAGGTGATGCGCATTCTGGACCTGGAGCCAGGCCTGTCCAGCCTGGCTCTCGACCTGCGGCCTGAGCGGGGTCAGATCACTGTGGACGAGTGAGCGCCACACCTGTCGAGAGCAACGTCATCCTCGACCTGCTCACCGAGGACCGCGAATGGTTCACTTGGTCGTCCGAGGCCCTGGAAGACCAGGCAGAGGAGTCCGTTCTGGTCATCGATCCGATCCCGTACCTACTTTCCGGGCCTCGACATACGAAGTCCGTAAGCCCCATCATTACTCGGGGAGTTTTCCTGAGCTCTGCTGAGGACCCGATCCGTGGCATCTCGCCGCCAACGTTCTGTGGACGGGGTGGGGCTCTGCGCACAGCATCTCTTCAACACCGAGCCAAGAGGCTACAGACACACGAGGCTTCAGACCATGATGAACCGGCGCAAGTTCGTCTACGCAACCGCCGCAGGCGTCGTGACATTCGCCCGTGGCTCAGAGCTGCTCGCGGCCGACTATGACCTGATCATCAAGGGCGAGCGGGTCATTGATCCCTCCCTGCGGGTCAACGCGATCCGCGACGTGGCGATCACGGG
>JADFNO010000233.1 GCA_022563315.1 Planctomycetota bacterium | reverse complement strand
GTTGCGTTTCTCGATCGGCGCAACGTACACCGAGCGCCGCCACGTCGAGCAAGCCTGGGCGTTGATTCAACAGACGGCGAGCGCTTTGGCCTAGATCGATCTGCTAGGAACCCGGTCGGCGCACGCGCACGATCAGCCAGTCCTCGAATTCGACCGCGGTTCCGGTATCGCTGAGTTGAGCGGGGATGGAGAAGGCGATCGCGTCGCCGAGTTTCACGGTGGTGGCGGCGGAGACGGTTCGCATGCTGCGCTTCGTCTGGTCGATCGAGCCGTCGCCGGAGGGTGTCCCCAGCGCCACGTCGCGGGATGAGATTTTGGTGCTGGGCACCCAGGCCATCTGGACATCGATTGTCACTTGATCAGACTCCGGCGAAAGCAGCGGCAAGACGATGAGTTCGATCCCGGCGGTGATGGTGGCGGTTCGCGGTGCGAAGGCGTTCACGCCTTCCCCGACGGTTGCGGTCATACCCGAAAGCACATCGCGCTGGGTGAGGGCGCTGAACCAGAGTCGAGAGCCGTTGAATCCACTGGCGATGCCGCGAAAGAGCACGCCTTCTGATTGGGGCGACCACGCCAGCTCAGTCGCTTGCTCGGCGGTGAGGCGTGGGAAGCGCTTACCGATCTTCAGGCGCAACTCAGCGGCGCGATCGGTACGCAAGCGAACCACGGCAACGTCCGCATCCAACGCTTGGGGCTGACTCGATCGCAGCATCTCAAGCAGATCAGCAACCTTCTGATGGCCGCGGAGCGTGTGCCGGATGAGTAATGTTGTTTCAAAGGCCCGGATCGATGCGGTGTCGCCACCGTTGTCAACCCACAAGTCCGGATCGACAGAGTCAAGGATCAGATCGATGATCTGTTGGATCCGCTCCATCTCGGTACGGCGATCGGCCTCATCGCTGGGATCACCGAAGATTGATCCACCGCCTCCCTTCCCGCCACCGCCACCGCCTCCACCACCCCCGCCATCGAATCCGCCACCACCACCCGCACGTCGGAGCTCGCCGCCGATGAACTCGCGGCCGGTCAGTTCCAGACCCAAGACCGGCGTGTTGGCGAAGCGCCTGATCGCGTAGCCGCTCTCGATCAGATCGGTCACGTCGTACGTGCGAAGCAGCGTCGGCTCGCGCGTCATTCGCCCAGCAGAGATGGTCAGGATTCCGTTATTGACGATGTAGTTGAGCGGATCGATCGGGTCGCTCACTTCGCGCAGGACAATGCCCAGAAGTGTCGCCAGCGATACCTGTTTCAATTTCACTTCAATACGCTCATCGCGTCGAACGCCGATCTTCTCAAGTTGCGTCCACGACACGTGAATGTTCAATTCGAACCGCTCACGCAGATCGTCGATCACACGCTCAAAATCAATGCGATCGTAATCCGCATCGATCAGCGTCTCCTGAAGCATTCGCATCAACGCTTCGTCTTGATCGACTACGGCCGCGCTCGGTGTCGTGGCATCTTGTCCACAAACTGCAGAACCCAGCAATAGAACGGTAACCCCAAATACAGCGCGCACAAACAGAGTAATCATGATGCACCTCCCAAGGAGCGGGCGTGACTCTGAAAAACTCGTATGCGTATGTATGTATAAGGCCGCGGGCGCTGTGTCCGAGAAACATCTACGCGACCCGCCATCGCCGGGTTGCATCCACGAGCCACATCATCTGAGATTTACGGTATGTACAAATGACGGCGATTCCGCATCCCCCGCACGATGCGGTATCCTGATGCGGGGCTGCGAAGGCGGCTAAAGGTAGGCTCATGCGACAACCAAGCTCAGGCGGCGGTTGGCCGGCGATTTTTTATGCGATCCGCAAGGCCCGGCAGGGCGGCGGGCTGTGGCGCATGTACAAAGCGCTGCGCTCACGAAATGCCTGCAAGACCTGTGCTTTGGGCATGGGCGGGCAAAAAGGCGGGATGGTCAATGAGAAAGGCCGCTTTCCCGAGGTCTGCAAGAAGTCGATCCAGGCTATGGCCGCGGACATGCAGGGGGGACTTCATCCGCATTTCGTCGACGATTTCGATCTGGAAAAACTGCGCGGATTCTCATCCCGGGAGTTGGAAGCGGCCGGGCGATTGACTGAACCGCTCTATGCGGGCCCGCTCGATCGCAATTACCGCAAGATCAGTTGGGACGAGGCGCTCAAACGTATCGTTGAGAAGCTGAAGGGAACGGACCCGGATGAGAGTTTCTTTTACTTCTCAGGTCGCTCGTCTAACGAAGCCGGCTTCCTGCTGCAATTGTTTGCGCGCCTCTACGGCACCAACAACGTCAATAACTGCTCCTATTACTGTCATCAAGCGTCGGGCGTGGGACTTGCGAGCGTCACCGGCTCGGGCACAGCGACCGTCGTCCTTGAGGACATCGACCAATGCGATCTATTGTTTCTCATCGGCGCGAATCCAGCATCGAATCATCCACGGTTGATGCGCAACATCATCGAGCTACGGCGTCGAGGTGGAAAGGTGATCGTCATCAACCCGCTGCGCGAACTGGGGCTCGTGCGCTTCAAGGTGCCCTCGGACGTTCGCAGTTTGTTGTTTGGTTCGAAGATCGCAGACGTATACGTACAGCCACACATCGGCGGAGATATCGCGTTTCTGGTCGGCGTGGCGAAGGCGGTCATGGAGCAAGGTAAGGTCGATGATGAGTTCGTCGACCAATACACTGACGGTTGGGAAGCGTTCAAGCAACACATCGAAGCATTGTCGTGGGAAACGATCCTCGACCGATCCGGTATCGATCGGGTCATGATCGACGAGGTGGCCCAGCTTTACGCTGCATCGAAGCGCACGATCTTCTGCTGGGCGATGGGGATCACCCATCACGCGCACGGCGTCGAGAACGTGCAGATGATCGCGAACCTGGCGATGACGCGCGGGATGCTCGGCCGGCCCGGCTGCGGACTGCTTCCGTTGCGCGGCCACTCCAACGTCCAGGGGATGGGCTCGATGGGCGTCACGCCGAAGCTCAAGGAGGCGGTCTTCAACCGATTGCAGGACACGTTGAACGTGCAACTGCCGACCACCCCCGGGATGGACACGCTGGGTTCAATACTCGCCGCCGATGCGGACGGAATCCGATTCGCATGGTGTTTGGGCGGGAACCTGTATGGATCGAACCCGGATTCCACGTTCGCCGCCCGAGCATTGAGCAAGATCGACATGGTGTTGTATCTCAGCACGACGCTGAACACGGGTCATGCGAGGGGGCGCGGCCGAGAGACGATCATTCTGCCCGTGCTGGCCCGCGATGAGGAACCGCAATCGACCACGCAGGAGTCGATGTTCAGCTACGTTCGCCTCAGCGATGGAGGTGAGGCGCGGCTCGCCGGCCCGCGCAGCGAGGTGCAAGTCGTGGCCGACATCGCGCAGCGCGTGCTGGGCCGTGACGGTCCGGTCGATTGGGAGGCGATGCGCCGCCATGGCACGATCCGCCAAGCCATCGCCAAGATCATTCCCGGGTACGAAAAGATCGGCGAGATCGACGAAACCAAAAAGGAGTTTTACATCGAGGGGCGGATGTTCCACGAGCCCAAGTTCCCAACCGACACCGGCCGGGCAAAGTTCAACGTTGTCGATCTGCCGGTGCTGCGAGGCAACGGCGAGGGCGAGCTGCGGCTGATGACCGTGCGCTCCGAAGGCCAGTTCAATACCGTCGTGTACGAGGAAGAAGACATCTATCGCGGGCAGGAGCGGCGCGACGTGATCATGCTGCACGCGACCGACATTGAGCGGATGAATCTGCGCGTTGATCAACGTGTCACCGTGCGGAGCGACTGTGGAGCGATCTTGAATCTGCTGGTGCGCTCGATTGAAATCTGTCCGGGCAATGCGGTGATGTACTATCCGGAATCGAACGTGCTGATTCCCAAGGTCGCCGACCCGAAATCCAAGACGCCGGCGTTCAAGAACACGGTTGTGCGGATCGAAGCGTAATTTGTAGGGCAGGCTTTGAGCCTGCCTTTTCTTGCAACGAGCGCCAACCTCGGCAGGCCCAAGGCCTGCCCTACGGTATGAGCCCGCGGATATGCATCCGCGGCTATGAAGAATGTGTGCGTTTGCCTTGAAGAAGCGCCGCGTACTCTTGCGGGGTATTCACGTTCGTCAACAGTTTCGACCACGCACTGGGCGCTGAGATCTCCTCGACGTCGATCGTTTCCATCAACTGATGCACGGCCCGCCGACCTTCATCGAGTAACCGGCGTGTCGCATCCAACGCAACCGCAGAGATCCGAGCGGGCAATGGTTCGATGTGCGCTGATCCTTCCAAACGAAACACGGTCGCGGTCGCTGGCGACGGTCGCCATAAAGCG
>JADFNO010000067.1 GCA_022563315.1 Planctomycetota bacterium | reverse complement strand
GCCGAAGGGAGATTGCCCCGCCGACTTCGACGGCAGCAACGACGTTGGCGTGAAGGACCTGCTCTTCTTGCTCGGCAACTGGGGTCCGTGTCCTTGAAGAAGGCACTGGGCATTGGGCACTAGGCATTAGGAAGATAGCATCGAGGAGGAAGAAGAACGCACTAGGCACTGGGCACGAGGCATGAGGGTTTCGCCGGCGGGCTTGACCCGCCGTGGCGACCGGAGCAACGTGCCGTGTCCATAAAGATGGCCCCGATGGAATCGGGATCTCCGCTACGCTTCGACATCAGGAAGAAGGCACTTGGCATTAGGCACTAGGCATTAGTGAAGATGGCCCCGATCCCGATGGAATCGGGACAAGTGGAATTGGGACAGGCTGTCCCGGCTCGCGGGTGAGGACTATGGTCTGAAGTCGATGGGGATGCCTTCGGCTCGGATCTTCTGCACGAGTAATTGGAGATCGGTCAAGGCCCGTTCCAGACGTATCGCAGCGTCGGTGAGCGACAGATACAGGTCCGGGCTGTTGAGCATGAGGGCGATCGACCCCTGGCCTTCTCTGGCCAGTTGGGCCACGCGACGCACTTCCTCCAGGGTGGCGGCGAGATCATCGGCGACGGGCAAGAGCTTCTTCGTCAAAGCCTCTGCATCGGATTCCAGCGTCGCCGCGAGCTTGCTGTACTGGTCGACCGTTTTCGTCGCGCCGTCGATGAGTACGTTGGCCTTTCGCACCGCCGCCTTGGCGTCGGCGAGGAGCTGCTCGTCGCCCAGCCAACGCTTGGCCAGCTCCAACGCCTCGTGCACATCGCCCAGCACAGTGTTGAGCTGGGCCATCGCCGTATGCAAGTTCGGCGACTGCTCAGCTTCGGGCGTGTCCGGATCAGGCGCTTCGAACATTCTGTTGAGGTTGTCGCCAAGCTGGCTGAATTGCTGAAGCGCGTTGATGATCGGGGTCATCCGCGCATCCAGCTCCGCGGTGATCAGCTCCATGAGCCGATTGCGGATATCGCCGTTGATCTGGGCCGACCCGTCCGTGGTAAGGAACTGCATGGCGCCGTCCGGCGGTACGAGGCGCGCCTCCAAGACGAGCGTCGCGCTGCCGCCGAGCAGTGAACTGTCGGCGAAGAGTTCGACATCGGTGGGGATACGCTGGGACATGCTGATCAATGCGACAATTCGCACCGTGTAGGGCCCGTCTCGCTGCGTGGCAATCTCGTCGACGGCGCCGATGGGCACGCCGTTGAGCTCGATGGCGCTTCCCTTGCGCAAACCGGCAGCATCGTGGGTGTTGATGGTGACGACGTAGCGAGGATTGAAGACGCTATCGAGTTCGCCGAACAGCATCAGAAGCACGACGAGCCCGGCCAGCGACACCAACGAGGTCAGTCCAACGAGGAAGTTACGGGCGTTTTCGGTCACGCCTTCGCTCCCGGTTCGCCGCCACCAACCGGCGTGGGCGGCCCGGCGGCGCTCTGGGCGTGCAAAAATTGCTGCACAGCCGGGTTGGGCGAGTCACGGAACTCCTGGGGGGCGCCCTGCATCACAACGGCGCCATCGTAGAGCATCACGAGCACATCCGCGATTCGGAATGCGCTATCCAAGTCGTGGGTCACCACGATGCTGGTGATATCCAGCTCGTCCTGGAGCTTGAGGATCAGCTCGTTGATGGTACGGGCCCGCAGCGGGTCCAGCCCAGTGGTGGGCTCGTCGTACAAAATGACCTTGGGCCGAAGGACGATCGCCCGGGCCAAGGCGACGCGCTTTCGCTGCCCGCCGGACAGCTCCGCCGGCATCTTCTCGATCGAATCGACCATGCCCACCATATCCAGCACCTCGATAACGCGCTGGGCGCGTAGCTCGGTCGAGAGATCGGTGTGCTCCGCCAGGGGGAAGGCGACGTTGTCGCGGACGTCCATCGAGTCGAACAGCGCGCTTTGTTGGAAGAGGAACCCCAGCTGCCGTCGGATCGGGGCGAGGGCGGCCTCGTTGAGACGGTCCACACGGGCGTCTTGGAACCAGACCTCGCCTCGGTCGGGCCTGAGCAGTCCCACGATGTGTTTGAGCATGACGGACTTGCCGCAGCCGCTCGGCCCGAGGACGACCGTCGTCTTGCCCCGCTCAAACTCCAGGCTCATTTCGCGCAACACCTCAAGCCGTCCGAACGACTTGCAGAGGCCGACCAATCGAACGATCGGGCCCGAGGCGTCGCGTTGGTTACCGTCCATCCTCATCGGGGCACCCCTATGATCTTAGCGATGGATGCCTCCATACACGTGCAGACCCCGCACCGCGGTCGGCTGTTTCGTGTCGAAGTGCTGAGCTGGACCGATGAGCGCGGCCGCCCGATCACCCGCGAGGTCGTGCGTCACCCCGGGGCGGTGCTGATCGTGCCTCGGCTGGGCCCGGAGCGTGTGGTGTTGGTGAGCAACTATCGAATCGCCGTGGACAAGAATTTGTGGGAGCTGCCGGCGGGGACGCTGGAGGGCGACGAGTCGCCGCCGGACGCCGCGGCCCGGGAGTTGGAGGAGGAGACGGGGTACCGGGCCGGTCGAATCGAACCGATCGGGCAGTTCTACAGTACACCTGGCTTCTGCGATGAGCTGATACACGTGTTCGTGGCCCAGGCGCTGTCGTTCGTCGGCCAGCGATTAGAGCCGCACGAGCAGATCGAGGCTCATGATTTCGGATGGTCCGAGGCGCTGGCCATGATCGACAACGGCGAAATCAGAGACGGCAAGACGATCGCCGGGCTGTTGATGTTCGACCGGCGCGGCCACGAGGCGACGGCATGAGTTGGCGGGATCGTGATGACGCCGCCAACGACGATCCCACGAGGCGCTTCGGCCGGCCCGGGGGCGATTGGCAGGGCATGCGCCCCACCCTCGATAACCCGATGACCTGGTCGGTGACACTCGGTCGGTTTGCGGGCATCACGGTGCGCGTCCATGTGATTTTCCTGCTGTTCATCGTCATCGAACTTCTTCGGTCGGCGACGGGCGACGCCGACCGTAGCGATCCGTTTTCCCACGGTCTTGCGATGGTCGCGATTGCCATGGGCTGCCTGTTCATCATCGTGCTGCTGCACGAGTTCGGCCATTGTCTGGCGTGCCGAAAGGTTGGCGGATCCGCCGACGAGATACTGATGTGGCCGTTGGGTGGGCTTGCGTACTGCCGCCCGCCGGATCATTGGAAAGCGCACCTGATCACTGTGCTCGGGGGTCCGATGGTGAACGTGGTCCTATGCCTTCTTGCCGGCACCATGCTCGGGGTGATCACCGGACAGTGGTGGGAGGTCGCTATACCCAATCCGTTTCGGTTGACCAGCGCCGTCATTCACGCTGACGGTGTGAGTCCGTTGTTGCTGACGACACTGTTTTGGATCAACGCTCTGAGCTTCGTCTTGCTGCTGTTCAACTTGCTGCCGATCTTTCCACTGGATGGAGGGCGGATCGTGCAGGCGCTGCTATGGCCGAAGATGGGCTACGCTCGGTCGATGCGGTTTGCCGTACGGACCGGGTTCTTCGGAGCCATCGCTCTGGGAGTCTTGGGGCTGGTGATGAGTATGACCACGCTCGTGATTATTGCTGTGTTCGGCGGAATCACCTGTTACATCACTTCCAAGCAGTTGAAGTTCACCGAGGAGTTCATGGGCTATGAATCAGATGACTACTCGGCGAGCCTGTATGAGAAGGGTCCGGATGACGCAAGGCCGGCCAAGCCGTCACGGCGCGAACGGCAGGCTCAACGCAAGGCCCAGGCTGAGCGCGACGAAATGGAACAGGTCGATCACGTCCTCCAAAAGATCGCCCAGTCTGGTATAGACAGCCTGACGGCGGCGGAGAAAAGGCTCCTTCGCCGGACCACCCGACGCAAGAAGCAGGGCGACTAGGTCAGTGCGGTCAAATTGTTGCGAACAGCGGGACAAGCTTCCGAATAAGGGCTAGGAATGGGCATCTACGAACGTGACTACATTCGACGACCGCCTCCGCAGCGGGGAGCGTACGGCCGGGGCGGGCTGTCGGCCCTGCGCATGTTGTCGGTGAACACCTGGCTGATTGCGATCTGCGTGGGCGTGTTTGTGGTGGACCCAATGCTGCCGCCGCAATGGGTGTCGATGAGCCCTCCGGAGCCGACGATCCCGGAGCTGGAGTGGGCGGCGATCGACCAGTCCCTTCTGGTCCCGGATGAGCAGGTCACGGAGACGGCGACAGATCAGTTCGGTAAGCCGGTCCTCGGATACAAAGTACTCTATCTGGAAACGTCTCACGGACGGACGCCGGTCGCCCGCCAGGATGTCCGAAGTATGCCCCTTCTCCAAGCCTACCTGCACTTCTCAACGCAGCGCGGATTCCTGGACATCGAGTTCTGGCGCTTGATCGGCTTCCAATTCTTGCATGCAAGCTTCATGCATCTGCTGTTCAACATGATCGGCCTGTACTTCTTCGGATCGATGGTTGAACGTTACCTGGGCGGGAAGCGATATTTGGCGTTCTATCTCCTTTGTGGAATCTTCGGCGCGCTGATGTATTGCCTTTTGAACGTCGGAGGGTGGATCACGACCATGATGGCCGGATCCAATATCCAGGTTCCGGGACTGTTGTTCAACAGTCCGTCCACGCCGCTGATCGGCGCCTCGGCGGGTGTTTTCGGCGTCATCATGGCCGGAGCGTTCCTTGCGCCGAACACAAAGATCCTTTTCATGTTCGTGCTGCCGATGCGCCTGGCGACGTTCGCCTATGCGGTGGTTGCCCTCGCGCTCATCTCCCTCCTGACCAGCGGACACAACGCCGGGGGCGAGGCGGGGCACCTCGGCGGAGCGATCGCGGGCTTCTATTTCATTCGTCATCCGCACCATCTGCACGGATTCTTCGACTTCCTCGGACGCATTGACCCCACCTCGCACCACTACCGTGGCAAGGGGCGCCGCTTCGCCGTTGGCGCCGCTTCGGGCGTGCCCAGCAACATCGATCGAATCCTCGACAAGATCAGCGAGCGCGGACTGCATAGCCTCACGGACAAGGAAAAACGCATCCTCCGCGAAGCGTCCAAGCGTGACTGACCGCCCAAGACCGCCGCGGCGTGGGTGATGAGCCTATCCGAGTCCACCCGATTCGTTCCGGTCGATCATCGCATCGCCGCCGCCCTCCTAACTCCCACTTCCTAACCCCTAACCCCTCCCCTCCATGCCTTCACCGCTGAAATTCACGATCCTCGGCCATGACTGCGAATCACAGGCGCGGCTCGGTCGTATTGAAACGCCACACGGCAATTTTGATACGCCCGCCTTTATGCCTGTCGGTACCCGCGCTGCCGTCAAGGGTCTGACACCGCAGCAAGTGAAATCCACCGGCGCCCAGATCGTCCTGGCCAATGCGTACCACCTCATGTTGCGGCCGGGCGAAGAACTGATTGCGCAACTCGGCGGCCTGCATCGGTTCATGGGTTGGGACGGGCCGATCCTTACCGACTCCGGCGGCTATCAGGCGTTTTCGATGGCGGATATCAATTCCGTGGACGACGACGGCGTGACTTTCAAATCGATCATCGACGGCAGTTCAGTCCACCTCAGCCCGGAGCGATCGATTCAAGTGCAAAACGCGCTCGGGGCGGACATCATCATGGCCTTTGACGATTGTCCGCCGAGCGTCGATCCTTCTAATGCCCGCAGACATCCAAACTCGCAAGTGGTTGGTGGGGCTGATGGGAACGAGCCCGATCATGCCGAGCGTCTGCGCGTGGCCCATGAGCGCACGGTCCGCTGGCTCGAACGAGGCAAGGCGGCCCATCAACGACCTGACGATCAGGCGCTGTTCGGCATCGTGCAGGGTGGAACCGATCTCGATCTGAGGCAGGGGGCGGTTGAGGCGATTTGCAACATTGATCTCCCGGGATACGCCATCGGCGGGGTGGCGGTGGGGGAGGGACCGGCACTGATTCGCCAAGTCGTCGAGTTCACCGCGCCGCTGCTGCCGGGGGAAAAGCCGCGGTATCTCATGGGCGTCGGCTACGAGCACGATCTGGTGACGGCCGTTCGGGCCGGCATCGACATGTTCGACTGCGTTCTACCGACGCGCAACGGCCGAAACGCCCTGGCGTTCACCCGCCACGGCCGGTTGCACCTTCGCAACGCGCAATACCGAGCCGACGAGGGTACGATCGATCCCGCCTGCGGCTGCCTTACCTGCGCCGGCGGCTTCTCCCGGGCCTATTTGAGATATTTGTTCGCCGCCAAGGAAATGTTGGGCCCGATCCTGGTCTCCGTCCATAACATCCACCACTTCCAATGCCTCATGCTGGACATCCGCCGGGCCATCCGGGAAGATTCCTGGCCTTGGCTTGGGCAGAGCTGGCCGGTGCTGGACGCGGCCCAGCCAAGCGACCCGGCCGAGCTGATTGATTCCCACCCTGACGTATAGAAGGGGGCGACCCGACATTATGTTCGACATCAACGCTCAGAACCTGATTCTTGCCCAGGACAACCAAGCGCCGACCGGAGCCGGTGAGGAAATTCTGCCGCCGCTGCCGGGCGAGACCACCGCGGGGGACGGCACGACTTCTGTGACGGGTGGCTCGGGCGGCGCGACGGGTAACGGGGGCGGGGGCCTGTTCAATAGCGGATTCATGGTGGTCCTGGTGATGATGTTCCTGGCCATGATCATATTCTCGTTCATGGGTCAGCGGCGCGATCGCAAGAAGCGCGAAGCGATGATCAGCGCCGTCAAGAAGCATGACAAGGTGCAGACGGTAGGGGGCCTGATCGGGTCCGTCGTGGAAGTCAAAACCGACACCATCATTCTGAAGGTCGATGAGTCGGCCAACACCCGCATCACCTTCGCGCGGTCGTCTATTCAACAAGTCATCACCAGCGCAACTGACGGCACGTCACTGGAGGACGGCGCTACCGGTTGATGACCCGACGTCGCCCGGGGGGCGAAGACTCGGAACCACAAGCTTATGCGGAATCTCGTTTGGAAGATCGTGTTCATTCTCGTCGTGATCGCGCTTTGCGTCTCGTTTATCGTGCTCAAGGGAATCCGGTTGGGCAAGGACTTGCGCGGCGGGGTGAGTCTCATCTACGCCGTTCATATGCCCGACGGCGTCGTGGACCCGCAGGGGCTGATGACGCAGATGATCACCGTCCTGCAGGATCGGGTAAATCCGAAGGGCCAGCTGGATATCTCGATGCTGCCGCTGGGCCGGAACCGCCTTGAGATCGCCATGCCCCTGTCGAGTCAGGAGGTCCGCGATCTCAAGGCTGCCTATCAGACGGCGTTGGCCAAGCTCCTGGCCGGGGCCCAGATCGTCGCGGGGGACCTCGAGGCGGCGCTGGGGTTGAATCAGGCGGTCGAACTGTACGGCGGCGAAGAGAGCGAAAAGAAGCGAAAGGTCCGGGCACTGCAAGACGCTTTCGACACGTTGCGGTCGGCGCGGGACGCACGGCTTGCCGCCAAGGCACAAGGCGCTCCTCAGGAGCAAATGAATCCATTGGAGCAGGCCGAAGCGGATGCCAGGTACGAGTATGAGAGACTCCACAGGCAGGTTTTGCGCCTGAACCTCGAAGAAGCGCGGGTGGCCCGGGCGATCCGACTCTCAGAAAAGCGGCTTCCACGGCTTGACGCATCCGGCGAGCAATTTGTCGATCCGAGCACCGACGAAAAGCTGTGGTTCCCCAGTCCGCGCGACATCGAGCTGGACAGCATCCGAGCCCAATACCCGCACGTGGCGGCCGATCTGGACACCGTCATCGAAGCCTACGACACCTACGCCAAGGAGCGCAAGGGATTCGATGACCCCGAGGACCTCATGCGACTCCTGCGCGGAGCGGGTGTGCTGGACTTCCACATCGCCGTCCGATCCAACAACCCCCAGGGCGTCAACCCTGATGAGATGCGCAGGCAGCTTGCGGAGCGCGGTCCGGACAACACCGAGTCACCGACGGCGAAGTGGTTTCCGGTCAACGATCTGAAGCAGTGGTACGACAAGCCCGAAGACCTGGCCTCGCTTCAGGCCGATCCCGTGGGGTACTTCACCCGAAGGAGGGATCTCGTTGCGGCCGAGCGTGATGGAGAATACTACCTCCTGCTGTATATCACCGAGTCCAAGAGCATCACCCATCGGCCCGACCTCCAATGGAGCGTGGTGGGCACGGGCAGGACGTCCGACGGCCTCGGCCGGCCCGCCGTGTTCTTCCGACTGGATGCAGTCGGCGGCCAACAGATGAGCCGGCTCACTACCAAGAACGTGGGCGAGCCAATGGCCGTTGTCCTGGATAAGCAGGTCTACTCGGCCCCGACGATCATCGAACGCATCGGCGCCACCGGGCAGATCAGCGGCACGTTCTCACAAGCGGAGCTGGACTATCTCATCCATGTGCTTGCGGCCGGTTCGCTCGAGGCGACGCTCAGCCGGGATCCGATCGCCATCAACACCATGGGACCGTCGATCGGCGCCGACAATCTCAAGGCCGGCACCAATGCATTTATCATCGCGATCATTGCGGTGGCGGCGTTCATGGTGCTGTACTACTTTTTCGCCGGCGTAGTCGCCAGCATCGCGCTCATCGTCAACGGCCTGATCATCTTCGGCTTCATGTCGTTTATCGACGGCACCTTCACGCTGCCCGGATTGGCCGGCATCGTGCTCACCATCGGCATGGCCGTCGACGCCAACGTGCTCATCTACGAGCGGATCCGGGAGGAGATCTTCGGCGGCGAAGTGGAACTGCGCCGCGCGATTCGGCTCGGCTATCAAAAGGCGCTCAGCACGATCCTCGACGCCAACATCACCAACCTCATCATCTGCTTGGTCCTGTACAACACGGCGACCACCGAGGTGAAGGGGTTCGCCCTGACGCTCTCGATCGGCATCATCGCCACGTTGTTTACGGCGCTCTTTGTGACGCGGGTGATCTACGAGGTGTACACGGACGTCGCTCACATCACGCGGCTCCCCATGCTGCCGACGGTGTTCCCCGCCGTCCACCGATTCCTCGAGCCGAACATCAACTGGATCGGCTTGCGCAAGGTGTTCTGGTCGCTGAGCATTGTCGGTGTGGTGTGTTCGATCGTCCTGGTGTCGGTGCGCGGCGTCAACATGTTCGACACCGAGTTTCGCGGCGGCGTGGCGGCGACCATGCAAACCGCTGTCATTGATGATGACGGCGATGGTCAGCCGGATCAAACGATCGCCGGCAAACCCGTCCGCCACCCGCTTCCTCACACCGGGCCCGACGGCGTGGAAACACGGGTTCAGGCATTGGTGGGCCTGATGGATGCGAACACACCCGGCCTGGATCAGGATACGCGGGTGCGATTCCTCAACGCGCTTCGCGCCCGCGGCTCGGATCTCGATGAGGATCAGATCACGGCCATTCTGCAGGAGTTCCGTAACGCCAGTGTCCTGACGGTCGGCGATACGACCGTCCTGGACAACGTCATTCACGCTGAGAGCTTCCAAATCAAGGTTGCGAATCCCAAGGGGCTTGGCGACGAGGAAACGATCACCGATGTCGTGGTCGCGGCCATCGTCACTGAGTTCGGGACGCAGTTGGACGTGACGGCGCCGCTGGACTTCGATGGAGCGGGCTCTGCGAACCATACGCTGTACACATCAACCGTCGAGAAGGATGCACTTGGCGACAACATCGGTCGGCCGCAGTTCAGTCAGCGTGTCACGGATTTCCTCGGCGGCGTCGCGGTGGTCATCGACGACATCGATCCGCCGGTCAGCCCCGAAGACGTCGAGAAGCGCATCGACCGGATGCGCCAGCAAGAGGATTTCGCCCGACTTCTGGGTCGTCGCGTCAAGGTGTTCGGCCTCGATCCGGCTGATGCCGGCGATCCTCGGGCCGGCTACCGGTCCGTCGTTGTGCTCGTCCATGACTCGAAGCTGAGCTCGCTAAAGGTTGATTTCGACCTCTGGGATCGCGAACTCGCTCAGACCGAGTGGGAGCTCATCTCGCTGGCGTTGCAGCGACAGACCAGCCTCGAGCAGATCACTACGTTTTCACCGGCCATCGCCCAATCGCTCAAAGATAAAGCCATCGTGGCCGTCGGCTTGAGCTTGCTGGGCATCCTGGTGTACATCTGGATTCGCTTCGGATCACTGCGCTATTCACTGGCGGCAATTGTTGCGCTGGTTCACGACGTCACGATCGCGATGGGGCTGCTGGCGGCGACGGCCTGGCTCGGGCAGGGCGTTCTTGGAACCACGCTGCTGATCGAAGAGTTCCGAATCGATCTGGGCGTCGTAGCAGCACTGCTAACGATCATCGGGTATTCCCTCAACGACACCATCGTGATCCTCGATCGGATTCGTGAGAACCGCGGCAAGTTGCCGATACCAACGGCTGAGATCGTGAACAAGTCGATCAATCAGACGATCAGCCGAACGGTGATTACGTCGCTGACCACACTCTTGGCGGTGGGGATCATGTACGGCGCCGGGGGGAGCGGGCTTCGGCCGTTCACATTCTGTCTGCTCATCGGACTGGTAGTGGGGACGTACAGCTCCGTGGCCATCGCGGCCCCGCTGGTGTTCAAGTCCGAATCAACCGGCCCGTCGGGGAGCAGCGCCAAGACCCAAGCGACCGCCAACGCCGAGCCGTTCACGGATGAACCGGCGGCAGCGACGGCCTGAATCGCTCATCGATCGTCGAGTCACGGAGGCCTCGAGATGACCGTGGGTATGAAAGTCAGTCTGGTCGTTCTCGTGCTGTTTGGGGCAGTGCTCGCGTTCTACTACGGTCTGGGAACGTCCAAGGCGACGCGAGACCAAATAGCCGTTGAGCCGGCCCCCGTAGCGCTCCAGCCACCCAAGCCCGCAGCGCGCCCGAACGTGGTTGCCGTAGATTCGCCGCCACGCCTCACCGATGTCGCCCGAACGACCCAGGGCGTGCTCAGCGAGTCGGTGCAACGCGCGACCGGTCGTAGCCCCCAGCCTCGCCGCCCCGTCACCGGACGACGCGAACGGTTGTCCGAAGATGCGCCACCTCGCCAGACTACGGTGTCGGCGAACAGAAGTCAGGCCGATGCGGATCGCTCGGAACCCGAGGTGCCGGCGAACGATCCGCTGGTCAAATACGGGAACGAACGCGAACCGAGCGCTGACTCGCCAGCGGCACGCACGAGGCTGGCTCGCACGGTTCCGTATACCGTCAAAGAAAACGATTCGCTGTGGACGATCGCCGATGCATGGTTCGGCGACGCCGGCCGGTGGGAACTGATCGCCAAAGCCAACCCGTTGATCGATCCGGATCGGCTCAAGCTGGGTCAGGTCCTGCGCCTCCCGCCCCAGAACGCTGACCGACGTCGGCCCGAGCGCCGGCGCGTGCGCCCCAACGAGCCGAATACGTACACCATCAGGTCCGGTGATTCGCTGTGGCGGATCGCCAAGGCGCAATACGGCGACGAGACCAAGTGGTCCATCATTTATGATGCGAACCGCGCAGCCATCGGGCGGGATCCGGCCAAGCTGAGTGTGGGAACCCGTCTGCACATCCCGCCGCCGGGTTCTTAATTCTCATCGCTCATCCACTTGCTCAAGAGACCGCCTCCGCGAGGCGGATGTTCGCGCGAATGTGATCAAGTCCCAAACTACCGATGACAAGGCTCGCTACGCCGGCCGTTGAAAGCACGAACGGGATCGCCTCGGCGGGGTCAAGTTCTCCTGAGGCAAGCCCCTTCTTCACAACAACGCCTACGCCTGCCTCAGCCGCTTCCGCGATCACCGGCCCATACGACTGATCGCGCACGTGAAACTCGACCATCAGCACATCCGCCCAAGCCAACGCCGCCCGCGCCCCGTCGATGGTCTTGGCGGACAAGCCGATCGCCTTGATGACGCCCGCATCGCGCAGCGACATCAGTGTGGGCACGACATCCGTTTCGTTGAGTATTTGCAGATCATTCCCGTCCGAATGAATCAGCACAATATCCAATTCATCACTCCCCAGCCGCTCGCGGCTTCGCGCAACACTCCCACGCACTGCCTGCTCGGAAAAGTCGTACGTTGAACATCCATCCTCAAAATTCTCGCCGACTTTGGTGGACACAACGAACTCGCTGCGCCGCGATGAGATTGCCCGCCCGATGCGCTCCTCACTGACCCCATAGGCCGGCGCCGTGTCGATGTAGTTGATGCCCATATCCAGCACGGTGTTCAGCAGGCGATCGACCTCGCTCTCATCCGGCAGGTCGTAGCCCTGCGCGTACTTGATCCCGACGTTACGGCCGATCTTGAACGCGCCGAACCCGATCGGACTCACCGCCACTCCGCAACTGCCTAGACGTCGTCGAACCATTGCTGCGTCGTCTCCCAAGGGGGCAAAGCTACTTCCGGTTGCGGCCAAGACTCTACGCCGTGTAGGAAATCTTCCTCTGTTGCGCCCGGTTCGCCGAGCAGACTCGCGATGCCTTCAGCAAGCTTCGGAACAAGCGCCAGTTTCGTCGGCCACGCTGTAATCACATTCCCATCGTGAATAATGCTCACATCCTCAGGGCGCCGACCGGCTGCGGCCGCCTCGGCCCGGTCGATACGGTAGGTGGACCACTGCACCTCACCCAGTCCAATCCCGGGCAGGACGGCTTGGATCTCCTTCCGGGCGTGCGCGACAAGTTGCCTCGGCTCGAGGTCCACCCCGTCTTCAGCGATCCGCCCGCCGACCTGCCAGACGTTTCGCCCGGTTGAGTCTTTCGCTGTCGTGATTGTCACGCGCGTGGATGCGCCGTCGACACAATGACCATTGAGCGACGGCAGCTCGCCGCGCAGCATCACCATGTGTAACGGGCGACGTTGCATCGTTTGCGCTGACAAACCAATCCGCTCGCGCAGCTCAGCATTCCCACCACCGGCGGCCAACACGACATGCCGCGGGGCCAACGCCAGATCATCGCCCGATTTCGGATTCTTCAGTCGTACGCACGAAACCTCACCACTGTCCGCTTGGTCGAACTCCAGCCCATCGTTGGCGTCGATGTGCAGCAGATGCCGGCGGTGTTGCCACGCTAGATCGCTGACGAAGCTCGCCGGATCGATCACCTGCTCATCCAGCTGCGCCACCACGCCGGGGCAGGACCGCAGCACGGCCGGTCGCTCATCGGCATCCAGCTTTTGCGGAACTACGCGAAGACCCGCCCGAGCGCCGGCCATCCCCAGGCGCGACTTCAGTGAGGCGGTCTGCCATAGGTAGCAACACTCCCCGCGAAGCCGCGTAGCGGTCAAATGGGGCTCTCGATCACCAGCCAGACACGCTCGCCACACGCCGGGCATGTCGCGGATGGCCGAGGCCGACGGCGTCATGAAGCCGCTGAGGGTGTATTTCAATCCGCCGTGGATAATCCCTTGCGAGGCGACCGTCTGCCCGCTTCCCAGCTCGTTGGCTTCCAGCAGCAGCACGGAGAAGTCCCGCCGAACCAACTCGTCGAGCAACCACAGCCCAGCGCCGCCGCCGCCAAGGATCACCACGTCGAGCTGGATCGGTCCCGCCTCGGGCATAGCTGAATCCTTCTGTAAACGGACCGGGGCGTCAACCGGATGCGCGAAGAAGCCTCGATCCACCGGGACGCCGCCTGCCGACCCGTGGCCGATCAGGTATCGTTCGGCCCCTTTCCCAAATGGAGCGAGACGGATCGATGAGTCACAGTGTTGTGCTTATACCCGGCGACGGCATCGGCCCCGAGGTCACCGAGGCGGTGACACGGATACTGTCTGCCGCCGGGGCGGATATTGACTGGGTCCAGCATCAGGCCGGCGTTGCGGCCCTGGAGGGGGGTGAAGATTCCGTCCTGCCCGACTCGACCGTCAACGCCATCATCGAGCACGGCGTGGCCCTGAAGGGCCCGTGCACTACGCCGATCGGCGATGGGTTCTCCTCCATCAACGTCGCGCTGCGCAAGAAGCTGAACCTCTACGGGGCGGTCCGTCCGATCCGATCGCTCGAAGGCGTCGCGACACGGTACGAGAACGTCGATCTCATCGTCGTCCGTGAGAACACCGAAGGCCTGTACTCCGGCATCGAAAACGTCATCACCGAGGGTGTGATTACGTCGCTCAAAGTCGCCACCCAAGTGGCGTGTCAGCGCATCGCGCAGTTTGCGTTTGAATATGCCGTCAGCCGGGGACGGAAGAAGATCACCGCGTTTCATAAAGCCAACATCATGAAGCTCAGCGATGGTCTGTTCATCCGCTGCGCGCAGACCGTTCACGAAGAGGATTTTCCGCAGATCGAATATGAAGAGCAGATCATTGATGCGGGCTGTATGCGACTCGTGCAGGATCCCGGGCAGTTTGATGTGATTCTTTGTGAGAACCTGTACGGCGACGTGATCTCCGACCTGTGCGCTGGGTTCGTGGGGGGGCTTGGCGTCACTCCGGGGGCGAACTTCGGCGAAGGCCGGGCCGTCTTTGAAGCGGTGCATGGCACGGCGCCTGATATTGCGGGCAAAGACCTCGCCAATCCACTGGCCCTGCTGATGAGCGCGGTGATGATGCTGAATTACCTTGCCGCCAGTCGTAACGATGCCACCGCCAAGCAAGCCGCCGATCGCATCCGCGATGCCTACAACGCATGTCTCTTAGCCGGCGAAAAGACGCACGACCTCGGCGGGAAGTTGGGGACGAGGGCATTTGCGGACGCGGTGATTGCCGAGTTGAATACTTAGCAAAAGACTCCCGTCGCCCGATTATCACTCTTCCTGCGACACGAGTGGCTCAGTGAGCGTGCGGTAGTGGGCGCCGACCTGTGGGAAGAGATTTTTCGCCTTCGTTCTGAGCTTTACGATCCGGTCAAAATAATGCATGACATTCCATTGGAAGCCAGCCTTGACGCCACCCATGCTCGTTATGAGATTGTGCTCAGCGAACCTGCCTGCCGGCTGTGCGCGCCCAGAATACGGAGCTGTGAACGATTGTTGTTTTACCCAGTCGCGATCCGTGAGTTGGTCGCTCTGATCTCTCTTTCGTGTTGGTGGAATACCGAGCGAAAGGGCGAGTTCAATCTCGATTTCCTCTGCTTCATCCCAAAGTCGAAGTGCCTTCTTTTCCCTTCGGCCATACTTGGGCGTGGCTCCGGAAGCGAGTGCCATCTTGCCATAGGAAACCAGGATTTCTTCGATTTGCTTCTCTCGTTCTACCACAGTTTCGTCTCCAGTCATGGCGTGCGTATCGGCATCACTTACTCAGCCACCAAGTTCTTGGCCTGATATCTGTGGGCGCAAAGCGCGGAATAGACAAAATTATCGAGTGCCGGATCGTCAATGGAGTACACTCTCGTTACGCGCGCATCTGTTCTGAGACTGGCAGTGGATGTGGCAACGCGCAAGAACTGGCACATCAAAGTACCCCACAGATATGCGAAGCGATATCTAAATCTTCTAGGAGCGAGGAGATGAGAGCTTCGCCCTCACTGGATGTTGCGCCGCCAAGATACACGTGATCCCATCGATCGATTGCATCTTTGATCAGAGATTTTGCTATCCCCTTTCGACGGCGAGTGGAATCCACGTAGACGTATTCGATGAGGGGCGGTTTGGAATTATGGTCCTGACGTAGGATTTTGGCGTACCCAATCGGTGCACCATGTGGCAGGGACAGCGCCTGGATGATCCAGAGTTCATCGCCGTCGTCGAATTGAGGGGGCAGAGGATCATGTTGACGCAGCAAGGCCAGCTGACACATGGCTTCGGTCCTCGATCAATGGTATACGATACTCTAGGTGTCGACGACCAGACTGGCAAGGGGACGGAAGAGCGGACGGGAGACCGTGGTGAGCCGGGGCGTGCCGCCCCGGTGGACGCGGCATACAGTCTGCGCACGGTCGCAAGTTGACCCCGTGCGTCCACCGGGTTGACACAACCCGGCTCACTGGGTTGACACAATGAGGCTCATTACGCGGTATGCTGACGGTTATGCAGCGGCTTGACCCGAAGCGCACGACCTGGCATATCACTTGGGGCACGTATGGCTCACGGCTGCACGGGGACGCTCGACCAACCGTCGATCGGACACAGACGTTATACCGCCGGCCGTTCGTTGAGCGGGACGAGCGGTTCGAGCAACGCGAGAAGAACTTGATGACGGCGCCGGCGGTTCTACTGACGAATGAGCAGCGTCTATTTGTAGAAGCGGTGATGCCGAATATCTGCAAACGCGGCGGTTGGAACTATCGAATCTGCGCCGCCGGCCCCGAGCGAGATCATGTGCATGTTCTGAGCGATCTTGATCGAACCGTACACGGCAAAGATGCGCGGCGCTGGATGAAACGCTGGTTGACCGAGGCGCTGGATAAGCGATGGACCCGGCCGGGCAGCGGATCATGGTGGGCTGAAGGCGGCTCGGCAAAGGTCGTCGCGGATGAGCAGTACCTCCAGAATGTCTTCGATTATCTCTTCAAGCAGCGCGCGGCAGCGCAAAGGTGAGCTCCCGATGGAATCGGGATGCCGCCCCGGTGGACGTGGCATACAGCTTGCGCACAGACGCCGTATGACAACGGGCGTCCACCGGGTTGACACAACCCGGCTCACGGGAGTTGACACGACCGGGCCCGCAGCGAAACTGTAGGCATGAGAACACGAACATGAGTACAAGCAAGACATGGACGATTCCAGGGGCTGACGGGCAGGCGATTCTTGGGGATGCGCATTTGCCGGGCGGTGAACCGGTTGGTGTGGTGCTCGTCGCCCACGGATTCAAGGGGTACAAAGACTACGGCATGTTTCCGCGCATCGCGGAGACGATGTGCGATGCCGGGTTTATTGCGCATCGATTCAACTTCAGCCACTCCGGGATGACCAACGCCATCGAAACGTTCGAAC
>JADFNO010000066.1 GCA_022563315.1 Planctomycetota bacterium | reverse complement strand
GCGCTGCCGGCGACGCCTTCTCGATCGTCCCCAGCGGCGGGGTCACGATCACGATCACCGATGCGGGCGGCGGCAACACCGCGGCGGATTTGGGGCTTGCGCAGGTCTTTGACGGCGTCACGATCGACGGCTCGGATGTCGATCCTCGAATCACCGACCTGACGCCGGTGACCAGCCTGTCCGGCGTGACCGTTCCCATGGGGACGATCAGAATCACCAACGCCGGCCAGTCGCGTGATCTGGACCTCTCCAGCGCAGCGACCGTGCAGGACATCATCAACGCGGTCCAGGGATTGGACCTGGGCGTGCGCGTCGAGATCGCAGAGACCGGCGACCGACTGAACTTCATCAACGAGCTGTCAGGCGGGCAGATGGCGATTGCGGAGGTGGCGGGCGGAACGACGGCGACGGAGCTGGGCGTTCGCTCCTTCGCGGCGTCAACGCTGCTGGAGGACTTCAACAACGGGCTTGGAGTCGAGATCCTCTCCGGGGCGGTGGATCCGATCACCGGCCTTCCCGACCCGGCCAAAGACCTTGACTTTCGGATCACGCTCAAGGACGGGAGCACGTTCGATGTCGATCTTGTCGGTTCGCAAGACGTCTCGGATGTGCTCGATGCGATCAATGCGGCGGCCACCGCGGCGGGGATCGCGGTTCCCGCGGACTTCGAGGCTGCGCTGGCTGCGGACGGGAACGGCATCGAGCTGACGGACAACACGGCGGGCGTGACGACGCTGGTCGAGGCGCTCAACGGATCACATGCGGCGGAGAACTTGGGGATCCTCGGGTCCACGACCAGCGCAACTCTGACGGGTGAAGATCGCGCAACCGTTGCCGTGGACAGTGTCTTTTCGCACCTGATCGCCCTTCGTGATGCATTGCTGACGAATGATGAGCGTGGCATCACACTTGCAACGGGTAATCTGGAAACGGATATCAATCGGCTTGCGAACGCACGTGCCCAAGCAGGGGTTCGCAACCGGCGCGTGATGGACGCGATAATACGCGAGGAAGATTTGCGAATTCAAGACGCATCATTACGAAGTCAGGTTCAAGATTTGGACTTCACCGAGGCAGCCATTCGCTTTTCCACGTTACAGCAACAACTGCAAGCCGGGCTCATCACCGCGAGCCAGGCCGCATCATTGAGTCTGATGGATTTTTTGCGCTAGTTCGTGTGCGGTGAGCGTCGGTCTTCCGGCCGGATCGACGCTTGGACAGGAGGTTCCGCCGCTCTTGGAGTTGAGCGCGGCGTAAACCAAGGATTGGTTGGCCGAAGGATTCGGAGCGTTCAAATGAACGTTGAGACAACCCGCTTCGGTACGGTGGATGTTGATGCGAATCGCATCATCACCTTCCCCGCAGGCTTGCTCGGGTTTACCAGCTTCACGAAATACGCATTGCTCCAGCCGGACGACGACGCGGCCTTCTTTTGGCTGCAATCGATCGACGCGCCGGAGCTGGCGTTCGTGGTGACGGACCCGAGCCTGTGGATGCGGGACTATCAGGTTCCCATCCGCCGGGAACAAATGGATGAGTTGGGCCTGGACAAGCTTGAGAACGCGCAAGTGTTTGTGATCCTGAACAAGCACGACCGCGCGTTGACGGCGAATCTACAGGGCCCGCTTATTGTGAACGTAACCAACCGTCACGCCATGCAATTGGTGCTGGCCGACAAGAAATGGACGACGCGCCACGAGATCGTCCAGCTTGACGAGCCGGCGAGAGTTGCTTCGGCGTAGCGCGTCCCAAGGATGTGGCGCGTTCCCCCAGCGTCCCCAGAAGGCGGCTGGCGGGTGATGGAATAGAACTGACCGCCCCGAGGTACAGACGCCTCGGCGCGGGTCCCCTGGGGTATCGATCCCATTGCGGACCCGCAGTCAGGAAGGAGCCTGCACGTGTTGGTGCTCTCACGTCAGCGCGACGAAACAATCATGATCGGCGACGACATTGAGTTGACCGTCGTGGATATTCGGGGCGACAAGGTGCGCCTTGGGATCAAGGCCGCGCCCGAGATCGCGATCCATCGCAAGGAAGTGTACGACGCGATCAAGCGCGAGAACGAGCAGGCCGCCCAGCTCGCCGAGGGCGCGGTCAGCGCGTTCAGCGAAAAGATCAAGCCGACGACGACTGTTGTTCGATCCCCCGTGCCTGCGGCGAAACTCAGCCGCAGGGCGGATTCACAGAAACGGGCGACCGCCTAGAGACATCGGCCTTTGGGACGTAACACCAGGGTCGGCCTAATCAAGCATCCAGCCTCGATCAAGGAGGATTGCCATGGCTCGGATCAACACAAACATCTCCTCAATGCTCGCGCAGCGCAATCTCGCGCGAACCAGCGATGATCTGGCGATGCGCCTGCAGCGGCTGTCCACCGGCCTGCGCATCAACCGCGGGGCCGACGACCCGGCGGGGTTGATTGTCTCGGAACGGCTGCGCAGCGAAATCAAGGGGATCACACAGGCGATCGCCAACTCTCAGCGGGCCAGCTCGGTCATCGCCACCACCGAGGGATACCTCGCGGAGGCGGCCGACTTGCTCATCTCGATCAAGGCCCTGATCGTCGGTGCGGCCAACACGGGCGCGGTCAGCCGGGAAGAGATCGAAGCCAACCAGCTCCAGGTGGACAGTGCCATCGAGTCAATCACCCGTATTTCCAACACGGCCAGTTTCGCAGGACTCCAACTGCTCAACGGTTCGATGGAATATTTGACCTCGGGCGTCCCCGCCAGCGCGATTGCCGGGGTAAACATCTTCAGCGCCCAGTTCGGCAACAACACCACGATCAACGTCAACGTGGAGGTCGTCAGCTCGGCGCAGGCGGCGACGCTGTTCCTCTCAGGTAATACGGTGGGCTCGACCGGGGCACTGTTGAGCAGTGTCACCGTAGAACTCGCCGGTAACCTCGGCGTGCAGACCTTGTCGTTCGTTTCAGGCACGAGCCTCACCGACGTCGTGGCCGCGGTCAATACGCTGCGAGACTCGACGGGTGTGAGCGCCGCCCTTGTTTCTGCGGCCGATCAGAGCAGCGGCCTGACGTTCAATTCGGTCAGGTTCGGGTCCGATCAATTCGTCTCGGTGAGGAAGATCGGAGACAGCGGCAAATTCTTCGATGTTTACACCACACAAAACGGCGACGCGGTTCAGCGTGACAAGGGTGAGAACGTCAAGGCGATCATCAACGGCGCTCTGGCGGTCGGGGACGGGGTGGACGTGACGCTGAACACCCCGACCTTGAGTCTGGAGCTGGAGCTGAGCACGGATTTCGCGCAGGTGACCGGCGTGGCTAAGTCGTTCGTGATTACCGGCGGTGGGGCGAACTTCCAGCTCGGCCCCGACATCAACGCCACCCAGCAGGTTGGGTTCGGCGTCCAGTCAATTGCGGGCAGCCGGGTCGGAGGCACGACTATCGAGGGCGTCCGATATTTCCTGGAGTCGATCAAATCCAGCGGAGCCAACTCGCTGATCTCAGGTCGAACCTTCCAGGCGGCACAGGTTCTGGAGAGCGCGATCAGCGACATCTCGATCCTTCGCGGTCGACTCGGTGCGTTTGAGCGGAACACGATCCAGACGAACATTCGAGCGCTTCAGGTCGGCTTGGAGAACATCACCGCGAGCGAATCGGTGATCCGAGATGCGGACTTCGCCTTTGAGACCGCCGCCTTGACCCGGGCACAGATCCTCCAGCAGGCGGGAACGTCGGTCTTGGCCACGGCGAACCTGACGTCCCAGAACGTGTTGGCGCTGCTGGGTTAGCGGGTCTGAGATCGGCGTTGGGTCGGCGCCAACCGCGCGTGCTATATAAAGGTTAGACCTAAGAAACCCCCGTCGGATACGGCGGGGGTTGTTTGTTGCGCTGCCTAAGTCCCGCGGCGTCCCCGATCCCCAAGACCCATCAATTTTTCCTGATTTGCCAAGGCGGATCAAGTCGCGCCATTTGCGCGACGATACTCAACCATCGAACCGGACCAGGTTGGCGCAGTGCGCCAGGCCGGTTTTCGAGATCACAGGGGCCGGATGACACGGCAGAAATCCTCAAACATGGGGTTGAACCCCAATCCGGATGGGACAAATCGGACTCCGCCAATGGCTGAGACAGCCCTCAACGCGGGTCCATGGAGGACACAATGACATCGATTAACACAAACGTACCGTCAATGATCGCCCAGCGCGTGCTGCGTTTCCAGAACCAGGGCCTGGTGACCAGCCTTGAACGGCTGAGCACCGGTCTGCGGATCAACCGCGGCAAGGACGACCCGGCCGGTCTGATCGCATCGGAGAACCTTCGCGCGAGCATGAACGCCATCGGCGCGGCGATCAAGAACGCCCAGCGAGCCGAGCAGGTGGTGAACGTCGCTGAAGGCGGTTTGGCAGAGATCAGCAACCTCATCGTCGAGCTTCAGAGCCTGGTCGGCGCGTCCGCCAACGAGGCTGGTATTTCTCAAGAAGAGAAGGACGCGAATCAGTTGCAGATCGACTCGATCCTGCAGACGATCGATCGTCTGGCCAACTCCACCAGCTTCCAGGGCGTCAAGCTGCTCAACGGCAACTTCGACTACACGACCAGTGGCGTGACCGCCTCGCTGCTCACCGACGTGACGATCAACTCCGCCAAGCTCGCCAAGGACGCGACGATGACGGTGGCGATCACGACGATCATCTCCGCCCAGACCGGCGGCGTGTTCCTGAACACGAGCACCACCTACAACGGCGGCGGCGCTGGATCTCTGACGATCGAAGTGACCGGGAACGACGGCGTCCAGCAGTTCACCTTCGCCTCCGGCACCAGCCAGGCCAGCGTCATCACCGCGATCAACGCCTTCAAGGACGCCATCGGCGTTTCGGCGGCCGGAAACGGCCTGCGCGTCGAGCTGCGGTCACTTGACTTCGGCTCCAACGCCTTCGTTCGCGCAAAGGAGCTCAGCGGTGGTGCGGACGGCACCGACTACATATTCGCGGCGGCGACGGGAGGTTCGGCCGTCACCGACCTCAAGGACAAGGGTCGAGACGCAACCGTCACGATCAACGGAATCCAGGCCACTACGGACGGCCTGGAAGCTCGGGTCTCCAGTGACGGATTCGACGTGGCGATCACGATGGACGGCAGCAGCGCGTTGAACACGACCAACGGCAGTACGTCGTTCACGATCACCGGCGGCGGGGCCACCTTCAACCTCTCGCCCGACGTCAACCTCGCTGGTAAGGTCTCCATCGGTATCGAGACGGTGACGACCGGTAACCTGGGCAAGGCGGGCATCGGCTTGCTTTCTGATCTGAAGTCCGGTGGCAGTTCCAACGTCATCAACGGCGACTTGACGACCGGTCAAAAGATCATCGATGAGGCGGTCAAGCAGGTGGCGAGCCTGCGAGGCCGACTTGGCGCGTTCCAGAAGAATGTCATCGGTTCGACGATCGCCAGCCTCGGTGCGACGTTGGAGAACACGGCGGCGGCCGAGTCCGCGATCCGTGACGCCGATTTCGCCGTCGAGACCGCGGAACTGACGCGGCGGCAGATCCTGTCACAGGCGGCGACCCAGTCGTTGATCATCGCCAACGCCCTACCGCAGTCCGTCCTCCAACTGCTCGGGTAAACCGGCGACATCCCATCCTGATGCTTCAAGCGGCGACCGGTCTTCTCCGGTCGCCGCTTTCTCTTTTGGTCCATCGCACCCTTTCACGCCTCGCCTCGCGCGCGACCGATAAGGCGCTGGTCTGACGGCGTCAATCGCCGCAACACCAATCAGCGCAGACGGAGGGCCGCGATGCAGGTTGTTGCTGTTCGCAAATCGATCACGGTTCCCGTTGAGAAGGGGCACAACACGATCACGCTGCGCGCCGGGGTGCGGTATGTGATGCACGACACCGAAGTGGACAGCGGCGTTGCGGCGGGCGTGTGGAAGCGTGTGGAACCGCTGCCGGAGGCTCCTGCGAGGTTCAATCCAAGACAAACGTGTACCGGACAGCTTCTTGTGCCGTTTATCGGAGGGCTCGGGGAGGCGATCTCTACGCTGCCGGTCCTGGCCAGTATCCGGCGGCAGCACCCGGAACTGACCCTCGACGTGACGACGACGCCGGGCCCCGCCGAGCTGTTTGCGATGTCGGGGCAGTTGCACAGTGTGCGCACGTATCCGCTGCGCTTGGAGGCGTGGCGGCGGTACGAACATTATCTGACGATGGAAGGTGTGCACGAGACCGGGCAACAGCCGGGCCGGCCGCAGCCGGAGGTCTTTGCGGCGGCGCTGGGCATCGAGCTCACGGACCGGACGTTCCAATTGAAACTGCCGGAAGCCGCCGACGAGGTGGATGCCGATGACTCCGCGACGCCCGTGGTGGGCCTGGCCGTGGGCGAAGGCGAGTCGTTGCGGGCCTATCCAGCTCCGTTGCTTCGGGAATTGGTCAGCCTGTTGGTGGGGCACGGCATCGGCTGCGTGCTGTTGGGACGGCTGGACCCGGCTTGGGTTCTGCCCGAATCCCCGCCGATGATTACCGACCTTCGCGGCAAAACGAAGACCCTGCTGGACCTGGCGGTCTGGCTGCGCGCGATGACGGTCGTTGTCGCCCACGATTCGATGATCCTGCACCTGGCGGCGGCGCTGGGACGTCCGACGATCGCACTGTTCGGACCGACGAGCCGCGACCACGCATCGCTCCACCCCCGCACGACCTCCCTGGCTAGCGCCGCCCCCTGCGCGCCGTGCCATGAAGCCGGTCAACGGTGCCCCAAGGGATACGACCGCTGCATCGCTTGGGACGACGACGCGGTGCGCCCACAAACGGTCGCCGACGCGGTGCTTGAGCGTGTATCGCAGCACCGTGCCGCTGCGCCCACATCACTGGCCGCCGCTAAATGATGCGGTCAGATGCGCTCAGGCGATCGCTGACCTTTTGTTGCCACTCGTCGTAACCGGCGCGCCCCATCAAGCCGAACGTCGCAACCTTGCCGGTTTCGACGGCCGGCTGATCGTAAGTGTTGATGTTCAGCATGAGTCCGGCATAGGCCGTGGCGATCTCCCACAACTGAATGAACTGTCCCACGTGATAGGCGTCGAGCTTGGGAAAGGTAATCGTGAAGTTCGGTCGCTGTGATTCAACGAGCGCGAACTCCGTAGCCCGCTTCTCGGCGGACAGCAGTTGACCGAGCGTTGAGCCGTGCAAGTACGAAAGGTTATCAACGTCCAAATCAGATGGGATATCCACATCTGTATCAAAGCGTTCTACGTCAACGAACCCGATGACTTTGTCGTTCGGACCCTCGCGATACAGTTGAATTTGACTGTGCTGATCCGTCGCGCCGAGGGCTTTGATCGGCGTGGCCCCGGCAAAGACCTCGTTGCCATCGAGATCAACGCGCTTGGCGAGCGACTCCGCCCAGAGTTGCCGAAACCAGTCCGCCAATGAATAGAGCGCGTTGCAATAGGGCATGAGCACGTGATTGGTCTTGCCGCGTCGCGCGAGCTCGATGAGCAGCCAGGCGAGCATCGCCGCGGGATTCTGCGTCAGGGCTGGGTTGGCGCACCGCTCGTCCATCGCCGCTGCCCCGTCCAGAAGCGCTTCAATGTCGATCCCGGTCATGGCGGCGCTGAACAATCCCACCGGTGAAAGGACGCTGAACCGCCCGCCCACGCCGTCCGGAACGGGTAGTGTCGCGTAGCCTTGTGCATTGCAGATTTCTCGCATCGTCCCCTTCCGGGGGTCGGTGATGGCGACGATGTGCTCGCGGTGTGAATCGCCGAGCGCTGCGTTGAGCATTGAGCGCAGCACCATGAATTGCGATGCCGTCTCCGCCGTTTCACCTGATTTGCTGATGACGTTGACGACGGTTCGTTTGAAGCTCGGATCGTCCCGGCGAACCAAGTCGAGTGTGGCGCCGACGAACTGGGGATCGATGTTGTCCAGCACGTAGAGGCGCGGGCCGTTGCGCTGATCTCGTGAAAGAAAGTTGTAGGTGTGGGGGTTGAGCGCCGCATGAAGCGCGATGTTGCCCAGCGCGCTGCCGCCGATGCCGAGCACGATCAGGTGTTCGGTCGAATCCCGCAGTTTCGTAACGAGTGCGTTTACCGCGCCGATGTGTTCGGATCGAATGGGATCAAATGGAAGCGATCGCCAACGCTCCCAGCCGGTCCCTTTGGAATCGTTAAGGCGGTGCGTGAGATCGGCGATCCGGGGCGCGGCATGTTCGATCGCATTTGGATCGAGCCCATGTTCGCCGATGCGATCGCTGAGGCAGTTGGCGTAGTCCAGTCGCAGGCCGGTCATAGGGGCAGGATAGCCGATGCCTAGCTCGAAGCCGCGCCTGACGAGTCTGCCGGAAGCCGTGTCTGACGAGTCTTCGAGGAAGACGCGGGTGGTAGGGGAGTCAACGGTCCTTCGCGCCCCGACCCGGACCTTCCTCGCTCCCTTCCGGTCGCTCGTCAGGTCCGGCTTCGAATCACACCGCGGCCAGGGCCCGATCGAGGTCTGCGATCAAATCGTCGCAATCCTCGATGCCGACGGACAGTCGCACGAGATTGTCGGTGATACCTAGTGCGTCGCGCTGCGCTTTTGGAACCGAAGCATGCGTCATAATGGCGGGATGATCGACCAGTGATTCGACGCCGCCGAGTGATTCCGCCAGCGCGAAGACCTTGACGCTTTCCAGGAATCGGCGCGATTCATCGAGTCCGCCCTTGATAAACATGGTGACCATTCCTCCGCCGGCGGGACTTGAGCACATCCTCATCTGCCGAGTGGCGAGTTCGTGCTGCGGGTGTCCGGCCAAACCGGGATACGCCACGCGCTGTACCTTGGGATGCTGTTCGAGCCATTGGGCGATGCGCGCGGCGCTTTCGCAATGTTGGCGCATCCGCACCGCGAGCGTTTTGATGCCGCGCAGCACCAGGTACGCATCGAACGGCCCGAGGATCGACCCGATCGCGTTCTGTAGGAAGCGCAAGCGTTCAGCGAGGTCGGCACGATTCGTGACCAACAGGCCGCCGATCACGTCGCTGTGTCCGCCCAGGTATTTCGTAGCTGAGTGCATGACGAGATCAAAGCCGTGCTCCAACGGTCGTTGCAGCATCGGCGTGGCGAAGGTGCTGTCACATACCGTCAATATGTCGTGTTCCTTGGCGATTTTGACCACGCCATCCAAGTCAACGAGCTTCATCAGGGGATTGGTCGGCGTCTCGACCCAGATCATCTTCGTCGTGCCGGGGGTGATCGCCTTCTCGATCGCTGCAAGGTTCGTCATATCGACGTAGCTGACTTGCAATCCCTGTGATCGGTCGCGCACGTTCGTCAGGAGTCGATACGTTCCGC
This sequence comes from Planctomycetota bacterium, assembly GCA_022563315.1. Taxonomy (GTDB): domain Bacteria; phylum Planctomycetota; class Phycisphaerae; order Phycisphaerales; family SM1A02; genus JADFNO01. The sequence goes on along the minus strand of JADFNO010000066.1, from coordinate 7,696 downwards.
CATACAGATCATCCATTGCGATGACGTGATCGGTGGTGTCCAGCAACTCCAGCGTGGTGGCGATCGCGGCCAGCCCCGAGGCGAAGGCGAAGCCGCCATAGGAGACGTCCTGACGTTCAGTCAGTTCCGAGCCTTCCAGCCGGGCGATGCAGCGCTCCAGCGCATAGCGCGTCGGGTTGTGACTGCGTGAGTACTCGAAGCCCTTATGGACCCCGGGCGATTCCTGAGCATAGGTGCTGGCCAGTGAAATCGGCGGCATGACGGCGCCGGTAGACGGGTCCGGCCGCTGCCCGCCATGAATGACCAGCGAGGCGAGGCGCAATTGTTTCTCAGACCAAACAGACGAATCAGTAGTCATGGCCTGATGATAGCGGACGAGGCCGCGGTCGAATCCGGCCACCGCTTCAGTCATCCCGGGCGTAGACCGCGATGTGCCAGATCAGCGTGTGCTGTTCGCTTCGTAACCGCAGGCCGGCCGCGCGCACGGCACGGTCGATCTCATCCGGCCGATGCAGATAGAACCGAAACGCGATGCGCCGCAGCCGGTGCATCAGGTTCATGGCGGGCCCAATGATCCTCACCAGCCATGTATAGCGTGGATAGACGATCCCATAGAGCCGGTGGGCTTTCTCGGCGGACCGCGCGATAAGCACCTGCATGTCGGGGTAACAGCAAATCACGCGATCGAGGGTGACGATATCAGCCGACTCGATCTCATCAGCCATGTCAACGAAATCGGCGTGATAAAACTGCGCGCGGTCGGCGTATCCTTGGCGCGTCGCTTCCTCGCGGGCGGCGCTGATCGACGCCGTGGACCCCTCCACGCTTATCACGCGCGTCGCACCGTCTTTGATCAGCTCGTGTTGAATCGCGCCGATGCCGCCTCCAATATCCAGCAGCGTCAAGCCCCGGGCGCCGTGAGACCGCAGCGCGTCGATGAGCAATCGCGTGGTTTTGATCGGTCCTCGCTTGCGATAACGGCGCAGCTCGCGCGCTGCGCATTTCTCGTTGAAAAGATCATCGAAACCGCAACATTGTGGACAGATCATGGCGCAGTGTTGGCTCGACGAACTCCCGATGTAGGATACGCCGGAAGTTGTCCGGGCGGGACTCGCAGCACCAGGCGTCGTTCAGCGGCTGGGGCGCGAAAAAAAGGCTGCGCCGGGTGGCGCAGCCCTTGTGTGAGTTCGATCAGAGCCAATCGAAGCGGCTTACTGGGCGCTGCCCAGGGTGTCGCGGCCCATCGATCCGTCAATAGTCAGAATGTGGTAGCTGGTGGCGGTGAAGTCGTAGGCGAACTCCATGAAGTAGCCGCCGTTGGCGTTGGGCTCGTAGCCGCCGCCGAAGGTGGTGTCGATGCTCCAGAGGCCGAAAGAACCGTTCAGATCGTTCACGGTCTGGCGGAGGTGACGCCGGTTGGCGTTGAGGGCCTCCTGGGTGCCGAACAGCCGCACGTGCCCGTCATAGAAGAGCGTGGCGGGCGTGGACTCGAAGCCGTGGTTGAACCAGTACTCTTCGCATTCGTTATCGTGGGTGCCGAACGCGGGGTTACAAACTCGCCGAATGTTCTGGAGCCAGGGATGCTCAAGCATGTGCGTCTTGAGCGTTGGATACCGAATCGAGCCCATGGTCGGTGTGCGGTGACCGCCGGGCAGATCCCACGGATCGGTGAAGTACTTGCTCGTCTGCTCGTTGAACGCCAGGACATCGGGTGAGAACAGCGCCGCCGGGGACATGCAGTAGGTGGGCCACATGTGTGGATGAGCGTTGCAGGGGCCGAACGGCGCAAACTCACCAGGTTGATCGAAGCAGGGTTCGAATAAAGTTGAAATCCTTGGGGGCGAAAAAGATCTTGTCGTAGTGTTTCCCGTTGACGTACCGGGCGAGATTCGTCACGTTGGGCATGCGGAACCAGCCGAAGCCAGCTTCGTCTGTGTTGACTCCACCGGGGAAGGCGATCGCCTCGAGGAGACTGTGGTTGTCTGTGGAGCCCATCCAATAGGCCCACAGACCGCCGTTCGCCCAGCCTGCGATCAGGGCTGGATGGGCCGTCGTCGCATTTCCGGTATAGCCGATCGCGGTGTTGTAGTTAGCCACGCTTCCATAGGCGCTGATGTTGTACCGGCACAACGACATCTGCGCGTCCTCCCAGTCGCCGGCGTAGGCGTTGTGGGCGACGGCCAGTTGCCGGAGGTTGCTCACCGAGGTGGTGACTCGGGCCTTGTCGCGGGCCTTGCCGATGGCCGGCAGCAAGATGCCGATGAGCAGCGCGATGATCGAGATGACCACGAGCAGCTCGACGATAGTGAAGCCCTTATAGACGTGTCGTTTCATGACTAGGCCTTCCTTTTCTGCGGCGACCCGCTCGCCGCATGTGAGAAATGGTGGCGCCCGGCGGATCGAGCCGGGCGGAGACGGTGAGATGTCATCGTCAGCATACCGTCGCCGGGGCCTTTTGCCAAAAGGATTCAGCGTGAATCTGGAGATCTGGTGCGTGGGGGAAAAAAGGGCTGCACCGGGTGGCGCAGCCCTTGTGGGTCAGGTCAGGATCGAGCTGGGGCTTACTTACTGGGCGCTGCCCAGGGTGTCGCGGCCCAGAGCCCCGTCAATGGTCAGAATGTGGTAGCTGGTGGCGGTGAAGTCGTAGGCGAAGTCCATGAAGTAGCCGCCGCCGTCGTTGGGCAGGTAGCCGCCGCCGAAGGGGGTGTCGACGCTCCAGAGGCCGAAAGAACCGTTCAGATCGTTCACGGTCTGGCCGAGGTGACGCCGGTTGGCGTTGAGGGCCTCCTGGGTGCCGAACAGCCGCACATGCCCGTCATAAAACAGGGTGGCGGGCGTGGACTCGAAGCCGTGGTTGAAGTAGAACGGTTCGCAGGGGTCGCTTCCGAAGCTCTGGAAGGCGGGATTGCAGATTCGCCGGACGTTCTGCAGCCAGGGGTGCTCGAGCATGTGTGTCTTGAGCGTCGGGTAGCGGATCGAGGACATCGAAGGCGTGCGGTGACCGCCGGGCAGGTCCCAGGGGCCGGTGTAATACTTCTGGGTTTGCTCGTTGTACGCGAAGACGTCGGGTGAGAACAGGGCCGCCGGCGAGAGGCAGTAGGTGGTCCAGATGGGCCCTGTCTGTGGGCTATTGCATGCCTCGGGGAACGGTGCAAAGTCACCGGGCTGGTCCATGCAGTCCTCGACGGCGGTAAAGTTGGGATCCTTGGGGGCGTAGAAAATCTTATCATACCAGCGCCCGTTGACGTATTGGTTGAACTGGGCGACGTTGGGCAGTCGGAACCAGCCAAAGCCGTCCGCGCCCTCTTGGCCGGGGAAGCCGATGGGCTCGACCGCCCAATAATAGCCGGGGATAGCGGGCCAGTAGGCCCACAGACCGCCGTTGGCCCAGCCGGCGAGCAGCGGCGGATGTCCCGTCGTCAAGTTTCCTGTGAACCCGATTTCCTGGTTGTACACATCCATGTCGCCATAAGCCGAGATGTTGTACCTGGCCAGCGAAAGCTGTGAGTCCTCCCAGTCGCCGGCATAGGCGTTGTGGGCGACGGCCAGTTGGCGAAGGTTGCTCACCGACGTGGTGGTTCGAGCCTTGTCACGGGCCTTGCCGATGGCCGGCAGCAAGATGCCGATCAAGAGCGCGATGATCGAGATGACCACGAGCAACTCGACAATGGTGAAGCCCTTATAAAGATGTCTTTTCATGGCGAAGCCTGATCCTTCCTGCGGGGACATAGCCACCGCAAACGTGAAGTGCTGGACGTCAGCGCCCGAACCCATATCGGGCTGGATGTGATATGCCAAAGGTAAGCCTAACAGCTTGATGCACCAGTGCAAGAGGATTTCCGCGCAAATTTCGCGGACGGGGACCTCCGTAGGAATTCAGCAGGCCCTCAAGAAGTGGGCGAAAAGGGCCGGCAGGGAAGATCGAACAAGACGTGCCCGGTCGGTGGGTCGCACCTGATCAAGTGTACGTCCATATAACCGTCGGGCCAGCGGAAATCTTCGATTTTCGAGATATGGACCGACTCTTGAGCCGTGAATCGCTAGGACGGGCGTGGCGCTATTCTAAGAGACGCTTTTGGCTGACGTCGTCGCGGAAGCGCGGGACCGGGACCGACCGCGGTTGGGCCCACGTCGTAAGCTCTTGTAAATAACAAGGTATATAACTGTCAATCTATGGCGAGAGACCGGCCGGTTGCGGGTCGGATTCGGCCGTGACAATGGAGCTGAATAGGGCTGTCTGGGGGAGCGCAGAGCCGGCGTGTCGGCCGGGTTGGAGATGCTCAGCCGCGGCCGGGGTGAGCCGACGCCCTTGGCGGGTGCGGGCCAGGAACCCGATCTGGAGCAGGTAGGGCTCGACCACGTCCTCCAGGGTCCCCGCATCATCGCCCATAGTGGCCGCCATCGCCTCCAGCCCGGCGGGTCCGCCCGCGTAGGTTCGAGCGAGTGTTTGCAGATACGCTCGGTCAAGGTGATCCAGTCCCCGCTCATCGACGCCCTCCAAAGCCAACGCGTCGGCTACCACCGCTTCGTCGATTCGCCCCGCGGCCCGAACCTGAGCGAAGTCGCGCACCCGCCGAAGCAACCGCAGCGTCACGCGCGGCGTGCCGCGGCTCCGACCGGCGATCGCCGAGAGGGCCGCTTCGCTGACGCCGCCAAGCCCCAACTGATCGACGGCCCGCCGCAGGATCTGTAATAGTTCCTTATTCGTGTAGAAGCGCAGGTGATGCGAAATGCCGAAACGATTCCGAAGCGGCCCCGACAGCAGACCCGCGCGTGTTGTTGCCCCAATCAACGTGAACGGCGCCAGCGCGATGCTGATCGTCTTGGCGTGTCGGCCGGAATCGACGATGACGTCTACCTTGAACTCCTCCATCGCCGGGTAAATGTACTCCTCGACCGCCGGAGGAAGGCGATGTATCTCGTCGATGAACAGCACGTCCCTCGGTTGCAGTCGACTCAATGTGCCGACCAGGTCGCCGGCTTTGGTGAGGGCCGGGCCGGAGGTCGTGAACGCGCGCGTGTTCATTTCAGCAGCGATGATGTGGGCGAGCGTGGTTTTGCCCAGACCGGGCGGGCCGTGCAGGAGGATGTGCTCCATCGGCTCGCCGCGCTGCTGGACCGCCTCGAGGGTGATCGAGATGCGCTCGATCAGGTCCTTCTGCCCGACGAAGTCGCCCAGGCAGCGCGGGCGCAGCGTCGAACGCGGGGCATCGTCCTGCGGCGATTGCGATTCAGCGGAGATGATTCGTTGCTTGGCCATTGGTCTGAACAGGACCGCCCTATCACGTCGCGAACCCGCTTTGGCTATCGGCACGGTGGGCTTTGGGACGGCAACGTCGCTGAATACGAAGCCTTCGTCTGGGCTTGGGCCCCGGCCCGTTCGGGCCCTCGTCTGCCTCGTTCGGCCGGGAATCTGACCCTCGGACGGATCCCGCCGGCCCGAGCCGGTCTCACCATAGTTTCCCGTTTAGTTTCTTGCAGGCCGATCGAGGCTCCGCTAGACTACGGGCACAGGGTGCCCCCGTTGAAGCGGGATACTCCGGCGTCGCGAGGCAGTGGCGTCGAGGATAACGCAGCCTGAAGAAGAGATACGATGGTTCGTTGTCCGCGGGGACAGCGGCCACAATAAGGAGTAGAAAGATGAAAACAGCAATTGCGACAGTATTGATGACGCTTGGCGTGTGCTTGGCGACAAGCCGCGCCCACGCGGACACGCTCTTTGACAACACGACCAGCTCGATATTCGCCGGTGCGATCGGCGACGGGACAATCCTTTTCGGCAACGGTTTCCTGCTGGACAACGGGTCTCTTCCGACCGGCAGCGGGCGAACCGTCAGCGGAGGGGATATCGCCGGCGGTTGGACCGTCTTTCAGCCGTTTGAGGTGACCGGCCCGGGCTGGAACGTCACCACGATCGGCGTGGATGGTTGGAGAGTTCTTGATCCGATGGGGTTGGGCATGCTCGGGACCCTTCTGCCCGATTCAGATGGTGATCCTGATGAAGCGAATCCAATCGCGAGCAATACGTTCTTCCTGGCAACGGATGCATTCAACTCCAATTGGCGAGACGAAGCGTTTGACGTGACACTTGCGCCCGGAATCTACTGGATGAGGTGGGAGGACAACGGCGATCCTGGCTTCTGGTCTGCGATCTTCAATGCTCCCCAGGGACTCAACTCGTTCTCCCGGAATGATGCGGGCAGTATTTTTCCATCCGGCCCGACCGCGCTGCGGATCGCCGGAACCGAAGTCCCCGCTCCCGGTGCATTCGCTCTGTTTGCGCTCGGGCTCGGCATGGCCCGTCGCAGACGACGCAACGCCTAGGCGTCAAACGCGATCGATCAACTGATCAACGAAGGACTGTCACGGCATAGAACGCCGCCGGCAGTCCTTTTTCTATGCGCTGGTTGCCCTCTCGACTGATTGGCCCCGTGGCGCCCGTTCACATCCCGACGTGCGGCACCACCCGCTCGGCCGCACTGTCCAACTCGAAGTAATCCTCGCTTTGAAAGCCGAACATCGACGCCAGGAAATTCGTCGGGAACGTCTGCGTGAGTTGGTTCATCTCCCGCACGTTGCCGTTGAAGAACCGTCGGCTGGCGGCGACGCGATCCTCCGTGTTGGCCAGCTCTCGTTGCAACGCGAGAAAACTCGTGTCGGCTTTGAGTTGCGGATAGTTCTCGGCGAGCGCAAAGAGCTTTCGCATACCAAGCAACAATGCCGACTCGTCCACCGCTTGTGAGGCAGCGCTGCCTGTGCTCGCGACGGCCTTATTGCGCAGAGCCGTCACTTCCTCCAGCACCTGCTTCTCGTGCGCAGCGTAGCCCTTGACCGTCTCGACAAGATTGGGAATCAACTCGTACCGGCGCTTCAGTTCCACGTCGATATCCGACCAGCTCTCGGCAATGTGCTGGCGCAAACGAGCCATGCGGTTGTAGTTGACGATCACCCACGCCAGTGCGAGAAGGAAGAGGACGCCGATGATGATAAGTGTCGGGAGCATGGTGCGTGGTTGATCGTAAAGGTTCCCAGATGTGACGCCAATATCGAGGTACATAGCCCCCGGCTTGCCGGGGGTCGGCGAGTTACGTCTCCAACTGCGCCGTCACATGGTCCGGCCAGAGGTCGATGAATCGGGCCACCCAAGCCAGCGTCGCGTGGAATTCGTCCGGCGACCATCGGTGGCGACCGTCGCTCAAACAACACCGGCCCAATTCAATATCCACGGTCGGCGAATCGTCTGCCAGAAAAAACTCCATCATCCGGGGGTGGATCACATCGTAGGCGAACTTCTTGTCCGGGCTCTTGACGTGGAACCGTTTGCTGAACTCAGCGGACTCGAAATCAATGTCGTCGAATCCGAACGCCCCGGCCAGCTTGTCGAACATCCCCTCGCGGCGAATCAGCAAGTCCGGCACGTTCGCGAACGGCAGATGAAGAATCAGATAACTGAACCGATAGGTGTGCGTCTGCGTGGATTTGCCCGTCGATGTCGTGATCTTGTAAACGAAGTCGCCCATCTTGGCCGGATAGTTGCGCTCGTCGATCGTCACTTCGCCCGTAAGTGTATTGAACGCACAGCGACTATGACCTCGGCGGAAAATCTCAAAGTGTGCGTACTCATCATCGTGCGATTTATCTTTCGTGGGATCGAATCGCCACCCGATCTGCCCCGCCAGCGCCGCGAGCTCTTCTC
>JADFNO010000232.1 GCA_022563315.1 Planctomycetota bacterium | reverse complement strand
ATGATTGGTCAACGTCCGCACCCGCCGACCGATGGCCAGCACCCGCCGGGCGATGTACCGCCCGGTGAACCCGAACGCCCCGGTCACCACATCGAACGAATCGTCTGCCACCAGTGAGGCCTCTCCCGACGGGCCCATGACCCACATCGCGATCCCGGCACGCCGAGACCCGATCGGAAACGCAGCGCCAGCCCGTCAGCCGCTCAGACTACGCGAGCGCGGCGAAACGCTCCAGTCGGCTACGCACGGGTGCGTGACAGAATCGGCGGAGATTTGTTCGCCCCGGATGGGGCGGCGGATCGTAGCCACGGGTGGAGTTCGCCGCAGGCGAACGGAACCCGTGGTGGTGAACGACATTGCGGATCTGCCCCGACGGGGCAGCGGAAGGACGGTTCGTAAGTGGGCGCTTCGCAACGGGCAAATCCTCGGCCCTTACCGGGGCCGAAAGCGCATCGGTTTCCGAGACCACGGGTTTCGCTCTCCGCCGCAGGCGGATCGCTCCACCCGTGGCTACGATCCTCGGCCCCTATCGGGGCCGCCGAAACTGTCATGGACCCGAGGCAGTGTGTTCAACTCTCTTGCCGTCGGGGCTCTCACGGGACGATCGTTCGCTGTAAGAACCTGTCGCGGGGCCAGGAAGAAATGGTCTTGTTATCGGAGCCGGCGACGGCGCGGTGTGCGAATGATGGTCCGCATTCCTCAGTGGACCCGCGGGTCCGGTTGCCGCGACGGGGGGCGGTTCCTATAGTGATGCGTGGGGAAGCACGTGATGGGGTGAAGCGGCTTGGCAGCGCGTGACATGGCGCTGTGGCCGCGCCTTCGATTCGAGTCATGCCGGCGGGGATCACCAACCTCGGCCTGGAGATCGCAAAGTGAGTAGCGCGCTGGAAGGAAAGAACGTACTGATTGTCGACGACGACCCGGACATCCTCTCGACCATTGAGAAAGTTCTCGACGACCTCGGGGCCATCGTCGCCACCGCGGTGGACGGCAACGCCGCCGTCGCGGCCGCTCAAACCGGTCAACCGGACCTCATCGTGCTCGACGCCATGCTTCCCAAGAAGAGCGGCTTTCTTGTCCTCGAGAAGCTCAAACGCGGGCACAAGCGGGGCGAAAGCCCGCTGGTCATCATGATCACCGGCAACGATGGCAAGCGTCACCAGCAGTGGGCGGAGAGCCTCGGCGTGGACGGCTACATCACCAAGCCGTTTCGCATGGAACGACTGATCGGGGCGATGGAAAAAGTCCTCGTTCCCTGACAGCCCGTTGAAAAACTTCCTGTAGCGCCGCCCCCCCGTGGGCGTCGTAGCTTTTCGAGCCCGTGTGGGCGTTCCGAGGCAGCCACCGAGGGGCGCTCCACCCCCTACGTCGGCCACGGGGGGCCGGCGCTACCCTTTCGACAGACTGCTAGCCCGGATTTCTCACCGGGCGAGTCGTCATGGGGGTTGTCCTGCGGATTTGTGCGTTGGCGGTGGTTTGTCGGTGTGCGGGGGGCGGTCGGGGCCTTCGGTTGTGGTTTTTGAGGCCGACTTGCGTCGTTTGATCACGTCACACGAGTCCTCGGCGCAGACCGGTTGCCCGGGGTCGGCTGTTTCGGAGTGGTGCACTACGGATTTCGTGGTCAGCGGTAGGCAAGGGCCGGACGCCGACGTGTGAGGTTGGCGTGGATACGGGCAAACAGTCGCTGGTAGGGATAGTGGCTCGACCAAGAGACGCACACCCGACGAACCGTCACGCGGATCAACGCGCCGATCTTGAGAATCTTGGCGCGAATGGTGTGGCATTGGGCCTTGGCCAGCGGCGTGCCGGTGAGTCCGAGGCGTCGGAGTGCCTGCATCAGCGCGTAGGCCACCGACGAGCACCACAGGCGGATTTGGTTGGAGCGCATCTTGCTGGTGCTGGTGCGGTCCGCGAACATGTATAGTTGTTGTTCCTTGATCCGGTTCTCCATTTCGCCGCGGGCACAATACATCTCCTCGTACAAGGTGGCCGCGTCGATCTCGTTGCGCGAGATGGAGGTCACCACGAAGCGCGGGTTGGCGCCCTTGGCCAGGTGCTCGGCCTTGCCCACCACGCGCCGCCGCCGCGACCAGCTCTTGAGTGTTTGATACCGGAAGTCTTTGAAGCGCCGCGCCGCCTGTCCGGTACGCTGATGGGCGGACTTGGCTCGGCGAAGCGCCGGGCCAATCTCGGCGATCAAGCGGTCGTTTTTGGCCAAACCAAAGACAAAATCCACACCCTCGCAGCCCTCACACCACGCCATCAGCGGCTCACGACAGAAACCCGAGTCGGCGCGGAGGATGATCCGGACCTCAGGCCAACGTACTCGGATCTGCTCGACGATCCGCTGAACCTCCTCCAATGCGCCGTCCGCCGCGTCGATGTTCGACGGCCGTAGCTTGGCGCACAACAAGAACTCGCCGCAGAAAATGTACAACGGCAGGTAGCAGTAACTCTTGTAGTACCCATGAAAGAACCGCCCCTCCTGGCCACCGTGCAGCGGATCGTCAGTCGCGTCCAGATCGAGAATAATCTGTTTGGGCGCTTTGCGATGAGCGTCCTGGAAGATGTCGACGAATAGCCGCTCGACCGCCGCATCGTCAAGCACGATCTTCTTGTAGCGGCTTTGGGAATCGGCGTCCGGCGGGGTCAACTCGAGACGGTTGAGCGTACTCTTGCCCGCCAGGGCCTTGCCCCGATCACGCCGGCCACGGAATTGCCCGTTGGGGTCGGTCTTCCCCGCCAGCACGGCCATGAGCGGATCGTGACGCAGCTCGTCGTGATCGTTGAGATCCTCGTAGCCATGGGCCAGACCGTACACACGCTGGGCCACCAACTCATACACGCTGTGCTCGATGAGGAGGGGGTTGCGATGATCGGTGAAACACCGAGCGAACCCGTCGATGATCCCGGTGACCCGCTCGGTCTCGCGAAGCAGCAATCCGCCCCCGTCCGAAGTGATCCGTCCGCCGTCGAAAGAGCCGGTGACTTCCCGCCGGGAAAGGGCGTGAAACGATAAGGACTTCTGGGTACACTCTGTGTGCATCAGGCCGCGACCTCCGTGTCGAAGAAACTGCGTTGGCAACAGCCTTTTCGCACAGATCGCGGCCTGATGCTACTCCATCCGGTGAGAAATCCGGGTTAGTTCTCCTCCGCGGGCATGACGACCATAGCTCGGATGTTTGTGACGTTTTCGGTGAGGACGTCTTCGATGTTGGTGCCGTCGAGGTTTGATCGGCGGATGACTCTGTCAAACTCGTCGGCCCAGTAGAGTTTGTTGTTCTGGAAGTCGATCGCCAACCCGCGCGGCTGTGGGCCGCTCGAAGCGGCCGCGCCGCCCGTGGGGCCGTCGACGAGCACTTGAACGTTGGTCCCGTCGAGATTCGCACGAAAAAGATCGTTGGCGAAACGATCCGTGAAGTACATCGTGCCGCCTCGCGGATCGATGGCGATGTCGTATGGGATGTTGGTGCTCTCTTGCCGCTGGATCAGCAGTTCGTCGTCCGTGCCGTCGAGGTTGGCTCGGTTGATGGTGTCGAATCCCGAGTCGGCCCAGTACATCTTTCCTTCATCGGTATCGAGGCCGATGCCGATCGGGTCGCTGCCGCCAAGGTCGGTGGGGAACGAGATCAGGACTTCGACTTCCGGATTGACGGGCACGCCTTCGTCGTCGATGAGTATGGAGACGATATCGTCGAAGAAACGATCGGTGACGTACAGTTTCCGCTGGCCGGGGTCGAAGGTCACGCTGGTGGGGAACGAGAGTGTATTGGTGAGCACCATGTCGCCTCGACCGTCGAAGAAGGAAGATTTGACGGCTCTGTCGCCGTCCTCGGCCCAGAAGACCCGCCGGCTGACCGGATCGACGGCCATTGTGGCCGGGTCGATGCTCGAGGTTTCGGCGATGAGGATGCGGTTGGATCCGTCGAGGTCGATGCGCTCGACCGTGTTGTTGTCGATGTCCATGAAGAACAGCCAGCCGGGTGATTGCTCGTCGGGCGGCGTACACTCGTCGCCGACGCCGTCGTCGTCGCTGTCCTTTTGGTCGGGGTTGGCGACCAGGGGGCAGTTGTCGCAGGCGTCACCCAATCCATCTCCATCCGGATCGGTCCCTGTCGGGTCGTCGATTTGTTCGGGGTTGAAGACATCGGGGCAATTGTCGCAGGCATCGCCCAAGGTGTCGTCGTCGGCGTCGGATTGATCGGGGTTGGGGACGCGGACGCAGTTGTCCGCCTCGTTGAGGACACCGTCTTCGTCCATGTCGTCGTCGCAGGCGTCCCCGATGCCGTCTTCGTCGAGATCTGCCTGGTCGCGATTGCGGACCGTCGGGCAGTTGTCCTCTTCGTTGTTGACGAAGTCGCCGTCTATGTCCTGGTCGCAGGCGTCGCCTCCGCCGCTGTTGTCCATGTCT
>JADFNO010000065.1 GCA_022563315.1 Planctomycetota bacterium | reverse complement strand
CACCCTCGGCCGCAGCGCGGGCGCGATATCCATATCGCCGTTGAACCCCACAGCGCCGATTCCGCCGGCGTAGGGCCCGCGGCGCGTCGGCTCGAGCTCGTCGATGATCTGCATGGCCCGAACCTTGGGCGCGCCGCTGACGGTGCCGACGGGCAGGGTCGCCCGCAGGCCGTCCCACGCGTCAAGATCACGGCGCAGCGGACCGGTCACCGTGGAACTCAGGTGCATCACGTGGCTGTAGCGCTCCACGTCCATCACACGTTCGAGCGTGACGGCCCCCGTCTCACACACCCGTCCCAGGTCGTTGCGACCCAGATCGACGAGCATGACGTGCTCCGCCCGCTCCTTTTCGTCCGCCAGCAATTCACGCTCCAGGGCCAAGTCTTCATCGAGCGTCTGACCGCGCGGCCGGGTTCCCGCCAAGGGGCGACTCGTAACCACACCGCTTTCGACCCGGCACAAAATCTCCGGACTCGCCCCCACCAGAATCGACCCGGACGCCTGAAGATAGATCATGTACGGGCTGGGATTGACGATGCGCAGCGCCCGGTATATCTCAAACGGATCGGCTGACGTCTGTCGCTCAAAACGCTGACTGAGCACGATCTGAAAGGCGTCGCCGGCCGCAATGTACTCCTTGCACTTGCACACGGCCGCTTCGAACTGCTCGCGCGTGAAGTTGCCGGGTATCGGCGCAGCCGGCGCGGCGTGGATATCCAGCTCGATCGACCCTGCCGGCAGCGGGTCACACGGCGTCATCAGGCGATGGGTGAACTCATCGAGCTGGTCGCAGCCTGCGCGGTAGGCATCGTCCACCGAATCGTGCTCATCGAGCAGGACATGGCAGATCGCGTAGAGGATCTTGTCCACGTGATCAAAGACCACCACCTGCCGGTACAGACCGAAGTGCATGTCCGGCAAACCACGATCGTCCGTCGGCGCGGCGGAGAACGGGAGCTTGTCCGGCTCGAGGTAGCGCACGGTGTCATAGCCGGCATACCCAACCCAGCCGCCGGTGAACGAGGCTTTGAGTCCGCGGTTGGCCGTTACGGCCGGGGCCGCGAGGCGGAAGGATTCCGTGAGCCGCTTGGGCACGATCAGCGGGTCGGGCTCGACGTTGGTCTGACGGGTGCCACGGACGTGATCAACGACGGTCACGTCGTGTTCACGGGCCAGGACTTCCAGCACCGGCTGGGCGCCCAGGAACGAGTGCCGCCCAAGCGTATCGCCATTCTCGACCGATTCGAGCAGAAAGCTCGGGGCCGTCCGTTCATCGGGGGCCACCAATCGTCGGTAGGCCAGCACCGGCGTGAGATGGTCGCTCATCACGCGGCTCGTGAGCGGGATAAGATTGCCCTGCCCGGCGAGTTGTCGGAAAGATTGAAGGTCCATTGGCGGCATCGCGGATCAGTGTAGCTGTGCAGCGGGCCTGTGATCTGCCGGTAAATACCGATCGGTGCAATCCGGCTCGAGCTTTGAGACTAACGATGCATGCAGACCCACCCCGTTCCAACGGCCAACAGACCGTGGCCGACCTGCGCAAGATCACCAAGACCTATTTCAAGCCGGACGGGTCGGTGCTGGTCGAGGCGCTGCGCGAGGTGGACCTTCTGATCGAGGCGGGGCAGTACCTGGCAATCATGGGGGCGTCGGGCTCGGGTAAGAGTACGCTGATGAACATCCTCGGCTGCCTGGATCAGCCGACGGCCGGCTCGTATCTCCTGGACGGGCGGGACGTCTCCACCATGGAGGACGACGAGCTCAGCCGGGCTCGCCGGGAAAAGATCGGCTTCGTGTTCCAGGCGTTCAACCTTATCAGCCAGCTCAACGCGATCGAGAATGTCGAGGTGCCGCTGTTTTATCACGGCGTGCATCGCCACGAGCGGCGCCGCCGGGCCGCCGAGCGCCTTGAGGCAGTCGGTCTGGGCGATCGGCTCACCCATCGCCCGCCTGAACTGTCCGGGGGTGAGCAGCAACGCGTGGCCATCGCCCGAGCGTTGGTCAACAATCCGTCCATCATCATGGCCGACGAGCCGACCGGCAACCTCGATTCCAAGACGGGGGCGGCCATTTTGGAGCTGTTGGCCGAACTTCATCAAAAAGGCATGACGATCATCGTGGTGACACACGATCAGCGCGTCGCCGACCAATGCCAGCGCATCATTCAACTGGCCGACGGCGCGATCGAAAGCGACACCCTTCAGGGGTAGCGCTGTTCGATTCGGGGCGCCGCCGGCAGCGTTATTTAGCCGCGGGGCTTGCCCCGCGCTCTCTTGGTGAAGCGACGCGTCTTCTTCGACGCCGAGGCCGCGCTCGACCCGATATCTTCTGACGAATGCGCGTCCTAGGCATCGATCCCGGATTGAGTCTCACCGGCTACGGCTGCATGGAACTGGCCGATGGCGAAGACGAGCCGCGGCTGATCGAGGCCGGCGTGCTGCGCCTCAAATCCAAGACCCCCATGCCGTATCGACTGGCGCAACTGCATCACGACCTGGGCGATCTGCTCGAGCAGCTTCAGCCCGATCTGATGGTGGTCGAGCAGTTGTTTTCCCACTATCGCCACGTCCGCACGTCCATCTTGATGGGACATGCCCGCGGCGTGGTCCTGCTGGCGGCCCAGCTCAAAGGCGTAGAGTTGGACGAACTTCTACCGACCGAGGTCAAGAAGGCGATCACCGGCCACGGCCACGCGAGCAAGATCCAGATGCAGCAGGCGATCATGGTCCAATGCCGCCTGTCGGAGCTTCCCAGTCCGCCGGACGTCGCCGACGCCATCGCGATCGCCCTGTGCGCCGCGCGGCGTCTAGCGACGAACCGCGAAGCCCTTGCCCCCTCAGCATGATTCACAGATCAACGTACTAATCCGGATCGACGGCCCGGCGGAGGATCAGTGTCACTTGCGTTCCCACGGGCGGCACGTGATCGGTCCGCACTTCCCAGGCCGGAGGCTGAACGGATTCTTGATCGGCGATCACGCGCGAGAAGCCGATCACTTCGTCGCCGAACGTCACCAGTCCGATGATCGAACCGGTCATATCAGCGACGTAGTGTTCGCCCGGCCCCATCCACGGCAGGTTTTTCTCGAAGGCCGAGCCGCCGAACACCCACGGCTCATCAGGGAATGCGTGTTGGCCGCGATGATCCTGAATCCAAGCGCTCATCGGCTCCTGGATCGTGTCACCGGCCGCATTCTCGTAACGCACGAGCACGTCGAGACGATCCCCGGTGGGTTGCGTGAACTGCAGCGCGTCGTCGACGTAACTCCACGTCCCGGGCGAGCCGGGCTCGAAGCCGGCCAGGAGCAGCGCAGCATGAATCTCACTCGGCGGGGCCTTCACTACGACAAGCGATTCATGCTCGCGCGAATTGGGCGAACATGCGACTTGCTCAAGCCAGCCCGCTTCGAGACAGGTCCATGCCTGAACTTCCACCGTTACTTCAGCGGGTCGGACGACGATGCCGGCGAACGGTCTGAGCACGACCGGCGCCGTGGGATCAGGATCAGTCCTCAGCGAATCTGTGGGAGTCTGGGTACAGCTTTGCAGCAGCGCCGCGGTGGCGAGTGCCAAGGCTATTTGGTGAAACGCGAGAGACATCCACACGCATCGTATCGCGCCGGTGATCGCCAGTTCGATTATCGGTTTGGTCTCGGCCACCGGCGTTTGCCGCGAACGAGCCGGGCTAAGAAAAAAGGCCCGGTAGGGGACAAGCCCCATACCGAGCCCTTCCGGGGGCAAATGAAGTAGAAGAAGTATACCAGTCGTCAAATACGATGCAAGAGCCTCAAAGAAGAAAGCCATAAGAGCCCCGGTGATGGGCGGGTGGGCCCGGATCGCCCAGCGTGGCCGCCTCGTCGAACCGTGCCGGCGACCGGCCTACGATCGGCTCGATCGCCGGAGAACGGCTCGAGAGACCCCGTTTTTGCCCCCTCGGATAGTCCCCCCATGATCGAGCTGACCCGCCGTGTGCGATTCTGCGTCAGTCAGGCCTCTCCCGCTGCCGGAAGCGACCCCGGTCGCCCCGCCAGCGCCTACGCCGGCTGGCCGGGGATGATCGGCGTGGGGGCGTTCTATGAGCTGGAAGTGACCTGCCGTGGGGAGCCGGATGCCGACACGGGATACCTCATGAATATCTCCAGGATCGACGCAGCGGTCCACGCCACGGCGATTCCCATGATCCAAGACGTGTTTCGCCGCCAGCCTCAGCGCGACCCAGGCCGTGTCCTGGAAGCGGTCTACCGGGCCCTACAGCCGGCCCTGGACCCCACGCTCGTCGCGGTCGGATGGTGGCTGAGTCCCTACTATTCGGTCGCCATCGAGGCCCACGCCATGGACCGCGTATTGATCAGCCAACAGTTTGAGTTCTCCGCCGCCCACCGACTTCACAGTCCGGAGCTGGACGATGCCGAGAATCGCCAAACCTTCGGCAAGTGCAACAACCCCAGCGGGCACGGCCACAACTATCGCCTGGAGCCGATCGTTTCCATGCCGCTCAATGCGACCGACGACCCTGCCGTTTTCAACCTGAGCGTCCTCGAACGCATCGTCGATGAGACGGTCATCGAGCGCTTCGACCACACGCACCTGAACCTCGATACGGCCGAGTTCGCGCAGCTCAACCCGACGGTCGAGCACATCGCCAAGGTCTGCTACGACCTGCTTGATCCGCGGATCGCCGAGGCGGGCGGCCGCTTGGAGCGGGTTCGGGTCTGGGAGACGGAGAAATCAAGTTGCACCTACCCGGCCGACGGCCACCGGCGGTAGCGGCGTCGATAGGGATTGCTACCCTATCTGCCCCGGTGGTCCACATAGACGACGGACTCGCAGCACGTAAAGAACCAACCATGCGTCAGACTATTACCCAGCTCGTACTTCTGTTGCCACTCCTACTTGGGTTGGCAGCCCAGGCGCCGCCTCAGCCGGACCAAGCCCAGACGCCGCAGCGTGATGACGAGCAGTTCCAGGCCCTCAGTAGAACCTTTGAGAACCTGCAGCAGTCGTTGTCAGCACTGGGCGGTATATCGGACGAGAGCCGCGCCGTCGTTCTATCCCTGCGCCTGCGCTTCACCGATTACAACGCCACAAACCCCAGCCACGATCGGGGCATCGCCCACGAGTTACAACTGGCGATCTGGCTGGGCGAGGACGATCGCGTCGATTCGTTGTTCCCCTCGCTGATGGAGCTCGTCGAAGACGACCAGCCGATGCGCCGGTCCTGGTCGGATTATTACCTGCGGGCGAACAACTATGACCGACTGATCGCAGTCCTGAGCGCATCGCCGGCCGATCCGAACGACGACCCTGAATCGGTGCTAACGCTGGCCCGGTGTCTCTTCGCCCAGCATCGCTTTGGGGAAGCGCTGGACATGCTGGAGTCGATCCCCGTGGAGGCGACGGATCAGAACACGGCCTTGTCCAAGCAGATCGATCAACTCCGCGACAACTGCGAGTCGTACGTCGAGCTGTGGCCCTTCGAGCAGGTGATTCGCTCGACCGAGGAGGGCGCGAACGATCTGCCGCGTGTTGAGCTGATTACCGCTCGCGGCCGGATCGTCGTCGAGCTGTTTGAGAATGAGGCCCCCAACACCGTGGCCAACTTCATCTCGCTGGTGGAAGCGGGCTTTTACGACGGCACGAAGTTCCACCGGGTGATACAGAACTTCATGGCCCAGGGCGGGGACCCCAACACCAAACCGGGCGCGACCGGAATCCCAGGCCAGGGTGGACCGGGGTATCGGATTCCGGACGAGCACACGCGACAGGGTGCTCGAAACCACTTCGCCGGCTCGCTGGCGATGGCCAAGACGGACGCCCCGCATACCGCGGGTAGCGGCTTCTTCCTGACGCACGAGCCAACGCCGGACCTCAACGGCAAACACACGGTTTTCGGACGTATTCTCGAGGGGCTTGACGTCGCCCGGGGTCTCAAGATCAACGACCTATTGGTGTCCGCCATCGTGCTGCGGAAGCGCGATCACGAGTACAGCCCCGACTCATTGCCCGAACTGGAGTCAGATCCAACGGGCCTTGCCGACTTTCTTCTACCGCCGCAGCTCTCACCGCAGCCTCCACCGCCTTCGAACTGACTCTTCACAGGAGCCCACGCATGGCCCGTATGGTCCGGCATGACGCCACCGGCCCTCACCGCATCGATCCGCAGGAAAAGCCTGTCTTCATCTGCGCCTGCGGGTTGAGCAAGAACTTACCGTACTGCGACGGGAGTCACTCACGTTGCAAGGATGAACAGGCGGGAACGCTGTACATCTTCGACGCCGCTCGCGAGACCGTCGTGGACCAAAAGCCCGATAGTCCCCCAAACGCACCCCGCGTTGCCGATTGATGTCGCTGCGCACCGGCGTCGTGTCGTTGACGCGGTCCAGCGGCGCAATCCTCACATACCGATAAGTGCGCTTTTTTGTGCTAATTCCCGCACACGCGTGATCCACATTGCCGGTTCGGCCGATGTTCTCGGGTCATTCGGCACAGTTTGCCGAAGCGGACATCATTTGCCCAGTCAATCGCGGGCGTGATCTGTCACGGGCCGCACCTTACTGGGCGCACGGCACTCAGTAGGAGAAATTCAACGATGCCAAGCAACTTCAAGTCACCCCATGGGTCCTCGTTCAACACCGCCGTCAAGAACGGCACGCCCTGCGGTATCGCGATCTACAGCATCGCGAAGCGCACTGGCAAGAACCCCAGCGTCGTCGGGAACTCGCTGTTCCGCGCCGGCCTGGTCTACCGCCAGAAATTCAACGGTCATTGGGTTTTCTGGTCGGTGAACGGCAAGCGATCCAGCGCCGCCAAGTTCAAGCCCGTCCATACTCAGATGTGGCAGTGCTTCATTGATTGGGCCCTTTGCAACGGCTTCTGCAAGCCCGAGCAGCTGAAGAACCACATCGGCAGCCAGAAGGAATTCATGACCTTCTGCCGTAAGTTCTTCGCCAAGCAGTTCGGCCCCGCCACGACCAGCAAGCGGAAGCGCAAGAGCGCGAAGAGGACGACCAGCCGGAAGAGCACGACCACTCGCGCCCGCAAGTCACCCGCGCGCAAGCCCCGCCCGAGCAGCGTTCACAGCTACAAGTTCCCGCGCACCAGCGCTGCCCGCAAGCGCAGCGTCCGCCGCTACCGCCGAGCCGCCTGAGAAGCGACTCACTTGGAAAACGAACCACGCAGCGCCGGCCGATGGTCGGCGCTTTTTTTGAGCGGAAGTGCTCGATGGCGAGCTCTGGACACCGAGTGGTGGATTGAAAACGACCGCCGCCTCTGCCTTGAAGCTGTTCGCTAGGGGCTAGGGCAGGTCGCCCTCGCCCAGCAGCCTGAAATCCTTCTTGAGGAGGATTTGGCCGGCCAACTGCTGATCGTCCACGGCCAGGGCGATCGTCGGCGTGCCGTCGGGTCGCAGCATCAGGGGGTAGGCAAAGCGGATATTCAGCTCCGCCCCCAGCAAATAAAGACACATGCTCGTGAGGTTGTGGTTCTCCGCCAGCTCGACAATGAGCAGGTCGAACTCCGAGAACGCCAAGCTGTGCCGGCGGAGCAGGGCCCGAGCCGCATCGGCGTTATTGGGGATGATCCGCACCACCGCGTGGTCTGACGACTCCAGCACGCTGAACGCACACAAATGAACAGCTGGAGCCTCGTCGAACAGCCCCACCAGCTCCAGCAGCTTCCCGACCTTGTTCTCAAGGAAGACACTGAATTGGCGTACGGTTGGCGGGCTGTAACCCTGGATTGTCTCCTGCGGCAGAATCTCGCTCATTCGCACCCCAGCCGAGCGCCCAGCCCATTCACCGTGCCGGCCTGACAGATCGTCTCGTCCAGCGACCCATAACGAATGATAAGTCTACCGACTTGGACCGCCTTGATGCAAGGAAAAAATCCCCTATCTTCACACATCCAATCTTCGGGCCCGCTGCCTAACCCGGATCGATGAACTCGATCGACGGCGGCTCCGGTACCAGCCCCGCCTCGTTCAGCTGCCTCAGGAACGTTCGAACCGCCTCCCGGCCCAAATCTCCGAAGTCCAGCGTCCATTTGTTCACGTACATGCTCACGAACCGATCGGCCAGCGACGGCGGAGTGTCCCGGGCGAATCGCAGCGCGTACTGAAGCGCCTCCTCGCGATGCGCCAGGGCAAACCGCAACGACTCGAGCAATACGGTCGTCACCCGTTGCAACGTGCCCGGGCCGTGCGAATCGTCCAGGTCCCGGCGAATCGCGCTGACGCCAAGCGGCAGCGGCATGCCGTTCCGGCTCGTCCACCACGAACCGAGGTCAACGATCATTTCGAGCCCGGCCTCCGCAAACGTCAACTGCCCCTCGTGAATCACCAACCCGGCGTCGAACTGGCCCCCGGCCACGCGCGAGATAATCTGATCGAACTGAACCACCTGGAAACGAAACGCGCCCGGTCCCAGCAGAAGACTCGCGGCGCCGAACGCGCTGGTGCGCTCGCCCGGCACGGCCAGGGTCACCCCGTCGGCTGTCAGTTCCTCCAGGCCCATCGCCCGACGGGCGACGATCTTCGGCCCATAGTTGTCCCCCATCGACGAGCCGCATGCGGTCAGCGCATAGCGGTCCGCAACATACGGATACTGAGCACAACTGATAGCGGTGATTTCCAGCTCGCCCACTTGAGCCCGGTGATTGAGCGACTCGATATCGTCCAACACCTGCTCGAAGTGAAAACCACGGGTGTCAAAACCGGCTGCGCTGCCTTCGTCGCTCACGATCGGCCACCACATGAACGCGTCATCGGGATCAGGGCTGTGGCCGAGACGAAGCCTCAGCGCCTTGTCGGTCTGCATCATCGGCGATCATAGCTCCACAGCGCCGCACCGGCCCAACACGCGGTGTCGAGTTGCCAAGCCGGACCATACTTGGGACAGTCTCCCGCTCCCATACGAGGCGCCACCCAATGAGCAAACGGCTTCCCAACTGGCAGGAACGGTATCAGGCGAAATTCATCATCACCGTGCGGCTGCGCGTCCTTGATCGACCCGGCGCCCTGGCCAAGGTTCTCGACGCCGTTGCGGATGCCGGCGCCATGGTCGGGGACATTCGTATTGTCGGGGCCGATCGTCAGCACAAGATTCGCGACATCCAACTCTTTCTCGTGGAGGAGGGCCACCTGGACCTCGCGATCGACGCCATCAAGGCGCTGGGCGAGGTTGAACTGCTCTCGATAAGCGACGACGTACTGGAGATTCACCGACACGGGGCGATCGAGACGGAAGCGCGCGTGCCGTTGAACACGATGATGGACCTGCGCATGGTCTACACGCCGGGCGTGGCCAGCGTCTGTGAGTTGATCGCCGAGAAGCCTGAGCAGGCGTGGAAATACACGAGCAAGGGCAACCGCATTGCGATCGTCACGAACGGGACGGCGGTGCTGGGTCTGGGCGACATCGGTCCCTTGGCGTCGCTTCCGGTAATGGAGGGCAAGGCCGCCATCCTCGCCCACTTCGTCAAGGTCTCCGCCGATCCGATCCTGCTGGACACGAAGGATCCCGACGACATCGTCGACATCGTCAGCAAACTTGCTTCCTACTACGGCGCGATCCAACTCGAAGACATTGCGGCCCCAGCCTGTTTTGAGATTGAGGAGAAACTGCAAGTCCGATTGGACATTCCCGTCTTTCACGACGACCAGCACGGCACCGCCACCGTCGTCGTCGCCGGGTTGATCAACGCGTTGAAGCAAACCAACCGTTCAGCCGGCGAATGTAACGGGGTCATTCTCGGCGCGGGCGCGGCGGGTTTTGCCATCGCCCGGTTCCTGATCGACTTCGGGATCGGTGATGTCATCGTCTGCGACAGCGTGGGAGCGATCCATCGCGGTCGCACGGAACGGATGAACCCCTGGAAGGTGCGCCTCGCCGAGATCACCAACACGCACGACAAGCAAGGTCCGCTGGCAGAAGTCATCAAGGGGCGGAATCTGTTTATTGGCGTGTCCCGGCCGAA
The DNA here is from genome assembly GCA_022563315.1 of Planctomycetota bacterium. Classification (GTDB taxonomy): domain Bacteria; phylum Planctomycetota; class Phycisphaerae; order Phycisphaerales; family SM1A02; genus JADFNO01. The sequence continues at coordinate 7,136 of JADFNO010000065.1, read as the reverse complement.
GCTCGTCAGTCAGGCGATGGTGGCGTCCATGGCCGATGATCCGATCGTGTTCGCTTTAGCCAACCCTGTCAGCGAAATTACCGTCGAGGATGCGCTTGACGCCGGCGCCGCGGTCGCGGTCGACGGCCGTGGCATGAACAACGCCCTGGCCTTTCCGGGCATCTTTCGCGGTGCACTGGATGTACGGGCGCGGCGCATCACCCCGGCCATGAAGACCGCCGCCGCGGAGGCGCTTGCGTCCGCCGCCAGCGAACAGCTTTTGCCGGACATGCTTGACAAGTCGGTGCACCAGCGAGTCGCCGCCGCCGTCGCCAAAGCGTGGCAGAGCGACCAATAGTGCTCAGTCCGCGCGTGTTCGTAGCGCCATCCCGTAGTGATACGGCGGAAGATCGACGAGGCCGTCACCCAGCCGCTCGAACCCCGCCTGTTCGGCCCATTGACTGATCTGCTCGGGGCGCGGCCGGAACTGCATATCCGGACCGCGCGGCGTCGTGGCGTCGTAGTTCCAGTGAATAATCCCTAACACCCCACCTTCCCGCAAATTTCTGCGCGCCTCGTGCAACAAATCGACCGGACGCTCAGGATGCAGAATGTTGAACAGCATCACATAATCGGCGATGCCGTCCGCCAGACCCGTGCCGTCGGCGATGAAGTCGCGCTCGATGAACTGCACGTTGGTCAGCCCCGCCTCGTCAACGCAGGCCTGGGTACAGGAAATCATCTCCGGCTCGAGATCCAAGGCGTACACCGTGCCGGATACCATCCGTGCGGCGGGAACCGTGAATGTCCCATATCCGCAGCCGAACTCCACAACATTATGGCAGGCCGAGGTCAACTCCAGCGTGTGCAGCGTCGTCTTGGGGTTGAAGAAGCTCGCCCAGACTTCCTCGACTGGCATCCCGCTGTCACGGATCTTCATTGAGCACCTTGGGGAATCGAGCACGACGAGCTGCTTGCCTACTCCGGCCACGGCGCGCCGTCTGGTCAGACCGCCGCGAAACTTGCTCTGAGCTTGGCGACGACGTCCGTTGTGATTTCACCCGCTCGATCGATCTCTTCTCTAGTCGTGTCGCGCGACAGGCTGAAACGGATCGAGCCGAACGCCAGCTCGGGTGAAAATCCCATCGCCAGTAGCACGGCTGAAGGTTCGACCGAACCGGAGGAGCACGCGGCCCCGGCCGAAGCGCACACGCCGCGCTCCGACAGCATGAGCAGGATCGCCTCCGCCTCCAGCTTCGCGAAGGCGATGTTGGTCACATCCCCAATTCGCGGCGCCTCCACGGCGTTGATCGACGCGTCTTGGACGGTCTCAACGATGTGTTGCTCAAACGAATTGCGAAGCGCAGCAACTCGCTCGTGTCCGTTGGCGGAAATCCATTGCTTCGCAAGCCCCGCGGCGACGCCCATCCCCACAATACCCGCGACGTTCTCCGTTCCAGCGCGACGCCCTCGCTCTTGGCCGCCGCCGATCATCTGCGGCTCGATCCTCAGATTCCGCTTGATGAACAACCCGCCGACACCCTTGGGGCCGTGGAACTTGTGAGCGGCGAACGTCAGCAGATCGATCGGCAGCGACGCGAGATCCGTGGGCATCTTCCCCACCCACTGCGTCGCATCCGTATAGAAACACACGCCGTGTTCTCGACAAAGCAACCCCATCTCGCGGACCGGTTGAATCACGCCCGTCTCGTTGTTCGCCCACATAATGGAGACGACGGCAATCTCGTTCGCCCGGCGCGTCAACACATCGCGCAGCAAGTCGACGTCCACCAAACCGCTGTGATCGTTGGCCAGCCAGATCACTTCGTTGCCGCGCTCTTCAAGTGATTCAGCCAACTCGCGGACGGCGCTGTGCTCCAGACGGCTGGTGACGAGGACGTTGCGGTTGGATTGCGCTGCGAGCGTTCCGAGTATCGCCAGGTTCGCCGCTTCGGTGCCGCTGGAGGTAAAGATCAGCTCGCGATCTTCACAGCCGATCAGTCCGCAGACGGATTCGCGGGCGAGTTCTACATGACGCCGAGCCGCCTGACCTGCACGGTGGATACTGGAGGGGTTGGCCCAGGCCAACTGCGCCACTTCGGTCATCGCCGCCAAAACTTGGGGCGCGGGCTTGGTCGTGGCGTTGTTGTCGAGATAGATCGATTGCATCGCGCGGTAGTCTAGGCGACGCCAAAGCGGATCACCATCTCCGGTCACAGGCGCAACATGCTTCAAGTAATCGATCAAGCAGGGCGTGTGGAAGAAAAGACTGTGTGCCGCAGTCTGACGAGGAAGAACGCAGCGCCGACCAACATCAGCGCGGCGCTGACGAGGAAGATCCGCTGTGGATTGTCGATGAACAACGGCTTGATGAACCAAAACAGCAGCGAGCCAATCGCAAGAAACGAGAACGAGATGGCGTTCGCCGTGCCGAGGAACCGCCCGCGCTCACTATCCGGCGACAATTTCTGCAACATCGCTTGCAGAGGAATGATATAGAAACCGGCAAAGAAGCCGGCCCCGAAAATGAACCCGCTCACACTGCTGAACGCAACTCTGAGCTTTGGCGCAAGCGCCGGAAGCGCCGGTTCCACGGTGCCGAGCAGAACAAAGAAGACGGTGATCCCCAGCGCGCCGATCGGGATCAGTCGCGGTTCGATTCGATGACCTGAAATGAGACCCGCCGTGACGCTGCCAAGACCGATCGCCGCCCCGAGCACGCCGAGCAACACGCTCGCTTCAGCGCGATCGATTTTCAGGACAACGGTGTACTCGGGGATGATGAGCAGGGCCAACCCGGCCAGCAGGTAGAAGTACCCCCACGCCAACATCACCATCAGCAGCGGCGACTTTGACATTTCACGGATCGCGCTGATGTATATTGCAAATGGATTGGGGTTGTACTTCAGGTTCTTGTCGCCCGGCTCCAGGCGGACGAGGAATAACACGGCGAACAATCCCGCCGCCGCCGCCGCAAGCATCAGTGCGCCCGGCAGCCACAGTATCGCAGGCGCTGATGAACCATCCGAGGCTGGGAGCGGGTCGTATCGGTCGGCAACTTCCCCGGCCAGGAGCGTGCCCAGAATTACCGCGATATTGGTCATCATGTTGATGGTGCCGTTGGCTCGGCTCAGGTCGCGATCATCGACAAGCTCGGGGATCATGCCGTACTTGGCCGGTCCGAAGAACGCGCTCTGGCAACTCAACGCCACCAGCGCCGCCAACGTGATCCACAAATTGCCGAACCAGAAACCGAGCAACGCCGTGGCCGCGATCGGAATCTCGACCACTTTGACCAGAACGCTTACATACCGTTTGCTGTTGCGATCGGCGAACTGCCCGGCGTACCCCGAAAGCACGATGAACGGGATGGTGAAACACAGGGCGACGAGACCTTGCCCCCCGGCCCCCAGTCGCCCGCTCCACACGCCGTCGATCACCATGAATGTCAACACGCCCTTGAGCATGTTGTCATTGGCAGCGCCGAAGAACTGGGTGAAGATCAACGAGAGGAAGCCGCGTTTGACGAGATTGCTCTTCAAGGACGCCTCCGGGCGCTGCCCTGGGGGGCGATACGAGTGCAGTCCTCACGAGGCCGATATCCCCTTGCCTCGGCCCCGCACGCTGCGGGTTTTGACCGCGTTGCTCCCGATCGTGCCGGGATGCTACCGCATTTTGGTGACACGTTCGATGATGTTGAGGTGGTTGCCCGCTCTATCAAAACGACAGACCGTCCCGTTGATCCGGGACGGTCAATGCGGCTGAGAGGATTCGAACCTCCACGGGAAATTACTCCCACTAGAACCTGAGTCTAGCGCGTCTGCCAGTTCCGCCACAGCCGCAGCATCGGCATCCGCATCATACGCGTCATCCGGCAGGCGTCTAGACTCTTGCCGCTGCCCGGTTCCGTACCCGGTGACGGCAATATGCGGACGCGGCAATGGCCTGCGCATCGAGGCGAGCTCAGGCACGATTCGATTCGGACGATTGATTCGCCTGGTCCGCCGCCGACAGTGGCCTGCTTCGCTCGGGCCTCTGGGGCCTCCAAGCAAACAGACTGTAGAATGCAGTTGCCGTGGATTCGGCTTCGGCTCGCATTGCGCGGAAAAAAGCGAAACATTGGAAGCCGTCAACTCATTCCTTGCACTTTGGAGCGCACCATGAGTCAGCAACCCCAGTCAACACCACCGACCTCGAGTCCAGGGCAGGAGCCGAGCCGTCCCCAAGAGAAGTCCGAACCGATCGACATCAAAACGCTGTCGATTGGTGATCTGATGCACGGTATCAAGCGCCTGAAAGTCTCCTCTGCGCTTTATCTTGTCGGGAGCTTCGCCGCAATGATCAGTCTCGTTTGGACGATAGCGCTGTCGCGCGCCGGACCTACTGAGCAAGACCTGCAGAACCGCGAGCTCGTCGCAGCTCAGAACAGATTCCACGACGAGGAGTTCCCGATCCGTTTCATCGACCGAGGGGTTCTTATGGCGCTAGTGACAGACGTCCTCGACGAAGAACCGGACGGTCTGTTGACGGTTGAGGAGGGAATAGCCTCGCTGCTCTGGCAGGTAAAATCTCAGTCAGGCTTTGCGGAATTTCTCTGTGGTGACCGGAGCATTTCCGTGCAGGTGACATTCGCTCAAGATAGTATCAACTTCGAATGGACTCGACAGGATAACGTGGTCCACAAGATTCTTCGGAACATTGGTCTCGCACCGGACGAAGCCACGATTACGCAACTGAATTCAGAACTGAACATTCTTGGTGCGGCGTGGATCGACGACGACCAGTACATTGTTCGCGGGCACGACGGCGGACTGGCGCTGATCGCGCCAAACAGCGCGGACTAATATGAATCCCACTTGATTCTCGTGCGTTTATGGGGTGCCGCGCTTCATCCGCGAAGCGGTGAAGCATACTTTGCCCTATCGGGTCAAAGCATGGCACTCGCCCACGGATCAATTGTAATGCGTAAAAGATCAAGGCATTACGCGGAATCAGCCCAAACGTAGCATCTGCACGGTCGCTTCGGCGGAGGTCGCGATGGCAACTCGGGTATTTCGCAGGACTCCCTTCGCCATCACCTCCCGGCCACGGCGATATTCCTACGCAGTGAGACGTCCGCCGCGGGTCAGGGTGCAGTTTCCACTCTGCCCAGTGTCATAACACTACGCCTCTTGTGCCTTGGCCTTCACCTTCGCCTCGATGTCGACCTCTGCCTCTGCCTCTGCTGCCGAAGCGCTAGGCTCCGTCTTTGGCGCCACAACCAGGCCGCGCGCGATCAGCACGGCTTGGCGGATCTCTTCGAATAGATCGGGGTTCTCCTTCAGAAAGACCTTGGCGTTCTCGCGCCCTTGGCCCAGTCGTACTTCACCGTAGCTGAACCACGATCCGGACTTTTGGATCACGTCGTCCGTCACCGCCATATCCAACAGATCGCCCGAAGCGCTGATCCCCTCGTCGAACATGATGTCGAACTCGGCGTCGCGGAACGGCGGGGCGATCTTGTTCTTCACCACCCGGGCCCGAACCCGATTGCCGATGTGTTCATCGCCGTCCTTGATGGCCCCGATGCGGCGAATGTCGATGCGGGCGGAGGCATAGAACTTCAGCGCCCGTCCGCCGGGCGTGGTCTCGGGCGAACCGAACATCACGCCGATCTTCTCTCGCAGTTGGTTGATGAAGATGACGACGGTTTGGCTCTTGGAGATAGCGCCGGTGAGTTTGCGCAGGGCCTGGCTCATGAGCCGGGCCTGGAGGCCCATGTGGGGCGCACCCATGTCGCCTTCGATTTCGGCCCGGGGAATCAGCGCGGCGACGGAGTCGATCACGATCACGTCCACGGCATTGGAGCGGACCAGCAGCTCGCAGATTTCCAGCGCCTGTTCGCCGGTGTCGGGCTGGGAGACGAGCATCTCGTCGAGATTGACGCCGATCTTTCGGGCCCAGGATGGATTGAGAGCGTGCTCAGCATCGATGAACGCAGCCACGCCACCCGTTTTCTGGGCGTTGGCGACGACCGTCAGGGCCAGCGTCGTCTTGCCCGAGGATTCGGGGCCAAAGATTTCCACCACTCGTCCGCGGGCCAGTCCCTTGCCGCCCAAGGCCAAGTCCAGGCTCAGGGCCCCGGTGGAGATCCCCGGGACCAAGTTCATCGCATCCTCATCCAGGCGCATGATCGCCCCCTTGCCAAAGTTCTTCTCGATCTGGCTCAGGGCCATTTCCAGGGCCTGGAGGCGGCCTTTGTCCTCGGTGATGGCTTTGCTCATACGTCGGCTCCCCTTGCCGTTGGCGGATGAATTCATCGTACGCTTTGCAGTTGCTGATACCATAACTGAGCCCTCGTTTTTGGTCAATGTTCGGTTTACGGTAGGATCGCGATTTCATCGGCCATGTCAAGGGGATGTTAGGAGAATTTTCGGGTTTTTTTACAAATTGATGTTTGGTGAGGGGGAGGGATGAGGAATGAGGGATGAGCCATGCGCCATGAGCCATGAGCCATGCGCCATGAGCCATGCGCCATGAGCCATGAGCCATGCGCAGGAGCGAGGAGCGATGCGCCCTGTAGGGATGTGTAGCTGGGAGTCGAAGGCGAGGGGTGAGGGGTCGTATCCACCACCGTCATTTCCGGGGGCTGACGACTTTTTCATGACCGCAATAAAAAAAAGCCGCGCCGAATGTTCAGCGCAGCCTGTTCGTACTCAGGACGCCGAGGCCGGCTGTTCTGCCGCGGTTGTTCGCTGCTTGGCCGCGAGACCTCTCAGATCAATCACGAGCAAGAAAACCGGGTGCTTGAGAATGATCATCTCAAGGTCTTCCTCCGCTTCGGCGCGCTACCACCTGGAAACGATCGCGAACCGTGAGTTGAAGAAGTAGAGAAGCGCACCGGGCCGCCAATCCATCCCTCACGTAAACCGGGGCGACATCCCGATGGAATCGGGAGCTCGCGCTGCACATACTGCATAGTTCAGCTTGGGAAGCTGACATTCTTGTGTCCCCCTCGCCCTCTGGGAGAGGGGTTAGGGGTGAGGGTCTTATCCGATCTCCCCCATTTCCGGGGGCGGGGGCCGGGGGCTGATATTGAAAAAGACTCCCGGCAGCTTTTCTTGCCCTTACACGCGAATAGGGATCTTCTAGCGATTTTGCTCCTGTGAATGAAGAAG
>JADFNO010000064.1 GCA_022563315.1 Planctomycetota bacterium | reverse complement strand
GAGCGGGGGTGGCTAGTTGATTGGTCGTTCCTGCCAAACCAAATTATCTTGCCGATCGGTTTGATCTGGTCGGGTATCGTAATCAACACGCTGTTCTATGCGGTGCTACTGTGGTTAGTCACACTCGGCCCGTTCACCGTGCGCCGTTTCATCCGCCGCAAGCGCGGCCGCTGCATCAAGTGCGGCTATGACGTGCGCCACACGGATCATGATGCGTGCCCAGAGTGTGGTACAACTGTTCTTAAGGAGGCTATAGCCGGTCAGTCTAGGGGTGCACGCGCCAGGTCAGCCGCGATGCGCGCGTGGTATCCAGGGAAACGCGCCGTTTGGTGGGGCATCCTCGGGTTCTTGATTGCCTTCATCGCCTACGGGGAAATCGCTTACTGGGAGATTTCGTACTGGGATACGTCGCGGTGGTATTGGGTCTTCCCTGGTTTTGGAGCTGGATTGATCATTGGCTTAATCGCGTGCTTCATCGGCGGCGTTACTGACAAGAAGAGAGAGTGACCGTGCGGGACCTACGAACGCTGCACGTGAGCTGGGAAGTTTCCGACGGAGGCCCGGAGTGTGGAGCCGGATGCGATGGTGTTTAATGACTTGCGATCACATCATGGACTGGCGAAGCGATTTGGCATCGACGAGGCTGAATGCCGAAGTCTCATCGATGCGATCGACAAGCGAAAACTGACGGTTCGCACCGCGCCGTCGATCGTGAGTGTGCTCGCAAGCTTCGGATGGATGATCTTGTTTGGTCGTGGCGGTGATGCGCTGGAGGAGACAGCGTGGGATATTTTTGGATTTTTCCACGACGCTGGATTCCTCGGCTTTATGATGGCCCTTTTGCTGGGCTTCGGAGTTGCGATTGCTTTGGCCGTTAGCTCGGGGGTGTCACTGCGGCGATTCCTGTTACGGAAGCAGTTCCACTACGACTTGTTCACCCCAGCGTGCTTCTGGTGCGGGTATTTGTTGAAAGGGCTTGAGCGTGAGGGCGACTTTATTCAATGCCCCGAATGTGGACGGCGATCACGCGTAGGCCGGTCGCCGGGAGCTGTGCTCGACGGCAAATGACCCCGATTTTGCAGGAATCTGCATCCGCAGGGGTCCTGGGGGCATAAGGTATGTTGGGCGGGCGGTTGGTCTGCCAGTGAAAGGAGAAAGTTGATGCTACGTCTGTATGCACCGCGGATTGGGGTCGCCGTTGTTTCTATTCTTCTGGCGCCGCTTTTTGTATTGGCGGCAATCGAAGCGACCGGGCCGCAGGACAAGCGGGCCTTGAAGGATCGACCGCTCGAGACGCCGGTTGAATGGTCGATCGATGCGGTGCCGGGTCCGCGGAAGACTGCCCCGCCGGCGATGCCGACGACCGGCGGCTTCATCAGCGTTCAGGTGAACATTGACGAGTTCGGCGACAACATCCTCAACGACGCTGCCAACGAGCCATCCATTGCGGTGGACCCGACGGCCCCCAACCGCATGGTGATCGGCTGGCGGCAGTTTGACACGATCAATAATTCGTTCCGCCAGGCCGGCTGGGGTTATTCCAATGACGGCGGCCGCAGTTGGACATTTCCCGGCGTGTTGGAGCCGGGCGTCTTTCGCAGCGACCCCGTGCTCGACTTCGATGCCGAGGGCAATTTCTACTACAACAGTCTGCGCGTCGTGGGTGGTGAGTTCAGTTGCCAAGTCTTCAAGTCGGACGACGGCGGGGTAACGTGGGGTGAGCCGGTGTGGGCTTTCGGCGGCGACAAGCAGTGGATGGCCATTGATCGCACGGGTGGCATCGGCCACGGCAATATCTATGCCAACTGGACCGCATTCTTCAGCGTGTGCAACGGGCAGTTCACGCGATCGTACGACGGCGGTGGGTCGTTCCTGAATTGTATTGACGTTCCGACTCAACCGCAGTGGGGAACGCTCGCGGTGGGGCCGGAGGGCGAACTGTATATCGCGGGCGGCGATTTCCAGATTGTGAAGTCCAGCACCTTGCAAGATGAAAACTTACCGGCCGAGTTTGACTTTGCAGTGTCGGTAAACCTGGGTGGCTCGATACAGGGTTTCGTCGGTGGCAGCCCCAATCCGGCTGGGTTGCTCGGTCAGGCATGGGTGGCGGTCAATCATGCGAAAGGGCCGGCGCAGGGCGACGTGTACATGCTGTGTTCCGTCAATCCGCCGGGCGGCGATCCTTTGGACGTTCACTTCGTGCGCAGCACCGACGGCGGCGCGACGTGGTCAAGCCCGATTCGCGTCAATGATGATCCGACCAATAACGGCGCCTGGCAGTGGTTTGGCACGATGTCGGTTGCCCCCAATGGCCGTATTGATGTGATTTGGAACGACACGCGCAACTCCGGCCAGGCAAACATGTCGGAGTTGTTCTATTCGTTCTCGACTGATGGAGGCGTGACATGGTCAGCGAACACCCCATTGAGCCCGGTCTTCAACAGCTGGATCGGTTGGCCGCAGCAGAACAAAATTGGGGACTATTACGACATGATTTCGGACGACGTCGGCGCGAATCTGGCCTGGGCGGCGACGTTCAACGGCGAGCACGATGTCTATTACCTGCGCATCGGTGACTACGACTGCAACGGCAACGGCATAGGCGACACCGATGATCTGGCCAACGGCGTCCTCTTCGACTGCAACGAAAACGGCATCCCGGATGAATGTGAGATCGCGGCCGGCACGCTGCCCGACAAGAACGGCAACGGCATACCCGATGAGTGCGAGTGCCCCTGGGACTTCGACGACAGCGGCGACGTTGGTGTGAAGGACCTGCTCTTCTTGCTGGGCGCCTGGGGACCGTGCCCGCCGAAGGAAGATTGTCCCGCCGACTTCGACGACAGCGGCGACGTTGGCGTGAAGGATCTGCTCGACCTGCTGGGCAACTGGGGGGCGTGTGCGTAACCAACCCTCGCCGACGCATGGCAACCATCACACCTCCGGCCTTCACCGGCCAGGGGGTCTTTGCCTCGCTTGAGGGCCGCGGCTCCGTTGGCGGGCCAGACCTCCTCGCAGCGGGCGGGATCAGCCAGTTCGTCGACTCACAACAGCCCTTTGCCTGCGCAAACCCTCGGATTCTTGCAATGCCCGTGGTCCGTTCGGACATGGGTATTCTATATCTGGTGCGGAACGTGGGTTCGGTCAGGGGCGCGGTACCTGCCGACGAACGTTCCTCGACGTTGCTGCGGTGACGGTCGGAATCGTTACCGGAAGGAGATGCAGTCATGCGTGCAGAATCATCCACCACCAACGCCCTTGCGGTCTTTGCGGCGTCTGCGATGTTGCTCATCTGTGGGGCGGTTTCGGCCCAGACGATCATTCCCCTCGATCAACAGAGATCGGTGAACACGTTTCTGATTGTTCCGCAGTGCCTCGACAAAACCTTTGAGGAGGATTCGGCCAAGGGGTTTGGACCCTTTGACGGTGTTGTGGATACAGTGCTTGGCTGTGATTCCGGGTTCGGCTCTGGATTCGCCAGTCAGCAGTCGCAAATCGGCGCATCATCCATGACCGGCTCCGGAAGCGGTACGTCCGAAGCCGGAGGGCCGGTCCCGAACGTTATCCATGCGTTTGGGTATTCCTACTTCGAGGTGACGTTCGAGCTGCCGTCGGCCAGCAACTTCGCGCTGGACGGCTTGATCAGCGCCGTCTCATCCAAAGATCAGTCCCCCTTCGCAGGCGCGTCGATCTCGCTGCGGGACTCAGACCTACAGTTGATCTTCAACCACTTCGTTGAGTCCGGCCCCGGCGGCGAACCTAATTCGCTGATCATTGAGGATGTCGGCATGCTTGTGCCGGGGGTGTACACCTTGCAGGCTCAAGCAGGATCTTTCATCGATAACGACGTGCCACCCAGTCTGTCCGGTGAGGCATCATTCGATTTCACGTTTGAGGTTGCTGCTTCGTGCCCCGGGGACTTCGACGACAGCGGCGACGTTGGCGTGAAGGATCTGCTCTTCTTGCTGGGCGCCTGGGGACCATGCCCGCCGAAGGAAGATTGTCCCGCCGACTTCGACGTCAGCGGCGACGTTGGCGTGAAGGATCTGCTCTTCTTGCTGGGCAACTGGGGCCCCTGCCCGTAACCGACCCTCGCAGAGTTGTCACAACCATTACACCCCCGGCCTTCACCGGCCGGGGGTTTTTGCTTCGCTCGACGGTAACGGCTCCGTCGGCGTCTCCGACCTCCTCTCCTTCCTCGCCAACTGGCGGCCGTGTCCGTAGCACCGAGGCCAATCCGCACATCCTCAGACATTCGAGAACGCGGGTTTTGGCCCACCCACGCTGATATCTCACAGATGCCGGTTGGATGCAGCCCACGCGTGGTACACTGTTCCCGTCGGCTGCACGGGATACCTGCGGCCGAAGACGAGCGGCACACACGGCCACATGCTCTCTTGGTCTTCAAACGACTGGGGGCAGTAGACCGGAAACAGCGAGGAGGGTATTGCACGATGATTCGGAAGCGCGTCTTGATTCTTGCGGCCTGTGGTTTCATCGCCGGGGCGGCGACGCCTGCCGTTGCCTCGCTTCACTTGATGCAGATCGAGCAGGTGATCGGGGGCGTCAACGGCGACCCCAGCGCCCAGGCGATTCAACTGCGTATGCGGGCCGGCTTCCAGGAACAGGTTCAAAACGCGCGGCTCGTCGTGTACGATATGACCGGATCGAATCCGATCGATCTGATTCTATTTCCCAAGCCCGTGCCGAACGAAGGGGAGGGCGTCCGCATTCTCGTTGTCAGTACCAACTTCGCCGACTTCACCGACCCGCCGGTGGTCGGGGATTTCACGCTGACCAACCTGATCCCGCCGTCCTATCTGCCCGCCGGTAGCCTCACGTATGAAGACGACTTCGGGACGGTTTATTGGAGGCTCAGTTGGGGTGGGTCGAACTACACCGGACCGACGACCGGATCGTTCGTCAACGACGATGACGGCGACTTCGGTCCCCCGTTTGCCGGGCCGCTGCCGTCGAGCACTCTGCAAGCGGTGAGGTTCCTCGGTCCCGCCAACGCACAGAGCCAGAGGAACGTGGACGACTACGCTCTGACCGACGGTGCCGCCGTCTTCACCAACAACGCCGGCGCTAGTTTCACCGTCACGGCTCCTCCCCCCAAATGCCCGTGGGATATCGACAACAGCGGCGACGTTGGTGTGAAGGATCTGCTCTTCTTGCTGGGGGCCTGGGGGCCGTGCCCGCCGAAGGAAGATTGTCCCGCCGACTTCGACGTCAGCGGCGACGTTGGCGTGAAGGATCTGCTCAGCTTGCTGGGCGCCTGGGGCCCGTGTCTGTAAACGGGTCACCGACCCTCCTTGGTCGTGGGACCAAGTCTCGGCAGGATTGTGACGAGTTGCCAGCACCGTCCGGCCGAGGGATGATCCATCCCGCACGATGGAGATCGCCCAATTCCAACAACTGATTCGGGACCGGTACTTCGCCACCGATTCGGCGCGGGGGGCGGCGGCGACGTTCCTGTGGCTGACCGAGGAGTTCGGCGAGCTGGCCGAAGCCTTGGGCAAGTACGAGCGGGGCGAGGACGTGCAAGATCAGCTCAAAGAGGAGTTTGCCGACGTGCTGGCGTGGCTGGCGACCCTGGCCAATATCACGGATGTCGATCTGGACGAGGCGGTTCGGCTCAAGTACGTCGAGGGAGGCGGGCCGGCGGGGACGAAGTAGGGCGGGAGAAGGCTTGAGGCTTGAGGCTTGAGGCTTGAGGGCGGAGGGCGGAGAAGAGGGGCGCTTCGCGTCACCCGCTAAACTGGGGGGCGATGAGTTGCCGGATCGATGAAATCTTCGCAGAGCTTCGTGCTGAGGGCCGCACGGCACTGATGCCGTTCGTGACCGCGGGCTACCCATCGCTCGAGACGACGGCGGCGGTCGTTCCCGCCTTGGAGCAAGCCGGCGCGCACATCGTGGAGCTGGGGATACCGTATTCCGACCCGATTGCGGACGGGCCGGTGATCGCGGCGTCGATGCACGAAGCGTTGTTGGGCGGTGTCACGCCCAGAGCGGTGTTCGATCTCGTGCGCCAGCTCCGGTCGCAGACGAAGCTCGGCCTGGTGGCGATGGTCAGCCACTCGATCATCCAGCGAATGGGCCCGGCGCAGTTCGTCGCGGAGGCAGCCGGCGCGGGCTTCGATGGCCTGATCGTCCCTGATATCGACATCGATTCAGCCGAGGCTATTCGCAAGCCGGCGCAGGATCGGGCGATCTCCTTCAGCCTGTTGATCGCCCCGACAACGCCTGAGGATCGCATCGGACGGATCACGGCGCTGTGCAGCGGGTTCGTGTATCTGTTGGCACGGGTCGGCATCACGGGCGAGCGAGAGGACGTCCCGGACCTCACGGCTCGGGTCCAGACCGTACGCCGACACACTGATTTGCCGATCACAGTGGGGTTCGGCATCTCCAAACCCCAGCACGTGGCGGCGGTGACGGCGTCGGCGGACGCGGCGATTGTGGGTTCGGCGCTTGTCCGCCGCATGGGACAAGCCAAGGATCCAGTCGCGGCCGCCGCTTCGTTCATCAGCGAGTTGGCGGGGAGCCTGAGTCCGGCATCACCCCGCTGAACCGCGGCGGCGGCGGCGACGTAAGTTATCCACATTCCCTGGGGGTTGAGGTTCCAATCTTTGTGAGGTACACCCAATATCTTGGGCCGCGACGGAGCCCGCTTGCGACCCGCCGCAGGTTCGGCATACTGCACGTTGCGTTGGGCAATTTTGTTTCTTGAGCGTCCAATTCCGAGGAGACCCGATGACCGCTTCGCGTATTAATCACCCGCCTGCCGACGCCGAATGGATCCACGACATGGAATCCGAAGATCAACCGTTGATGACCGACGTCTTTGGCTCGCTCACCTTTACCGGCGATGTGATGCTCAAGCGTCTGTCCGAGGACGTGTACAAGAAGCTGCAGCAAACCATGCAGCAAGGTTTGCCGCTGGACCCGGCGATCGCCAACACCGTGGCGGAGGCGATGAAGGAATGGGCGCTGGAGCACGGTTGCACGCACTATTGCCATTGGTTCCAACCACTGACCGGCTCGACGGCTGAGAAGCACGATGCGTTCCTAAGCCCCGACGGCAACGGCCGAGCGATCGCGCGATTCTCCGGCGAGCAACTGATTCGAGGCGAGCCGGACGCCAGCTCGTTCCCGTCCGGCGGCATCCGCGATACGTATGAAGCGCGAGGGTACACGGCATGGGACGCGACGAGCCCAGCGTTCATCCTTCGCACGGGCGGGCATTCGACGTTGTGCATCCCCACCGCTTTCGTGTCGTGGACGGGTGAGGCCCTGGACAAGAAGACCCCCCTGCTGCGATCGATTCACGCCGTCTCCAAGCACGCCATGCGCATTTTGCAAATCTTCGGCACCGACAAAGGTGTGTCGCAGGTCATCACGACGCTTGGCTCGGAGCAGGAGTATTTTCTGATCGACGAGGAGTTCTTCAACCGTCGTCCCGATCTACAGATCTGCGGGCGCACGGTCATCGGCGCTCCGTCGCCCAAAGGCCATCAGCTCGATGATCACTACTTCGGCGCGATTCCCGAGCGGGTGATGGCGTTCATGTCGGAGGTCGAACGCCGGCTGTACGAGCTGGGTGTCCCGGTGATGACCCGCCACAACGAGGTCGCGCCGGGGCAGTATGAGATCGCGCCGTTCTTTGAGAACGCCAACGTGGCCACCGACCATCAAATGCTGATGATGCACATACTGAGGTCATGTGCGCCGCATCACGGGCTGGCGTGTCTGTTGCACGAGAAGCCGTTTGCCGGCATCAATGGCTCCGGAAAGCACAACAACTGGTCGCTGGCGACGGATACGGGCGTGAACCTGCTTGATCCGCAAGAAGAAACACACACGAACATGCAATTCTTGGTGTTCGTGGCGGCGGTGCTCCGAGCTGTGGACCTGCACGCCGATCTGATCCGGGCGGCCGTCGCCAGTGCGGGCAACGATCACCGGCTTGGTATGAACGAGGCGCCGCCGGCGATTATCTCTGTCTTCCTCGGCGACATGCTCAACGATATCCTTGACCAACTGGAGCGCGGCGAGACGACATCGACGAAGAAGGGTGGCAAGCTCGATCTGGGCGCGCGCACCCTGCCGCAAATACCTCGGCACAGCAGCGATCGCAATCGCACGAGCCCGTTCGCATTCACCGGCAACAAGTTCGAGGTGCGGACGGTCGGCGCGAGCGCTTCCGTCGCCTGGCCCAATACTGTGCTCAACACCATCGTCGCGGAATCACTGGACTTCATGGCCGGCGAACTTCAGAAGAAGGCCGGCGAGGACCCCACGCCGCAGAAGCTCGAAACGGTGGTCAAGACGGTTCTCAAGGAGGTCGTGCAACGGCACCGCCGGGTGGTGTTCGATGGTGACAGCTACGACCCCAAGTGGCACGAGGAGGCCAAGAAGCGCGGCCTGCCCCATCTGCGGACGACGGTGGATGCGCTCGCGGCGTTGAAGACCACCGAAGCCCTGAATCTGTTCGCCAAATACGGCGTGCTGGACAATCGTGAGTTGCGAGCGCGGGTCGACGTGCTGCAAGAGCAATACAACACCACCGTGGGGATCGAGGCCCGCACGATGTTCTCCTTGATCAATAAGCACGTGCTGCCCGCGGCGGTGCGATCTCAAACGGAACTGGCCGAGTCGGTGGCGGCGACGCAGGCGGTCGGGGTCGAGTGCGATGCGACACGAGCCCAACTGCAGGAACGGGTGGAGATGATCACGGAGCTGCTCGCGGCCACCGAGGCCGGTCGCGAGGCGGAGGCCCATACAGTATCGAGCGCAGACCGCCAGGGAGAGCACATCCGCGACAAGCTGGTCCCGGCCATGGCGCGAGCTCGGGCGGCCGCAGATGCGTTGGAGATGGTCACCCCGGACGATCTTTGGACGCTGCCGACCTATACCGAGATGCTCTTCATGCGGTGAGTGCCCTAGGTTCTGTCTGACGGATCAAAAGAGTGCTCTTCATTCTTAGTGGGACGGGCTTCCAGCCCGTCGTTCTCACTCTTCCAGACGGGCAAGATGCCCGTCCCACTATTCGTCAGACAGAACCTAGGGCGCCGCGGTTGGTTCGCCCCGCTGGTTGTGATACCTTGGTGAGTCGTCCCCGCCAGCGCGGGCAACCTCCAAGACGGAAAGAGAACCCATGGCTGATGCGCCCGCTACTGCCGATGCAACCTCCGAAGTCGTTGATGACGTCACCGTAGAAGACATCGGACCGGCCAGGAAGCGGCTGACGATCATCATCCCGCCCGAGACGATCTCCGAGAAGCTCGAGGATTCGGTGGACACGCTGGCGGCGAGCACCTCCTTGCCCGGATTCCGCAAAGGCCGGGCGCCGCGAAAGCTGTTGGAGCGGCGATTCGGCGCTGCGGTCCGAACGGAAACCAAGAACCAGCTTTTGGCCGATGCCTACGCCAAGGCGATCGAGGACAAGTCAATCCAGGCGGTCGGCGACCCGGAGCCGGTCACCCCCACCGATGAGCTTGAGCTACAAGAGGGCAAGCCGCTCACTTTCATCGTTGAGATCGAGGTCGTGCCTGAGTTTGACCTTCCGAACCTGCAAGGCGTCGAGATCAAGAAGCCCGAATTCGAGGTGACGGATGACGATATCGAAACCGAACTGACCAGGCAGCGGGCGATGATGGGGAAGGCCGTGAAGATCGACGGGGACTTCGTCGCCAACGACCTGATTGCCGGTCGGGTCACGGTAAAGAAAGACGGTGAGGCCGAACCACTGATCAAGGACGAGTTCACGATCGTCGCAGTTCCCGGCGACGACGACGGTGGTCGCGGCCCGATTCTCGGGATCATGATCCAAAGTCTGGCTGATCTCATCAAAGGCACGCGGATCGGCGATACCCTCACCGTGCAGACGACCGGGCCGGAGGCGCACGAACGAGAAGAGTTGCGTGGGGCGAAGCTGACGATCGAGTTGAAGCTCACCGCCGGGGAGCGCATCGACCCGGCCTCGATTCAGCAGGTCGTCGATGCGTATGGCGTCGGCAGCGAGCAGAACCTGAAGGAACAGATACGGCTGGCTGTACAGCGGCGCAGCGAACAAGACCAGGCCTCCGCCATGCGGGAGCAGGTTTACGAGTATCTGCTGGGGGCCGTGGAACTCGAGTTGCCCCAGAAGCTCTCAGAAGCGCAGGTGGCGCGCAACCTGGAGCGGCACCGCATTGAGCTGTTGGAGCAAGGGCTCATGCCGCCGCAGGTCGAGGCGCGGCTGGCCGAGATTCGGGCCGACTCTGAGACACAGACGCGCGATCGACTCAAGCTGTTGTTCATCCTGCGTCGACTTGCCGACCACTTCCAGATCGAGGTGTCGGAACAGGAGATCAACGGGCGGATCGCGTCGATCGCTGCTCATCGCGGGCTACGGCCTGACCAAGTCCGCGCCGAACTGACCCAGATGGGTAGGCTCAGTGAGGTGGGCCACCTGATCCGCCAACAGAAAGCCGCCGATCGGGTCATCGCCGAAGCCAAGGTGACCGGTGTCCCGGCCGCCGACTGGCGGGCTGATCGGGCCGATGCCGCGAGCAAGGGCAAGGGCAAGTCCAAAACCGCGGGCAAACCGAAGAAGACGACCAGCGCGAAAGATGCCTCGCCCAAGACCACGACCAAGAAGAAGACCGGGGGCAGCCGAAAAAACTAACCGCCGTCCGGGGCCCCACGGCGTTGCGCATGGCCTAGAGTTTCAGCATGAACGTCGGCATGCAGCGATCGGTCGTCCTGGCTCAGGCCGCGGAGGATCTCTTCGGTCAAGTGCTGCCGTGGCTCATAATGCTGCTCGTCGGCGTCGTTGTTGGCGGCGCGGGAATCTATTTGGTGCGGCGAATGCTCCAGGGCGGTCAGGGGGCGCCCGGCGAAGGCTTCACGCTAGACGAGTTGCGCCGGATGCATGCGGCCGGTCAGCTCAGCGACGAGGAATTCAAGCGGGCCAAGGCGCTGATAATCGGACGTGTGGGCGGTTCCGCCTCGGCTCCGAATGAGATCGGACCTCACGAGGATGATCGCGAACCGCGTGCGTAGCGGTTTTCCGAACTACTCGCTATTTATCGAGTTACGGGTATTTGACTGGCCGACAGAGAATCGCCGACCTGCCTTTAGACGCTGCGGACGTAGCCCGATACACTAGGGTCGGAGTAGCGATTGGCTATAGCATGAGCTGTGGTCACTGTGTGTCGGCACGTCCAGAGTCACAGATGAGCAATTCAGCGCAGCCCGATCCGCATGATCGTCCGGAACCGCTCGACGCAGCCGGCTCCGGCAGCGGTCGCCGTGGCTCGTCCTCGTCCAAGAGAAGCGGGTCACAGGGCCCAGGCCCCGGCTTCGGCGGCGGCGGTAGTCAAGCCTCCGGCGGCGGTGGCAGCGGCGACGGTGGAGACAGTGGATTCCGTGGCCGGAAGGTCACCACCTGCTCCTTCTGCGGAAAGACCTCCCGTGAAGTCGGGCCCATGGTCGAAGGGCCCAACGACATCTACATCTGCTCCAACTGCACCGATCTCTGTCAGAACATCTTCCGGCAGGAGCGCCGTCGAGTCAGCAGCGCACGGCCGCTGTTTACCGCGATCCCCGCGCCGCGACAGATCAAGGAGTTCCTCGATCAGTACGTCATCGGCCAGCTCCACGCCAAGAAAGCGCTCGCGGTGGCCGTGCACAACCACTACAAGCGGCTGACCCAGATCGATAACGAGGACGCCGGCGTCGAGCTGGATAAGTCCAATGTTCTGCTCATCGGCCCGACCGGCACCGGCAAGACGCTGCTGGCCAAGACGTTGTCCCGGATCCTCAACGTGCCCTTCGCCATCGGCGACGCCACCACGCTCACCGAAGCCGGCTACGTCGGAGAGGACGTCGAGAACTTGCTCCTGAAGCTGCTGCAGGCCGCCGATTACGACCGCGATGCGGCCCAGCGCGGCATCATCTACATCGACGAGATCGACAAGATTGGCAAGACCTCCCAGAACGTCTCGATCACGCGGGACGTCTCCGGCGAAGGTGTGCAGCAGTCCCTGCTGAAAATGCTCGAGGGCGTCATCGCCAACGTGCCGCCGCAGGGTGGGCGCAAGCATCCGGAACAGCAATACATCCAGATGGACACCACCCACATCCTGTTCATCTGCGGGGGAACGTTCACCGGTATCGACGACATCGTTCGTAAGCGCATCGGCCGGCGTCGCATCGGCTTCGTCGAGGGGTCCGCCGCCGTGCAGACCGAGCAACAGCAGCTCAGCGAGATTCTGGCTCAGATCACGCCCGAGGATGTCCTGGAGTTCGGGCTGATCCCCGAGCTGGTCGGCCGCCTGCCCATTCTCTGCCCGCTGATGCCGCTGGCCCAGGACGCGATGGTGCAGATTCTGACCGAACCCAAGAACGCACTCATCAAGCAGTACCAGCACCTGTTCTCCCTGGAGGGAGCCCAACTGGAGTTCACTGACGATGCGCTGGAGTGCATTGCCGATCGGGCGATGACGCGCAAGACCGGGGCGCGAGCCCTCCGGGCGGTCGTCGATGAATTCATGCTGGACGTCATGTATGAGCTCCCCGATGTGGATTCGGAGGGCGTCAGCTATATGATCGACGCCGAGGCGATCGAGAACAACCTCACTTTGGCCGAGCTTCCACAACGCAAGGCCAAGGAATCGGCCTAACTACGGCCCATCCCAGGCGATCGTGTCCCTTGTCGTTACCGGTCTTTGAGATCCGGACTCGACGCCCGCCAAAGCCTGCATCCTTGCCTTGGGCGATGCCCCCTCTATACTGCCCGGCTAAAGTTTTACCGGAACGTTGAGGACGGCCTGATGCCACGTGTTTGCTATTTCACCGGGGTCCGCACCAAAAGGGGCAACAAGCTGCGCCATCGCGGTCGGGCGAAGTACCTGGGCGGTATCGGTACGAAAATAACTTCCTGCACCCGCCGGGCGTTCAAGCCCAATCTTCAGTCCGTGACGGCTGTGATCGACGGGCGTACCAAGCGCATCCAGGTCTCGGCGAAGGCCATCCGCCAGGGCCTCGTGGTGAAGCCGCTCAAGCGGAAATACGCCTATACGCGGCCACAAAAGCAGGCCCAATCGTCCTGAGAAACGGGCGGCGCCGGCCCACTTGGGGCCGGGTAGAACGACACGCCAGTCAGTTTGGGCCAGACAGTGAACTGAGGTCGGCGATGGCGATTGAAACTATTGTGCGGAAAATCGCAGACTCAATTTGACCTCGCCTCTAGAGGGCGTACCGTTTTCCTTAGATTTGGTCGCGCGCAAATGCCAGGGGAAAGACCTCCCGCTACGCCAGCTCAGACTGGGACAACGCAGCGGGAAAGACCCAAAACCGCGGTCCGCGCGACCCGATCCCACACCAGCACCGATTTTTCCGGGTGGCCGAAGCGCCGTGACGTGAGGGCTACAGGGTCACGAATCGTTGATTTCACGGCCACGTGGAGTGAATCGGGCTGAGCGGTCGGAATGGCTGATTTCGGGGGGCCGGCGCCAGCCGAATGCGGCGCCGATCAGGCGGTCTTGAGGAAGGATTCCCCTGCGTGCCCAGCCGGTTTGATCAATCCGACGTTGACAGAGTTCGTGATGCCACGGATCTCGTCGCGCTTATCGCAGAACAGGTCGCATTGCAACCCAAAGGGCGCGAACACGTCGGCCTCTGCCCGTTCCACGACGACCATACGCCGTCGCTGACGGTGGTGACCCATAAAGACAACGCCTTTTACAAATGTCACTCCTGCGGCGCGGCCGGCAACGCCTTCAACTTCGTGATGGACTATCACAAGATGAGCTTCCCCGAGGCGTTGCGTCACCTTGCCGAGCGAGCGGGCATACAACTCAGCGCACGACACGCTCGCACCGGCGACGACTCAGGGACGTCTGCTGCCGCGCTCCGCAAAGCCAATGCAATGGCGGCGTCGTTCTTCCGAAAGATGCTTCAAGACCGCGAGCATGGCGCGACGGCCCGTTCGATGATCTGTGATCGACGGATCGACGATGCGATGGTCGAGGCATTTGGGATCGGGGCCGCACCCCCCGAGTGGGACGCGCTTCTTCGCTTTGCCAAAGCTCGCAGTGTGAGCGTCGATACCATGGCGGACGCCGGGCTCCTCAAGCCGCGGTCTCAGGCTGACGGTCATTACGACGCATTTCGCAATCGGCTCATCTTCCCCATCTGCGACGAGCTTGGTCGGCCCATCGCCTTCGGTGGACGGCAACTCGATCCCGCTGATGAGCCCAAGTACCTCAATAGCGCTGAAAGTTCGATCTTCCACAAGTCTCGAACCCTTTACGGCTTGCATCTGGCGAAACGTGCGATCATCGCTTCCAAACAAGCGATCGTGGCCGAGGGATACACCGATGTCATCGCCTGCCATCAGGCCGGACTTGACAACGTCGTCGGGACGCTGGGCACAGCGCTGACCCGCGAGCACGTCCGACTGCTCAAGCGGCTGTGCGATGTTGTCGTCTTGCTCTTTGATGGTGACGCCGCCGGACAGCGCGCCGCCGACCGAGCGGTCGAGCTCTTCTTCGCTGAGTCGGTTGACATCAAGATCTGCATTCTTCCCGACGGGAGCGATCCGGACGACGTCCTGAGGCAGGATGCGGGGATCGATCGCCTACGGAACGACATCACCGCCGCCGACGATGCCCTCCCCTATATGACAAACCAGTTCCGTCGTGAGCTGAGGCTCACTGACGGCGCCGCGGCCAAGCACCGATGTCTCGAACGGTTCATGACCAAACTCGTCGACCTCGGCTGGCACCACATGCCGGGCGTTCGCAAACGGCAGACGTCGGCTGACCTTTCACACTGGCTCGGTGTTTCCATCGATGACATTGAGAGCGCTCTCCCGCGAGAACGACGGTCATTCTCAACCGCCGTTGCCACAGGCGCATCGACTGATGAACCGAACGTTTCTCAAGAACCCGTTGCTGCCGTTTCCCCCGCCCGATACCGAGCCGAGCGCGACCTGCTCGCCCTGTTGATCCACAGCCCGGGTTTGCGCGCGCAGACGGTCACCGCCATGGACGGCGGGCTCGTCACCGTGACCAAGCGGTTCAATGCCGCTGCGTTCCACGACCCCGGCGTGCAGCGCGTCGCCGAAGCGGTGTTCGGTCGGCTTGAGACTGATTCAGATTTCACCGTCCAGGACCTGATGGGCGAACTACAATCGCCTGATGACCGTCGCCTCGTGAGCGACCTGTATGAGCAGGCTCAAGTACACGCTGAACATACAGCAGCGCCCGGCGCCGCTGAACAGTTGCAAGCCGCCTGCGCCGCGCTCAGCAAGACTCAAAGCGACGAACGCTATCGGGAGGACTTGGCCGCATATCGTCGTGACGCAAGAGACACCGCCGATGCTGACGCTCTACGCGAGCAGATCAACAAGCGACGTACACAAGGAGACCTCCCCGCGGCGATGCCGTTGAGAGTCCGTTCATAATTCCGTAGACGACCGAGTGTTGTATAGAAATATTTTCTTGAAGAATTGAGATTGATGGAGCAACAGTAGTGATTCAGTTACTTCCGCAAATGCATCCGACCCTGCGTGAACTCATCCAGATCAGCGCCAAACGCAAGTGGATCAGCTACGAAGAGCTGAACACGGCCCTTCCGGATGAGATGGTCGATCCGGAAAAGCTCGACGAATTGATGGTCGTGATCGAGAGCCTCGGCGTGCGCTTCATCGATGAGTATGAAGTCCGGCGATGCAAGTACGAGCCGTTCCAGGCGCCGTTGCAGACGAATCTCAAGTTCAAGCGGGACGACCCGAAGCGGGGCCGGGCCGCCCCCAAGGTCCGCATCGAGGAGGAAGAGCCCCGGGACGAGGAGCAGAGGCCGGGCTTCGGCGACGCCGAGCCGCACGCGCCGGAGGAACTACTCGATGAAGCGGAGGCCCGGGCGGTTATCGAGGAGGCGATCGCCGACAGCGGATCGAAACGCATCGACGATCCGATCCGCATGTACCTCACGCAGATGGGGACGATCCCGCTGCTGACGCGTGAGCAGGAAATCCGGCTGGCCAAGAAGATCGAAACGACGCGGATGATGTTCCGACGGCGCGTCCTGGAATCGGACTACGCCTCGTCTCAAGCGGTCGACATCCTTCACCAGGTCCACGAGGGAAGTCTGCCGTTCGACCGAACCATGCGAATCTCCACGGCCGAGGAAAACGCCAAGGACAAGATTGCCTTTCGGATTCCCGTGAACCTCGCCACGGTCCGACAATTGCTCGAGCTTAATCGCCGAGACTGGGACCGACTGGCTTCCGAAGCGCCGGCGGCAGCGACGAAACAGCGCCGACGAGAGGCGATGACGGCCCGCCGGCGCAAGATCGCCACGCTGCTCGAAGAATGCTGCCTGCGGACGGGAAGAATCCAGCCGCTTTTCCGCAGGCTCCAAGGGCACAACAAGAAGATCAGGCAGCTCAAACGCGATCTGCAGCGGGCTGAGAAGTATCCCGACAAGTACGATCCTGAAGATGTCTACGTGATGAGCGAGGAGATTGACGGCCTGCGCAGTCTTGTGCTTGAGACCGCCGAGGATCTCGAACAACGCGTCAAGGACATCGAAACCGTCTTCAACGAGTACGAGCTTGCCAAGCGCGATCTCTCGGGCGGGAACCTTCGACTTGTCGTGTCCATTGCCAAGAAATATCGCAACCGCGGGCTGCCGTTCCTGGACATCATTCAGGAAGGCAACACCGGCCTGATGCGGGCCGTGGACAAGTACGAATACAAGCGGGGTTACAAGTTCTCAACCTATGCCACGTGGTGGATCCGCCAGGCGATTACCCGGGCCATCGCCGATCACGCCCGGACGATTCGCGTGCCCGTGCACATGATCGAGACGATGTCCAAGCTGCGGACGATCCAAAAGCACCTGCAGCAGGAGCTGGGCCGCGAACCCACGATCGGCGAGCTGGCCGAGCGGGCCGAGATGGCCGTGGACGAGACCCGACGCGTGATGAAGATCGCGCGACATCCGATCAGCCTCGATCGGCCGGTCGGCGAGTCCGAGGACTCGCAGTTCGGCGACTTCATCGAAGACGAACGACAAGAGGCCCCCGCCGACACCGCGACCAGCGAGATGCTGCGGGTTCGCATCGAT
>JADFNO010000231.1 GCA_022563315.1 Planctomycetota bacterium | reverse complement strand
CGATCCAGAGCAACGTGCTGAGCTGTGCCGGGGATGATCCCGCCAAGGTCAATCGCCATACTCCGATCGATGAACAACCAGGCGTCATCAGAGCCCATGAACTCAAAGAACTGGGCGCCACATGCTTCATACGTGAAGTATGCTGTGAATCTAAACGTGAAGTAATTATTGTGAGGGTCGCCCTGATTCCCGTGGAGCTGCCCGTCGATCGGGTAGAACTCATTTGATGCGAATTCATAGAAGGTGCCATTCCACACAAGATCAATCGTGTGCGGCGCCGACAGATTCATGCCCAGCACGTCGCGGTACCACTGGCCAAATGAGTCAGCGGAATCAATCCCGCCGGTGCTGGCGATGCCCGCGGTTCCCTTGCTGTCATTGAGCAGTAGGCCGCAGGCGTCCAGCGGCATGGATTCGTCCAGGTGGAAGCCGCCCGAGTTGGCAACGTTGAGCGTTTGACCCTCATAGGTGCCATAGAAGTTGCTGTTGTCTTTGATTCTCAGCCCAGCGTTGGGTGCAACAATCGTCGCGATTACTTCAGCGCCGTCTGCGATGAGAATGTCTTTGTTACCAAGGTGGTAGATCGTGAAGACAGTCGGGTCGTACGAACCGGAGTTGATGGTGGAGTCCTGAATGCTGACGCCCCCCAGGGTATAGAGAACCAACGACGAGCCCGGCATAAACGAGATACTCGCATCGTCCTTCATCTCAAATAGCGTCTCGCAGAGAATCCTGATTTTGCCCTTAATCTGCAACGTGGCGTCATCGTTGATCAACAGCTCGTTACAGCGTAGATCGCTATTCAAGATGAACGTAGTATTGCCGGTATAGGTCCGCGTGCCCACGTTCAGACTCATCGCCAAGTCGGCGGGCACTTCGATCGTCGGCATCTCGGCGCCGGTGTAGAAGGTCGGCTCCGGGCCGGCGGTGGCGGGATCATACGGTCCGACGGACGAATCCCACGTGTCAACGGTTGTCCCGCCGCCGATCGTTGGTGCGCTGGCCAATTTCACCAGTCCAACGCCGCCGCCATACAGGTGCGGTGCGATCGGATTGACGCTGTCGCGCCATTGTGTAACGACTCTGAATCCGGTGCCCCGGAACGTCGGGCGATCTTCAGCGCCCAAGTCCAGGGCGACGTTCATCGCGTAGTGACCGGAACCGCCGACTGGAACCACGTTGAAGTCGACGTGGTTCTTCTTGAAGTCTCGGATGGTTCCTGTGAGGGAAACCACATCCGGCGGGGGCGGCGGCCACATTCCCGATGCCCGCGGCTGGGACACAACATAGGCAACTACGCCCAGTACAGCCATTCCGGACCAGGTCACCGCGGTTCGGATGACGTTCCCGTTCTTCTCGTCCTTGTCGGTTCCGCCATAGCGCATAATCAACCCTCCCCGCGAGAGACCAAGGCCTCGCGTACCTGAGTATGGCTAACCGTACAATTCGTGGCTGAGCGCCCAAGCCCGATGTGCCCAGATCCTTAGCTGAGGTGGGGTTGCGCCATCTAGGAAAGTAACCTCAGGAAGGCAGTGTATCGCGACTGACCGTCCCCCCTCGACCGTTGAGCGGATGTGTGTGCAGCGGCTCGCTCGGCCCATGAGCAGCCCACCTGGCCGGGGCCGAGGAAGTGCACGAACCCCAAAGTGGCCCGGCCTGAGCTCTCTCTGAGCCCAGGCCGGCAATGTAGGTATGCAGTAAGAAGAGTTGTCAGGCCAAGAGGTATCGCCATATCGGCGACGATTATGGGACTGCCCGTTGGGCCGTCTCGCCTCGCTTCAGTCGAACATCGCGGTAACGGAGGCCATCACATCATCCGTCGAAAGAACCAGGTTCGTTCGCAGATTGAAGGTCGCCAGGAACGACTGCCGCTGGGCGTAGAACAACTGGAAGCGATAGGTCTCAGCGTCCACGAGGCTCAGGCGGTCCAGCGCGATGTACTGGGACGTGCTGTCCCCGATGCCGCCGATGTCCAAAACCAGCTTCCCGTCGATGAACAGCCACATGTCATCGGTTCCGTTGAACTCAACAAACTGGCCGGCGTCGGCACACTGCTGATAGACGAACTCGGCGTCGATGGCGTAGGTAAAGTAGTGGTTGTTGCTCTGGGCTTGGTTCCCCAACAACTGCCCATCGATCGGATGGAAATCAGAGCTCAGGAAGGAGTAGACGCCCAAGCCGTCGCGCGTGACGGTGATCCGGTGCACGCCGGAGACGTTCACTCCCGGCACGTCGTTGTACCACTCGTCGAACGTGGCCGCGGAGAGGATTCCACCGCTACTGATGGAGCCGGCGACACCTTCCGTGTCGGCCAAACCATCGCCGCAGCCATCAAAGGAGGTGCCGCTAGTGTCAAGATGGAATTCGGACGTGTTGCTCATGTCAACCGTCCCGCCCACGAACGTACCGTAGAACTCGGCATTGTTGCGCAGGTGAAACAACCCGTCGGGCGAAATCACCGTCGCACAGAGAATAGCGCCGTCCTGTACGTCGATGTGATTCGTGCCCAGGTTATAGATCGTAAAGGCGGCTGGGTCGCCGTTGAAGTTGACCTCCGATTGATCCCGGAAGTGTGTGTTCCCCTTCACGTACAGGCTCACCGAGGCGCCGGAAAGCAGTTCAAATACTGTCCCCTGGTGCTGAACCGTGAAATCCACCTCGCACAGAATGGTGATGTTGTCGTCAATCTGGATACGGTGCTGCCCGCCAACCTCGAACGTGTTGCAGTGGATGTCGCCGGTGATGACCGTGGTGCCGCTGCCCGAGTAGACGAGCTGATCGATCAGGGGCGGTAATCCCACAGGCTCGGTGAGCACCGGCATGGTTGAACCGGTGATGAACGTCGGCTCAGGACCGACGTTCGCCCCGCCGTAGGGGCCATTGGAGGAATCGTACGTATCCGAGAATGCACCATTGCTAACTGTCGGCGCGCTCACTACAAAGACCGAAGCCCCAGTTTGATAGATATGCGGGGCAATCGGACGACTGGCTGCGTCTGTCCACTGGGTATCGACCCGAAAGCCGGCGCCCACAAAGACGGGGCGCCCGTCCGCGCTCAGAGCCACGGCGACATTGCCCGCATAATGACCCAGACCTGCGGCAGGGATGACGTCAAAATCCGGATGAGCTGCGGTGAAGTCGCGGATCGTCCCGGCCAAACGGATCTCGTCCGGCGGCGCTTGGAACAGGCCGGCGGAAGTGGGAACGAGCGACGCTGGCAGCGAGAACGAGAACACGCCGGCCAGCGAAAGGATGCCGTACGTCAAAACGGTCGTTGCTCGCGGTGATCGCATATCTTCTTCCTTTTCCGTAGCCAGGGGTCAGACACAACGTGTCATTTCCGCCGGGACAGGACTTGAACGTACGATTCGTCGGCGTGACTCCAAATCCCCTGCAATCTGAATCGATCTCTCGGTAGCGACTGGTTGATCTCGGCTGATCCCGGGCGACCTTGCTGATTGTGCGGGTTGCGCAGGTTATGCGGTGCAAGACCGGCCAGGCGCCCAACGCGATCGGCCCAAGGGGTAGGCTCGGGCCGTCGCGGCTAGATATCCCGGAGAATCGGATCAGTCAAAGGCCGCAGTGATCGACGGAACGATCGTGCCGGTATCCAACAAGATGTTGGTCGCGAAGCGAAACTGTGACTTGGGTTGATGGCGCTCGGCCAGGAAGAAGTGCAAGCGGTAGCTTTCACCGTCCGCTAACCCGAGGCGATCCAGGTCAATGTGCTGGTCGGTGTTGCCGGCGATGCCGCCGAGGTCGATAACCAGCTTGCCATCGATAAACACCCACACGTCGTCGTCGCCCATGAACCTCAAGACCTGTCCGGCGGAGGCGTCGTAGGTGAACTCCGCGGCGATTTCGAAGGTAAAGAAGTAGTTATGGCTGTCGTTGCCGTTGCCCAGCAGCGCATCGTCGATCGGGAAGAAGTTGCTGGTCAAGTACTCGTACATGCCGCCGGCCTGGCGTTTAATGGTGATCCGATAGACGGTGGACATGTTTACTCCGGGCACGTCTCGGAACCACTGTGCGAAGGTCTGGGCAGAGGTGATAGCGCCGTTATCGGCCGCGCCTTGAGATCCTTCCTTGTCGCCGCGATCGCTGTCGTAGATCGTGTAGCAGATTTTGTTACTGTTGCTGTCGCGCCATTCCCGACTGACCTTGTAGCCGCCGCCGACGAATACGGGTTTGCCGTCGTCATCAAGCTCGGTACCGATATTGCCCATGTAATGGCCGTAGCCATCGGACGGCGTGACCTCGAAATCCCGATGGCCCGGAAGGAAGTCGCGGACGATGCCCGCCACGGTGATTGTGTCCGGCGGTGTCTCCTGCCCAAGGGCACTGTCCGGAAGAATGCCAAGAGCCAGCATGGACGCGATCAGGCCTCGACCGCCGACGGCAAAGAGTCGCAATACTTGGTTCATGT
>JADFNO010000063.1 GCA_022563315.1 Planctomycetota bacterium | reverse complement strand
TCGTGCGGGTGTTCGAGGAGCTCTCGGTCTCCGGCATGAACGCCTTGGGAACGAGACCGTGCTTGGCGATGACGTTCACGAACATGTTCCACTGCCCGCCGTCCTCCAGCGGATGGTCGAGCAGCCAGGCGACGACGCGTCACGCAGATGCTCGGCTGGAATCACTCGGACCTCGGCGTCCATCACGTCGTCCGGCTGGATGCCGACGGCGGCGCCGGACGCGAGCGGCTTGCCCACTCCATGCTCCGATGCCCGTTCAGTCTCGAGCGGCTGATCCGCGTCACCGAGCAGGGCAAGGTGATCTACCTCGCCGAGAACCGATCGCGCCAACGATTCCCCGCTGCGGGTCCACGATGACAATCATCAGTTTCGTCGAGCCGACACAGCCCGATGTCATCCAGAAGATCCTCACACACTGCGGACTGCCCGAGGATCCCCCCGCGGGCCCCGCCGCACTCTTCCGACCGCTCGTCGCCCTCGTGTGTAGAGATTCTTGTGCGGTGTCTCATCATCATTGGCATGGAGTGGGCCGCGGGCGCCAGCGGCTGGGTTGGCCGGACGGTTACTTTGTGCTTGCTAAAACGAAATCCAACTGACAGCTTCGATCACGCCACCGCGCACAAGGAAGAAATACGCCTCACCAAACATCCCGTCAGTGCATCCGTACTCAAACACGCCCGTCACTTTCTCCGACGTCTCTCGGACGTGCAGAGAAGGTTCATAGACATACGCTCTTTGCCCGACGATTCTCTCCAAATCAGTCAGTTTCTTTCCCAACGGAAAGAACTCGTTCAACATTTCCCTAAGAGGTTTCGCGGCAGCTCTCCTAAAGCGCCGGCTTCCCTCATACGGCGACTGGGCCTGGATCTTGTCTTGGTATTTGCGCTCCAAGGCGTCCACATCGTGACCAACGCCTTCGAACTCCACCAGGGCCATTGTTGTGGTTCGAATTGCCTGCAGTTGAACTTGCACAGCCTTTTGCGCGCCAGCACATATCTCGGCCGTAGCCTTACTGTCGAGGGGTGGGATTGTGATCCTGTATACCTCTTGCAAGACCCACGCGGCCCGCCCTGCAACGAGCCGAAGGTCGTGGGTTCCGGGCGCCCACTCATAATAAAGCGTTTCGCGCTGCCGGCGATCTGTCAGCAGTTCGACGAGATATGGTGCATAACTGAGCCGAAGATATTCTGGCTGCTCCTTCAGCTGCTTTGTCTCGCGATCCAATCTCGCCATCCGTGAATCAGCTTGCAAAGCCGAGACTATTCCAGGCCTGAGATAGCCTAGGCCTACGCGTTCCTTTGGATCCTCAGGGCTGTGCTGACTGGCGATCGCCAACGAGCAACCAGCAAGGATCAACAACATGGCAAACGACAGCTTTCGGTGCGCTGCGCTCACGACTTGGCTGGTCTTGTATCTCATGGAAGTGTCTCCGCAACGACGCGAATGTCGAATGTGTCACTATCTCCAGCTGCGTTCGCTGGATCTGTCGAGGCATTGGGCCCTATCCGCTTCGTTCCCGTGACCCCGTTAGTGCTTGATGTGGGATTGAAGAACAGCGCACTACCGGGATCCGTCACCGCGCCTTGGTCCCGATGAACGGAATCCAGGAGTATGTGCATGATCTCGTGCCCAAGGGTGAACGGAGATTGAGCGATGGCTGTGTTCATAACAGTGAAGTTGTGCCCCTCCGGATTGCCGGTTTGGTTATTGCTCTTGATATATGAGACAGCTCGTTTGGCCTGTCCTCCATGAAACACACCTTCAATGTAGAACACGTCGATCACATTGTCCACCGTGTTAGCATCAACTATGTGTTGCTCGCCCTGGTTGAACTGAAAAAACGGAAAGTCGCTTACGTTCAGACCATTGTCAAGCGATCCGTCCTGGGGAAGATCCAGGTAGTTGATAGGCTCCACCAGCACTTGGATAGTCGCTTGCGCGAGGCGTTCACCTGCTACCTTCGTGTCTTCAGTAACATCCTGCGCTGAAATGAATGGAGTTCCATTGGCATCCTTGAATACATGAACGCGGAGCCGCAGCTGCCTGATGTCGTGTTTACGTTGATTAGTCCCATTGTTCTGTTCTGTAATTGGGCGACCGATCTTGGCGGGCATTCGCGTAATTGGGCTCGCATTGATCCACTGGCCGTTGGCATTGAGGCTCACGCCGTGGGCCGCATAGTCAGCTTGGACAATCCAACCATCGATCCGGTAGGCAAACTCGTGGTCGCCCGGCTTAAGCTCGGCGCGGAAGGTCCACCAGCCGTCGTCTGCCAAGTGCATCGTCTCGGGAGCATGGTCCCACTGCGTGAACGAGCCGACCACCTCGACCCGCGACGCCTGTGTCGCAAAGACCATGAACTCCATCTCGCCCGTGGGCAGGCGCCTCACCATTGCTCGTTACTCCACAATGCTGTCGCGGCCGACCTCCTCGACCGCAACCCCATCTGTCTCGTACATCGGCGGAGATGAATCATGGGCTAAGCACGATCTTGATGCTAAGGAACCCTCTGGGGAGCGCCCGGATTCTTGTCGTGAGCCTTGGGATCGTGGTAACAGCGTGGACCAATGGCTGCAACAGCGCCATGCGCTACGGAGTTACTGGCTCCAGGCCCGCCGACGCGCTGGTTGCCGACGTCAACGAACTCAGCATCATGCCGGGGCGACAGTTCGTGTTACCGGTCCGAGCGGCCCGTCCCCGTGCCAACCCGGACGGATTTTCTTGGCTCCCCGCGCGCACGCCGGTGGTCAGAACCATTCTGGGCGAACCGATCGGCGCGCAGCTCTACTGGTTTGCCGCAGGCCGACCTGAGCCCACGCCCGACCACTGGCTCCCGCCCACGCAGCGCTGGAGCGTCGTGCCCTGGAACGAACTCCAAGACCAGGCGCCCGGCGCCCGTCGCGGCCCCGGGTTCTGGGGAATGCTGATTGATCTCGGGCCCGTGCCGATGCGTGAACACGCTGTACGGCTCCAGGCTGACCTCGCAGAAGTGTGACCGCGCCGACGGCGATTTACCGGCGCCGCTGACGCCGCTGATGGAATCGGCTATGACCGGAGCTTGCGTATCGATCGCACCGACTGATATCAGTGGAGCCACCGCCGGAATGATCGATGTCGGATAGCAGCCGGCAACGGCGATGAGCTCGGCGTCGAGGAGTTGGTCGCGATTCAACTCCGGCAATCCGTAGACCGCATCGCGCAGTAACGCCGGGTATTCATGCTCGAATCCATAATGTTGCGGGTAGAGATTCTGGTCCGCCAAGCGAAACGCGCCGGAGAGATCAAGAACGGTCAGCCCCTCATCCAGCAGCGTCGGCGCCGCGTTGTGGCTCACTTCATGCGGCGTGGCCAGGAACACCGCATCCGGAGCGAGGGTTGCGATCTCGTTCAGATCCGTTGCTTGCACGGTGAGATCGGTGCGTCCCTTGAACCGGGGATACAACCGATCAAAGCGCACCTGCGAATGATCACCGCGCCGGCTCGAACCGAACAGACCAACCACTTCCGTGTTCGGATGACCGAGCAACAGTCCGGTGAGTTCCGCCCCGCTGTACCCGCCGGCGCCGATGACGACGACTCGTATCATGTTGCGTGTGGTTCCAGTTGAGAAGGAGGGATGAAGCCGGCCTAGCGAAGGTCAGCATGAGTCCTGAACCGATTGAGCAATGACCTCGCATGACGCTCGGACTTCGCGGCGACGAATATCGTGTCGTCGCCGGCGATCGTTCCCAGCACGTTGGGCAGCCGAGCTCGGTCGAGTTCCACCGCCAGGGCGTTGGCGTGCCCCGGCCCCGTCCTGAGGACGACCGTGGCCCCGCCCGCGACGGCCTCGAGCAACTCTCGCCGTACGGTTTGCCACAGCCGGTCGTTCTCCTGAATCGCATCCGCCGGGGCCTCCGGAAGCGCGTACCCATTTGACCCTTTGACCACGCCGAGCGTGCGCAGATCGCGCGACAGCGTAGCTTGCGTCACCTCGATCCCCTGATCCGCCAACAACTCCTGGAGTTGCTGCTGGCTGGGAATAGCATAGTCCGCGATCAGATCGAGGATTCGCTGTTGGCGTCGGGTCCGGCTGTGCATTGCATAGTTATACGGTCACACGCATAAATATGTCAAGCGGAGGCGGGGGTTTTTTCGTTCGGGCCCTTACGGGTCGCCGCCAGGGCTCAGATCTGCAGCCTGCAGCGTCAGTTGCACGTAGGCCTCGACCGCCTCGGCCTCGTCCGGGCTGAATTGTGCGCGAGCAGACATGCGCCGCAGGATCCGATCCCAATGCTCGCGCGTGTAGCGAACCACCGGCTCCGGGCGGTGACATCGAGCGCAGGCCGTGATGTAAAGCGCCCGGCCTTGCGACAAACGGTCGGCATCGATCTCGTGCGCGGCCGCCAGTTGAAGGACCGTCGCGTCTATGGGCGGGGCAAGATCGTCGATCGTCGCACAACCAATCGCGACAACACTGGCCACCAGCACCACCGCCAGTATCCACCGCCGAACCGGGAAATGGCGCGCTCGCTGTTGCATCGTGTAACTCCTCATCAGGCCCCCCATCAATTCGACCTTGGGGTTAGAAATCGAACCCAAAGATGAGCCGAAGCTGGAAGTCCGGCTCGGCATCAACGTCTGTTACTTGTGTCAGGGCAGTGATCGTCGTCCACCATTGCCCGGCGCGATAGGAGATGTTCGGGCCGAGGTAGAGCACGGGCTCGCCCCAGTCCGACCAATCTTCGTACTCGATCTCGTGGAGCAACTCGAACCCGCCGAGGAACTTCGGCGAAAACTGGTAGCTGCCGCCGAAGGTTTGTTCGAACTTGCCTTTATCTTCAGCGAGATCCGGCCCCTCCCATTCAGCCTCGATCGTGCCGTTCCAGGCGAACACCCACTTGCCGATGTTTTTCTGTACGATGAGCTTTCCCTCAATCTCCACCAGCTCATCGCCGAGTTTCAATTCGCCGTACAGCGCCAGGCCAAATGGCTCGGTGACGGGATCGGTCAGGTTGTAAATGATTTCGACGGCTGCGTCGCGCCAATCAGCGCCGGTCCCAACGCTGTCGCCGTCCTGGTAGCGCCAGTCGGAGAGGTATAGCGCAACCTGGAGCCGGTCGGTCACGCCGAACTCGAGCTCGTGGCGGAAGTCGATCCGATCGAAATCGGGATCGGCGTCCTTGTGGGTCTTGAAGGTGATCCATTGTTCGTATTCGGCGTGACCAGCCGGCATTGTGGTCGCTTCATACACGAACGTGAACGGGCGCTCGCCGGCGAGGGCGGAGGGACCGGCGGCGGTCGCCATGACCATGGCTGCGACAAGGAAAAGGGTTCCCGTTGCGGTGTGGCCCATCTGGTCGGGTTGGGCGTTTCCCTGGTGAGGCTGGCAGAGGCTCGAAAGGCGAATCATCAGTTACGTCTCCTATTGCGATTGCGTCTCAATAGCATCTACTGGGCGGCGAGTATAGGGCCACGCTGTCGTGGGTGGGGCCCAGTCGCGCCTTTTCTCAGACTTTTTTCGGATTTTTTTATCGATTTAGGCGACGGACCGGGATGGCTGTGGCTGGGCCGCGCGTCGATGTCCGGTTGGGGCCCCCCTAGTTGGCCCATTCGCCCGCGATGAAGTTGCCGCACCCCAGCGTCTGGTTTGAGTATGATCGCGCTGCTGTGCCCCAGGTTCAGGTCAACCGAATGCAGTCCGTGGCCGCGTTTGAGCGGGCCCAACGTGTTTTGGTCGGCGGCGTCAATAGTCCGGTCCGCGCGTATGGCGCCGTCGGAGGCGAGCCGGTCTTCGTCGATCGGGCCGAGGGGCCGTTCGTCTTCGACATCGATGGGAATCGATACGTCGATCTGGTCGGCAGTTGGGGGCCTGCGATCGTCGGCCACGCGCATCCAGCGGTTGTCGAGGCGGTTCAGCAGGCAGCGGCAAACGGTTTGAGCTTCGGTGCGTGTTGCCCCTTAGAGACGGAGCTGGCGGAGATCATTCTGGGGGCGATCGGCTCAGCCGAGTTGATCCGCTTCGTCAATAGCGGCACGGAGGCGGTCATGAGCGCGGTTCGGCTCATCCGGGCCGTGACCGGCCGGTCGAGGATCATCAAGTTCCTGGGTTGTTACCACGGCCACTCCGATGGGCTGCTCGTCGCGTGCGGTTCGGGCGCATCGACGTTGGGTGTGCCGAACTCGGCCGGGGTGCCGGAGAAAATCGCATCGTTGACACTGCTTGCGCCGTTCAACGATCTCGCCGTCGTGGAGCGGATATTTGCCGAGCATGGCGACGATATCGCCGGTGTGCTTGTCGAGCCGATCGCCGGCAACATGGGGTATATCGAACCGAACGCCGGTTTTCTCGAAGGACTGCGCGCTTTGTGCGATAGGCACGGCAGCTTGCTCGTCTTCGATGAGGTGATGACGGGATTCCGCGTGGCCTGGGGCGGATATCAGGTCGTTATCGACGTTCAGCCCGATGTAACGTGTCTCGGCAAGGTCATTGGCGGCGGAATGCCGGTGGCGGCATACGCGGCGCGGCGCGAGGTTATGGAGTTGGTGAGCCCGCTGGGCCCGATGTATCAGGCGGGCACGCTCAGCGGAAATCCTCTGGGCATGGCCGGCGGAATCGCCACGCTGAAGATATGCAGCCGACCCGGCTTTTATGAATCGTTGCACGAGCAGTCAATGCGTCTGGCGGTCGGCTTGCGGGCCGCGGCGGAAAGCGTTTCAGTTGCCGTGCAAACTGCGGCGCGCGGGGGAATGCTGGGTATGGCGTTCGCCGAGACGCCGGTTCGCGATTACGTCGCTGCTCAGGCTTGCAACCACGAGCTATTCGCGAAGTTCTTTCACGCGATGCTCGATCGGGGGGTCTGGCTGCCGCCGTCCGGGTATGAAGCGATGTTCATTTCGTCGGCGCACGATGACGAGTGCATCGATCAAATCATCGGCGCCGCGGCCGAGAGCTTTCGCGTTATTCAAGAATGACCCTACTTCGCGTCGGAACTCGAGGGAGCGCCTTGGCGTTGCGGCAAACGCGATGGGTGATCGATGAGCTGCGCAAGCGGCGTCCCGAGCTGGAGTTTCAAGAGGTCATCATCAAAACGCACGGCGACGTCGCGCACGATCAACCGTTGGAGTCGTCGAGCTGGCCGGTGGGCGGGTTTGTGGGTGCGATCGAGCAGGCGTTGTTGGCATCTGAGATCGACTTTGCGGTCCATAGCTACAAGGATCTGCCGTCGGTTGGTCCGGAGGAGCTGGTGATTGCCGCAGTCCCGCCGCGAGCTGCGGTGCATGATGTGCTTCTTACGCGGCAGGCGATTGATATTGAGCAGCTTCCGAACGGTTTTCGGATTGGTACAAGCAGTCCGCGGCGCCGCGCGCAATTCTTGCGATTTACGGGTGTCGAGACGGTCCCGATCCGAGGCAACGTGCCGACGCGAGTCCAGAAGATGGAAACCGGGCAGGTGGACGGCGTCGTTCTCGCCGCCGCAGGACTGGAACGCTTAGGCCTGACGGCGTCGCACATGATGGACCTTGCGACCGATCGGTTCGTGCCCGCCCCACGACAGGGGGCGCTGGCCGTTCAAACAAGGCGCGACAGTACGGCGCGCGACATTCTCGCGGCGCTCGATCATCAGCCGTCACGTTGTGCCGTGGACGCGGAAGGTTCGTTCCTGGCTGCGGTCGATGCGGGGTGTCACACGCCCGTGGCCGCCCTGGCGAAAGTATCCGGTGGCCGAATCGAGTTGCACGCGCAGCTCTTTAGCGATGATGGACGTGATGTTGCGGAAGGTAGCGAAACAGGATCGAATCCATCTCAACTGGGCGCGGGACTCGGGCAACGTCTCAAACAACAACTTCACGTTGCGACATGAATATCTGGGTCACGCGCGACGAACCTCCGGACGGGCCGCTGGGCGCCGCGTTGCGTGCCTTGGGGTTGGAGGTCGTGCATGAGCCCGTTATTGCGCGCAATGCCCTCACCGATGCTCGCCAAGAGATCGCGCGCCTCGGCCCCGATGATTGGCTCGTCCTGACCAGCGTGTACGCGATCGAATCCGTGGCTGGCGACGTCGCTCGAGTGCCGCAGATTGCCGTCGTAAGCGAATCGTCGCGCAGCGCAGCTGAGGCTCGTGGATTTCACGTGGCGCTTGTGAGCAAAAGGGGCACGGCGAAAAGCCTGTTCAGCGAACTGTGGGTGCCGGCGCACGGCGCAACCGTGTGTTATCCCCGATCGTCGCAAGCTGAGCTACCGGAGGTTGGGCCTGGAATTACGTTCGTAAGCCCCGTGTTGTACGAGACGATCGCACGGCCGTATCGCAAATCGGTCGTAGATGAAGTTGAGATTGTCACGGTCACGAGCGCATCCGCCGTCCGGGCGATCGGAGTCCTAACGCTGCCGTTCGCAAGCATCGGCCCTTCCACGACGGCTGCGCTTGGCGACATCGGCATAGAGCCGTGGGTTGAATCACCGCAGCCAAACTTTGATTCGCTTGCGAAAGCGATCGCCGCTCAGGTGAACGTTTCACGCCACCATCGGGCATAGTCCATAGCCGCATAGGTGAGGATGAAGTCTGCGCCGGCACGGGCGATCGACGTGAGCATCTCCATCATGCACGCGCGCTCGTCAAGCCAACCGTTCTGCGCCGCCGCCTTCACCATCGCATACTCACCACTGACGTGATACGCCGCGATCGGAAGGTTCGTCGTTGCGCGGAGACGGGCGATGATATCAAGGTACGGTAGGGCCGGCTTCACCATGAGCATGTCGGCGCCTTCGTCCACGTCCAGAAGTGCTTCGACGACCGCCTCGCGCGCGTTCGCCGGATCCATCTGATAGGTGCGCTTATCCTTTGGCACGTTCGGTGCGTCCACCGGCGCCGAATCGAGCGCCTCGCGGAACGGGCCGTAGAACGCCGACGCATACTTCGCGGTGTAACTGAGGATCAACGTCTGCGTGTGATCAGCCTCATCGAGCGCGGTGCGGATGGCGCCGACTCGACCGTCCATCATGTCCGACGGCGCGACGATATCAGCGCCGGCCTCCGCATGAATTACCGCCATCTGTGCCAGCACCTCCACCGTCTCGTCGTTCATCACGACGCCGTGCTCGTCGATCAGCCCATCGTGGCCGAGACTTGAATACGGGTCGAGCGCGACGTCGGTGATGACGCAGGATTCGCCGATCGCCTCCTTGATCGCGCGGGTGGCCCGGCACAGAAGGTTGTCGGGATTGAGCGCCTCGTCCGCTTCAGGTGTCTTGAGTGATGCGTCGATCACCCCGAACAGCGCGAACGCGCGTACCCCCAGATCGACGGCCCGCCGACATTCATCCACCGCCAGCTCGATCGACAAACGGGCGCGACCGGGCATCGCCTCGATCGGCTCGTTTCGTTTCTGGCCCTCGATGATGAACAACGGCAGGACAAGTTTCTGCGGTGCCAATGTCGTTTCACGCACCAGATCACGGATGGTTTCACTCGTGCGCAGTCGTCTGGGCCGGCGGGTGAGCCGCGACGTCAGGGTTGTGGTCTCGAACATCGTTCAATCTCCTTGGTCGGCGAGTTCGTGCTCGTCATGAGGAACTGGAAGTCGCAGCGATTGCTTGGCGTGTCGCTGGGCAGTGGTCATTCGTTTCTTGGTGTTGATGCGATTGCTTCGTCGCCTGGATGTGTCGAGCGATCTCGCTCGCCGCGCGGGAGGCGGTGCGAACGCAATCGTTGATTGAAATGCCGTCGAGGTAGTTGCCGATGAGGTGCAGCCCCGGATAGTGCTGGAGTTGTTGATTGATCTGGGCAACGCGCTGCACATGACCTGGACGATACTGCGGAATGGCGTCGGGCCATCGACAGACGTCGATCAACACGGGTTCGCTGGTCAATCCCAAGAGATCGCGCAGGGCGGTGCAGGCGATGTCAACCAGCTCTTTATCACTCATTGTTACCATGTCGGGCCGTCGTGAGCCGCCCATGAAGACGCGCAGCAGCCTGTGTTTCGGCGGCGCATGGTGCTCAAACACACTGTCCGCCCAGAGCACGCCGAGCAGCGGAAATGACGCTGACGTCGCCGGGACGAGAAAGCCATATCCATCGAGCGGATGCCCAACATGCCGGCGCTCGAATCCAAGATTCAGGACGATAAGTCCAGACGAGGGAATTGCTTTTATCTGCTCGCAAATCTCCGGGGCAACATCGCCGAGCACTGTGGCGGTTGCGCTCTTTGGAACCGCAAGCACCAATTGGTCTGTTCGAAATGTAGGTCCGGTTCCGCCCTCGATCGAGCAACTGATCTCATACCCCCGGATAACCTTGCGTATCGACAGCGCGCGGCAACTCGTGAACAACGCTTGCCCGAGCTGCGCGGCGAGTATCTTCGGCAGCTCGCCGAGACCTTGGCGAAAACTGACGAGCCCTCGCCACCGCCGAGACGTCTTGGCATTTCGTCTTTGTCGAAAGCGTCTGGCAATCATGAAACCAAGTGGACTGCGCGATTGTGTATCGATCTCGGCAGCGCTCGGAAGGCAGGCGCTGAGGCTGAGCTCGCGGCTCTCAGCGGCGAAGATGCCCACGCACAATGCGCTTACCAGCCGATCGGCAACCTCGGGTCCGAATCGACGACGAGTTGCGTTATCGATCGATTCGTCATCGGAACTTGGGCGCCGACTGGCGACGAGGCCGCGGACCAGACGCGCTTTGCCGCCCAAGGTGAGCAGCGGCGTCGTCACCAAGTCCAATGGGTTGGACGGAACTTTGCAGAGCCGATCATCATGCAAAACGTAGCGAGCCTGGGCGGCGCTTCGAGACGCCTCGATGACCTCGATCTCATCGCCTAGATCCTTCAGCAGTTGCTCGAAGGCCCCGTCGCGCACGATGACGTTGAACGGACCCTTCTCCAGCAGAAAGCCGTCCCGCCGCTCGGTGCGCATCGCGCCGCCCACCTCGTGCTCCGATTCGAGCACGCACACATCGACGCCCGCTTGCTTGAGCCGCCACGCCGCGGTAAGCCCACTGATTCCCGCCCCGATGACGATTACGTCACGAGATGTTGCGGCTATTTCGCGCATGGCCCAACCCCATCCACCAACTCGCGGTCGTAAGTGAACGCACGCGCGGCGTCGATGAATCTGCGAACGTTCTCAATCGGCGTGCCTTTCAGAACGCCGTGATTGAGATTGAGGATGTGGCCGGTTCGATCACCCGACCGTAGACACTGCTTTACCGCTTCATCAATCTCATCAAGCGATCCGCGGTGGAGCACACGATTGTCCACGTTGCCCTGAAAGGCGACGCGATCACCGTATTCAGCACGCGCTTCACAGAGATCGACGCAACCACCAACGCTGAGCACGTCCGCGCCCGTTTGCGCCATCAGATCCAAGTACGGCTGCTCCTTCACAAACAAGATCGTCGGACACGACCGGTCAAGCCGACGTAGCACCGCCTCCTGGTACGGATGGGCGAACTGTTCATATTCCTCGCGCGAGAACAAATCCGCTACGGATTCGAACAGTTGCACGACATGCACCCCCGCCTCGATCTGCATCGTGAGGTAGTCCGCCGTGACGTTCGCAAGCAGCTCCAGCAGCGTGTGGCACAGCGCAGGCTCCTGCTTCATCAACTGTCGGGTGTGGTCCGCCTTAGCGCCGGGGCTTCGGCCTTCGATCATAAACGTCGCCAGCGTCAACGGAGCGCCGGCGAATCCGATCAACGGCAGCGCGCCGTTGAGTTTGCTCAGCACGAGCTTGATGCTCGTCGAGACGAACGAGAGCTCGTCGCGGGGATCGATAGCGCGCAACCGGTCGATGTCGCGGCGACCTCGAATCGGCCCTTCCAACACGGGTCCCGGACGATAGACAAAGCGCGCGCCCAGCGGCGCGAGCGGGGTGAGGATATCCTGGAAGAGGATTGCCGCATCGACGCCGAACCGGATCGGGAGCATCGTGATCTCGCACGCCAACTCCGGATCACGGAACAAGTCCTCCAGCTCCAAACCACATCGATCGCGAATCGCGAGGTACTTCGGATCAAACCGCCCCGCCTGCCGCATGAGCCACACCGGCGTGCGCTCAGTTCGTTCGCGCCGAGCGGCGCGCAACAGCAGATCGTTGACCGGCGCGATCGTTGGGGCAGCGTCAAGCTTAGGCGCTAGTGGAGAAGGCATGCTGCTCACCAAGGCGATAGGCGTTTGCATGAACATAGGCATCGAACACCGCAGCGACGTTGCGCATGAGGACTCGTCCCAACGGGAACGTCAACGTGATTGTGCCGTCGTTCTCGATCTCGATCAACCCGTCCGCCTCCAAAGATTGGAGCCGAGCAAGTTCATCAGCGAAGTAGTCCTCGAAGCGAATATCGAACTGTTCTTCGATGCGCGACGGGCGGACCTGAGCGTAGCAGTACAGTTGATGAATCACCGATTGCCGAAGGCGGTCGTCGGTCGTGAGCCGGGCGCCGCGTAGGGCGGGGTCGATGTTGCCGTGGATGCGCTCGGCGTACGCCGCCGGATCACGGATATTTTGCAAGTAAGCGAACCCGACGAATTGACTGATCGAGGACGAGCCGAGGCCGATGAGGTCGAGATCCGCGCCGGTGGTCATCCCCTGGAAGTTGCGGTTGATCGTGCCGTCGCGCATGGCCTGTACGAGCATTTCATCGCGCTTGGCGAAATGATCGAGGCCGACGAATTCATACCCCGCGCTAGTGAAGCGCTCGACCGCCTCCAGGAACATCGCCAACTTCGATTGAGAATCCGGCATCTGCTCGTGGTGCATGCCTCGCTGCGTCGCAATCTTCTGTGGAATCTGCGCGTAGTGGTAGTACGCAATCCGATCGGGCGACAGGGTAATCGTGCGATCAATCATGTCGGTGACGGTCTGAAGCGTTTGATACGGCATGCCGTAGATCAGATCGAAGTTCACGCTCACAAAGCCGAGGTCTCGGCAGTCGTCGACACACGCAGCGACCATTTCATACGGCTGAATGCGATGAATATGTTTCTGGACGCGTTCGTCGAAATCCTGCACACCCAACGACACGCGGCTGAATCCAAGGCGACGCAGGAGCTTGAGTTGCTCGAGCGATGTCACGCGCGGGTCGATCTCGATCGAAATCTCGACGTCGTCAGCGACATTGAACGCGTCCGTCAGTGCGGTGTGGATTCGTTCGATGTCGGCGCACGAAAGGTACGTCGGCGTTCCGCCACCCCAATGGATTTCACGTACGGGGCGTTGTGCGCCTTCCAACGAGGCGATCCAGTTGATCTCCTGCTCAAGGGCGCTCAAATAGCCTGTGGTTCGCGCGTCAGCGTCCTTGGCGGATTTGCGCAGGATCGTGCGATTGCACGCACAGAACTTGCACAGCGCTTCGCAAAACGGAAGGTGCAGGTAGAGCGACAAATCTCTGGCCGGGGTCCGGCCCGCGGCATCGGTGCGAATCGCAGCCGCTTCGTCCGGCTCGACATCGCGCCACCACGTCGGCATGGGGTATGAAACATGCCGAGGCAACGACAGACCCGCGTAGCGCTCGAAGACTTCATGATCAACGACGGACAAGCTGGGCATGGCTCTCTCCTTCACGGATGACCGGTGCATTGACTTCAATGGTTGCCGGTGACAACGCGCCGGGCACTTCCCCATCGCTCGTGATCGATTCCACATACGCGAGGATCGCACGTTCGGCCGACTCCGCTGCGCTCTTGAGTTCCGCCTGCGTCAGAAGTGCCTCTGCAAATCGATCGACCTGTGCTTCGAGCTGCCGGGCGTCGATCACACGTATCCCGTCGATCTCCGCGACACCTTCCGTG
Source organism: Planctomycetota bacterium (assembly GCA_022563315.1). Classification (GTDB taxonomy): domain Bacteria; phylum Planctomycetota; class Phycisphaerae; order Phycisphaerales; family SM1A02; genus JADFNO01. Next base: position 3,442 of record JADFNO010000063.1, on the reverse strand, counting down.
GAGCCGAACGTATTGAAATCGACGATCGTGAGTGGGCGGGCGGTGTAGTCACGTAGACCGGCAAGCTGTTGCGCCCTGAGAATTGGCTCCCTGCGATCGACGCCGAGGAACAGGACGTCCGCCTCGGCGATGGCGTCGGTGACGGCCGGTTCAGAATACTTGTGTACCAGAAGGCGCCGTCCTTGTCCGATCGCTTTTCGAAGCAGCTTGATCATGCGTTGCCTGCCTTCGCCGCGGTAGATGACGGTCAGGTTCCGGCTCGGGACGTCGAACGACTCGATCAAGGACCGCAGTATGGACAGCGACGTTGTTGAACCGCCGACAACAACACAGTTGGCGCTGTGAAGCGCGGGCTGCATCGTGTTGACGAGATCGCGCAGCGCGGCGAAACAATACTCGCAACTGAACCGGCCCCAAGGCGTCGATTGACGTAATTCCTCAACGAGCAAACGCACTTGGTTGATAAGCTGGTCGGTCAACGATCCGGCCGTTTGGCCATGCCGCGCCATCCGGCAAGCTGACGCGAGTTGCGCTAAAACCTCACTATCACCCGGGAGCGAGCTGTTCAGTCCGGCGGCGGTCCGCAGCATGTGATGCAACGCATCGGTGCCGCGCAAGACGTTCACCGGCAGATCCGTGTCGTGATCGCCGAACAAGTGTCGTGTCACGTTCTTGACGGTTTGGTCGAACGAGCGATCGTTGTGGTCGTGGTGGAGAAACCCGTAGAACTCGAAACGATTACAAGTGTTCCACAGCCAGCACTCGCGGAAGTCGTTCTCGTGATGGATCGTCTGGAGCACCTGGAGGGTGTCGAACTGCGGGCGTTTGATGCGACGGAAGTCTTGCCCCGTCACATGCGTCATGGCGGGCCCCATGCCGCCTTCGAGCCGGCTCGGCATCGACACGCCCACCATCGTGAGCGACTCGATCGCAGCCCGAAGATCGACCGCGGATTGGCTTTCCTTCAGCAGCGGCGTGACCGGTGCGTGATCGTGAAAGGAATTGACCGAGTGGGAGCCACGGCGAGCGAGCAGGCTCAGCGCCTTGATGAACGGCTCGAACGTATTGAGGCTCGGGCAGAGAAACAGCTCGCCGCCGGTCTGGGCGAACTGCCCGGCGTAGGTGATCCCGATCTCCTCGATCGTTTCCAGACAGTCGGCGGTGAAGCTGATAGGGCACACCAGCAGGCGTTTCTCGCCGCGCGCCGCCAGATCCGCCATCGCTGTTTCCGTGGACGGCTCCAGCCACGGAACCGGACCGAGTTTGCTTTGGAACGACAAGCCAGTGCGCTCGCTCGGCCAACCGAGCCGTTCGTTGACGAGCGCAACCGACCGCCGCACCTGCCCTTCATAGGGATCGCCCGCTTTCACATAGGACTGCGGAAGCGAATGCGTGGAATACAACAAGAACGCATTCTCCGGCGTCAGGCCATGCGCTTGCGCTTGGTCGTAAATCAATTGCGCTTGCGCGTCGATGTAACCGACGTCGTCGTACCACGTGTTGTGGACTTCTATGTTCAGTTGCAGTCCGAGCTGTAGCACGGTCTTGTAAAGCACCTCAAGCGCCGTGCCCGTCGACGGCCCGCTGTATTGCGGATACATGGGAATGACGACCAGATCAGTGACGCCCGCTTCGACGATTTGTTGCACGACGTTGCCGATGCTTGGGGTCGCGTAGCGCATCGCGTAGAAGACCTGCCAATCGTTTGACAAGTGCGCCTTGAGGGCCGAAACCTGATCCTCAGTGATGAACTTCAGCGGCGAGCCGCGATCAGTCCAGATCTTGCGATAGGCGTGGGCGGATCTCGGCCCCCGGAACTGGGCGATCATCCGTGCCAGAGGGTAGTTCAACCACCGCCAGCGGCGTGGCAGTTTGATGACGTAGGGATCGCTCAGGAACTGTGTGAGATAGCGACGGACCGACTTTGTATCGTGGTGGTCCGGCGTGCCGAGGTTGATCAATAACACACCGCGACGCCTTTCGTAAAGGCAGACGCACTCGGTGTGACCACCTGAGCAGCCGGCACACGTCGTCGTGGACGTTGCCATGAGTGAGTTTTCCGTGTCTTGGGGTTCTCGCGTGGGAGTACCAGACGTATCGAGCGCGCAGAGCTAGACAGGCGGGGCGCGCGGGATACAAACGCGAGAAACAAGAGTCCGCGGCGTGACTCGTAGTTCCGCCAGGCGGATCACCGCCCACGGACGCACCACGACAACGGCACATCCAAAGACGGAAATCAGGTGACGCCAGACTTCGCGCCATCGGGGTTGCCATCGGCCCAGCGATCGGCGGAACCCGTGCACGACAATTCCGGCCGCCAAGATCACCGGCGTTTGCTTGAGCAATTCCCGTCCAACCTCCGAGGCCGCAACTTCGTTGTGAACGACCGCACAGACGAGCAGGAACGCCAAGGCCGCGCCGCGTCGGGTGCGGAACCGCAGGAACGGCGCGTCGAGGAGCTTCGCCGTCGGCACCACGACAGCGAGATCAAATCCAGAGAACTCGCGACGGAACTGGGACGGCGCATCCGCGGCGGGGAAGGGCCGCGCGGACCTGAAAGGATGCGAGCGCATTTGCGCGAGACGGTCGGCGAGCATTTCGAGCTGCGCAGTGAATTGCGGCGGCTCGACCTGGCCCGCATCGAGGCCGAGCTGGCCCGGCTGCAAGAAGCGGTGAACAGGCTGCGGTCGGAGCTGGAGCTCCGCAGCCGCGAGCGGCGCGCCATCATCGAACGCCGCATCCGGCAACTCACCGAGGACAAGGACTAGGGCGGCAGCCGCTTCCGTCGGCCAGGAGCGTCATGGACCGCACGGCAAGCGCCGCCGTGCGGTCTTTCTCATTGCTTGCGATTGTCGCACCGAGGTTCTAACATCGAATTGTAAGGCCGCAAGCCGATGTCTTGCGCGTGACAGGAGCCCGACCATGACGTTTGTATCAACGCTGCTCGTCGCGATGACGACGCTTTTAACGCCCGCTCAGGATCAAAGGCCGATCGAGATACCCAGGCGCGCGCAGGGCGCCGGCTCGTCTCGTCTGGGGGTGCAACAGTTCAAGCTGATTCGGACAAGCCTCAAGCTGAGCGAGGAGCAGACCGGAGAATTCGAATCGCTGATCGAGACCTACAAAGCCAGAGTGATGGAAGAGGCGCTGGCCCTGCTCGGCAATATCGCTGAGATGCAGCAGGTCTCAGAGGAGCTCAAAGCGGCCCGGACGGCCAAGGATGCCAAACGCATCGAAGAATTGGAGCAGCGCATGCGCGCGCTTCGGCCGGAGACGCGCCCCGCCAACGAGTTCTATGAGAGCCTGGGCGAGATTCTGGATGAGCAGCAGAAAGAGCGGCTTCCGAAACTGCGGGAGATGCTCAAGGGCAAAGGCGGACTGATCGACATGCGCCTCAAGCCGCGGCAAGTGGTTCGCGCCGCCGAGTCGCTCGGCTTGTCGC
>JADFNO010000062.1 GCA_022563315.1 Planctomycetota bacterium | reverse complement strand
GCCGACCATCCTGGACATGCTCGGCCTCGACACGCCGCCGGAAATGACCGGCAAGTCCCTTCTTCAGTAAGGCGCCGCCGCCCGCTCGGTCGCTTGACCGCGAAAAGGGGCTCGATACACTTTTGATGGCGAACAGCCCTGCTAGCTCAATTTGGCAGAGCAGCTGACTCTTAATCAGCAGGTTACAGGTTCGAGTCCTGTGCAGGGTATTGCGGGAAAGGATTGCCCCTCAACGGTTTACCAAATGTCTAACAGTTCGCGGTATGTCAGGGACCAGTTGCTAATAGTGGAATAATAGGGGTTGTCACGTCAGAATCCGGGTGTCCGCCTATCGCACCGGATCGGTACTTCGGAGCAAGCACTCAGTGAGAGCACAGAGTATTTACGGGTACTACTGGTTTGGCACATGTCTAAGGTATCTTCAGGATGTGCAGGGAGGCAGTCTTGTGGAACCTGCGAGTGAGACTGGCATGTTATATGTCAAGGGCAACCTTGAGGCGTTCTTCCGGCACCTCGATGAGCTCGGACTGCAGGTTACGGAACGAGCTGCTTGGAAGCTCAGGAATATCCTCACAGAGCTGGAGGGCAAGAATCCTGATGCAAGACTGACCGACGATGAAGCTCAAACTCTCAGGAAAGAAGCAACTACGGTTCGAAACACTCTGGAGGCAGAAATCAAGGGCTTTGAAGCGTACGTCGTTACCCCAAAGCGACTGGATGTAAAGAGACTCATCGATGACCCGGGGAGCCTTTTCGCCCCCAAGGTATTTGGGAAGTTGCCATCACTAGCGCAATACGACTTGACTGAAGCCGCGAAATGCATTGCGTTCGAACGATCCACCGCTGCTGCCTTCCACATGCTTCGTGCGACGGAAGGCGTGTTAAAAGGTTTCTACACGGCACTTGTCCGGCAGAAACGTGTTGATCTCATGTGGGGACCAATGGTTTCTGATCTGAAAAAGCGTCCGAAGGCGAAGAAACATCACGTACTCTTAGCTCACCTCGACAATATCCGCCTGTCCTTCCGCAATCCGACGCAACACCCGCAAGCAACGTACGACATCCACGAGGTCCAGGGTCTGTGGGGAGTCTGCGTTGACGCCATCAACAGAATGGCGAAAGAGCTCTGAAATCTTGCTTCGTGGAATGTTGCCACCGCCGGCCGTGCGCCGAGGTATTGGATGAAACAGCGCCAAGCACGGGCGGGACGCCCGTGCCACTGGCCGAGACGCGCGTGTGGCGGTTGCACTGGTCGCCCTGACGGCGGTCGGTACAATGGTCACAAACTCACCCGGACAAGCTGCGACTGTGCAGTCCAGTCACTGTGAGGCACACGAATGATAGAATGGCTTCTAAGTCTGCATCCGGCTCTACTGGCTGTGATTGCCACACTAGGGTTGGCGCTCGGATTCTTCGCAAAAACCAAAGCCAAGAGACATTCGAGCTACAGTTTGTTCGGGATTCTTTGGGCGCTCATCGCCGGATCGGGGTTTGGCGTTGGCTTCGGTTTGTCGTTCCGTCTTCTGTATCTGCTTTTCGGTTGACTTGTCACGGAAGTCCGTGGACATAATACCAATTTGCTGTAGCACCACCGCAGGCACGGCTCGTTTTCGGCGCTGCTGGTCGTCCGCGAAGCGGCTGGACAAAGTCGTCATCGCTACGCAACGTGGCACCCCGGGCGGTGGCACGGGTAGCCGTACCGCGGTCGCTACAATACCTACGAACTCGCCCGGATATGTTGTGAGTTTGCGGTATGATTCGTGTTATGCCATCGCCGCTGCGCCGCAAGAAGTGGATCATCGTCGGACTGGGCGCGCTGGTGCTCCCACCGTCAGCCGTGATCGTAACGGCCGCCTGTCTTGCCGGCTGCACCACCACGATCATTCCGCCGGCCGATCCCACCGATCCGGTGTCAGTCTTTGTCCTTGATTACGGAAGGCATTCGAGCCTCCTGCTTCGGGACACTTCTGCGCAAGCCTTCACCGAGTACGCGTACGGCGACTGGAACTGGTTTGCCTTGGACAGATCCGAATGGTACGACGTTTTTCCAACCCTGTTCTGGCCGACACGTGGTGCGCTAGGACGTCGAACACTACATGTTGAATCCAACCCCGAGACGATCCTGGGCGTCCTCGCGTGCGAACACGTTCTCGAAGTCACCGTCAGCGCACGAAGGGCAAGCGAACTGTCCACAGCGCTTGATTCACAATTCGAGCAGCGCAGCGAGACCTTGCACTATCAGCCGCTTTATGACCTCAGCTTCGTGCATGGTGAGACGGCGTTCCATCTCTTTGACAACTGCAATCACGTGCTTGCCGATTGGTTGCGTGAGCTCGGCTGCGAGATTCGAGGACCGGCCATGGCCGCCGATTTCGTTGTGCGTGAACGAGCCGAGACCGTCCAACCTTAGCGTGGCGCCGGTCCCGGCCATTCTGCGGACATTGGCTGTGGCATTTTATCGCCGATTCCGTTAGTGTATGTCGCTTGTTTGGGGGGTACGGCGTCACAAACCGCAACTGGCTTGGTGAGGTGAATGTCAGAGGCTTTGCAGCATGACATCGTGATCGTTGGCGGCGGCGGGGCGGGGCTGCGCGCTGCCATCGCGGTCGCTGAGCTTGATCCGACCCTCTCGGTGGCGGTGGTGTCGAAGGTCTATCCGATGCGAAGTCACACGGTCGCCGCCGAAGGAGGGGCGGCGGCGGTCATCAAGGACAACGACTCGCTCGACGCTCATTGTTACGACACGATCAGCGGATCGGATTGGCTGGCGGACCAGGATGCGGTCGAACTGTTCGTACGAGAGGCCCCAAAGGAGTTGATCCAACTGGAGCATTGGGGCTGCCCGTGGAACCGCGAGCCGGACGGCCATGTCGCGGTGCGACCGTTCGGCGGGATGAACATCGAGCGCACATGGTTCGCCGCGGACAAGACCGGCTTCCATATGCTGCACACGCTGTTTCAGACCTTGCTCAAATACGACGAGGTGGTGCGGTACGACGAGTGGTTCGCCACGAAGCTGCTCGTTGAAGACGGGCGGTGCCAGGGTGTCGCGGCAATCGAACTCCGCACCGGCCAGGTTCGTTGTATTGCGGCCAAGGCCGTGATCCTCAGCACCGGCGGGGCGGGACGAATCTTCCCGTTTACGACGAACGGCGCGATCAAGACGGGCGACGGCATGGCGTTGGCGTATCGAGCCGGCGTACCGCTGAAGGACATGGAGTTTGTCCAGTACCATCCGACCGGGCTGCCGGGCACGGGCATTCTCATCACCGAGGCGGCGCGGTCTGAAGGCGGCGTCCTCCTCAACAAGCACGGCGAGCGGTACCTCAGCAACTACGACCTCGGCGAGGCGTTGGACGTTCACGACCCCAAACACCCCCAAATGCGCAGCATGGAGCTCGGTCCGCGCGACCGGCTGTCCCAAGCGTTCGTCAAGGAGCACGAAAAAGGCAACACGATCGACAGCCCGTTCGGCGACGTGGTGCACCTGGATATCCGCCACCTCGGCGAGAAGAAGATCAACAAGCTGCTCCCCTTCGTTCGTGAGCTGGCGAAAAACTATGCCGGGATCGACCCGGTGCATGAGCCGATCCCGGTTCGTCCCGTCGTTCACTACATGATGGGCGGGATTCATACTGATGTCGACACCGCGACGCCGTTGCCGGGCCTGTACGCGGTGGGGGAGTGCGCGTGCATCAGCATCAACGGCGCGAATCGTCTCGGGTCCAACTCGCTGACGAAGCTCCTCGTGTTCGGGGCGCGGGCGGGAAAGGCGGCGGCGCAGTACGTCGGCGGGTGTGGAGCGATCAGCGTGGCGGCGATTCAGTCCCAAGCCGTAGACGAGCAGGCTCGGATCACTGCGCTTCTCAACAAACCCGACGGCAGCGAGCGAATCGTGTCGCTTCGCACCGACATGTACCACGCGATGGAATCCGGAGCCGGCATCTTTCGCGATGAATCGTCGCTGAAACGCACCTGTGAGACACTCGCTGAAGTGCGCGGTCGCCTCCGGAATATTCAGCTCGACGACCGCAGCAACTGTTTCAACACGGAACTCATCGCCGCGTTGGAACTGGAGAACATGATCGACATTGCGAACGCCGTCGCCCATTCAGCGTTGGCCCGCACGGAATCGCGCGGATCGCATCAGCGGACCGACTTCCCCGACCGCGACGATGCGAATTTCCTCAAGCATTCGATGGCGTATCGAACTGATGAGGGGCCGCCGCGCCTTGAGTATCTGGACGTCGTGATCACCAGGTGGCCGCCCGCTGAGCGCACGTACGGCGCCAAGCCTGTGGAGACCGCCGGCGAATGATCGTAGTATGGGCTTCTACGCTCGAATTACTTTGCATCGAGAGCTTGGTCGCATGAACCGTCTGATCGAAGATAAACAAGAGGAACTGAAGCAGTTGTGCGAGCAGTTCAAGGTCCGTCGTTTCGAGCTGTTCGGCTCGGCGGCGGATGGGAGTTTCGATCCGCAAACCAGCGACCTTGATTTCCTCGTCGAGTTCCTAGAGCTTCAGCCCGGCGAACACTTCAACGCCTACTTCGGCCTGCTCGAAGCGTTGCAGAGCCTGTTTGGACGACCGGTGGACCTGGTCATGACCCGTGCCATCAAGAACCCGTATTTTCTCAAGTCGGTGAACCAAACCCGAACGGTCCTCTATGCGGCTTGAATCACTCAAACTGCTTGAAGACATTCGCCAGGCGGCAGAAATGATTCAACAATTCACCGTCGATCGAACCCTGGATGATTATTCCAGCGACGCAATGCTTCGATCGGCTGTCGAACGACGATTCGAGATCATTGGTGAAGCATTGAATCGGCTTGCCAAATCCGATCCTGCCACCGCATCAAGGATCGGCGATTACCAGCAGATCATTGCCTTTCGCAACGTGCTGATTCATGGCTACGACATCATTGATGACCAAGTCGTCTGGGAGGCCGTGCAAGATTATCTCCCCGCACTCCAGGATAAAGTTCAAGCCCTGCTTGACCAAGCAACTGACCAGGCATGACCGCCAGGAGCAACTATCTCGGCGTCGTCATCACCCAGTCGCCCCGCTGCAAGGGCGTCCGGACCGCGCCGCCGGCGGAACGTGTGTATGGGGCTAAGCCTGTGGAGACCGCCGGCGACTAAGAACGAACCACCATCGGCGTGAACTCCACCACACGACGAAGCCCGAACTGCAAGCCTATGCCTGAACCGACAATCACCCTCGACGTCTTTCGATACCGGCCCGATGAGGACGAGCGGTCGACGTTCCAAAGTTACGACGTGCCCTACCACGAGCACTGGGTCATTCTCGATGCGCTGAACTGGATCAAGGACCACGTTGACGGCACCTTGTCGTATCGATGGAGCTGCCGCATGGGCGTTTGCGGAAGCTGCGGGATGATGATCAACGGCGACCCGAAGCTCACGTGCGCTGCGTTCCTGAAGGACTACTTTCCGGCGACGATTCGCATTGAGCCATTGGCCAACTTCCCGGTCGAACGCGATCTCGTGATCGTCATGGACGACTTCATGTCCAAACTGACGTCGGTCAAGCCGTGGATGATTCGTGACGACACAAGCCCGATGGAGGAAGAGCTCCTTCAATCCCCGTCTCAATTGGCTGCGTACAAGCAGTTCTCGATGTGCATCAACTGCCTGTTGTGTTACGCAGCCTGTCCGGAGCTCGACAGCGATCCGGACTTCCTCGGCCCGGCGGCGATCGCGCTAGCGCACCGGTACAACCTTGACTCGCGCGATCAGGGGACCGCCGAACGCCAGGACATCCTTGGCGCCGAAGAAGGCGTGTGGGGATGCGCCTTCATCGGCGAATGCACCGAGGTGTGCCCCAAGAACGTCGATCCCGCCGGGGCGATACAACAGGCCAAGGTGGCCGTCACCAAAGATTGGTACAAGCGCATGCTTCTACCCTGGGGGAAGCGATGAGAAGACCGCTTGTTCGACCGTACCCCAAGGATTGGTTCCTCAGAACAGGCGCATACCGCTTGTTCATGCTGCGCGAACTAACGAGCGTGTGTATCGCCGGCTATCTCGTGTTCATGTTGTGGTGGCTGTATCAACTCGGCAAAGGTGATACCGAGAGTTTCCGGTCACTGCTGAGCATCGCCAAGCATCCGGTGTCGATCGGGCTGCACACGATTGCGCTCATTGCCGCAGCCTGGCATTCCATCACATGGTTTAATCTGACGCCGTTGGTCATGCCGATGCGCATCGGCGAGGACAGAGTTCCCAACGTCGTGATAGCGATCGCCATGGGCTACGGCCCCTGGCTCGTCGTATCGGGATTTGTTCTTTGGGCAACGCTGCACTAGGCGAAGCACTAAGGACGCCCAGCATTGAGCAAGGACTGGAACGGACGTGAGCCATCTGACGAAAACCAATGAGGCATTCTGGTGGTCGCTGTTTTCAGCGGGCGGCGTGATGGCGGCGCTGTTCCTACCGGTGATGATCTTCGTGACCGGCTTTGTCCTGCCCTTCATGATGGGCGAGGACGTTGAGTCGCAACAGGATCGGATGGTCAGCCTCGTCACGTTTTGGCCGGTCCGCCTCGCGCTGTTTGGAATCATTTTCCTGTCGTCATTCCACTGTGCGCACCGAATTCGCCACGTCCTGATGGACTTTGGACTTCGCTGGGCAGGGGTTGCACTGATGATTTGCTGCTACGGTGCTGCCGCGGGGGGGGCTGTAGCCGCCGGACTTATTTTGGTCCGACTCTAGGCTCTGTCTGATGGATAGTGGGACGGGCATCTTGCCCGTCTGCAACAGTGAAACGGACGGGCTGGAAGCCCGTCCCACCAAGCGATCAGCGCAACCTGGTGATCCATCAGACAGAACCTAGCGGCCTCTACCACGTTCTCGTCAGCGGAGGTATGCTGGAGGCAGAATCGTGCCCGAGCTCAAGCCCATCTCCAGGGAAGCGATACCGGCTGCGATCGCCAAGGCCGAGCGCTATCGTCTGCTGAACGAGCCGCGCGCAGCTGAGAGCATCTGTCGTGACGTGCTCCGCGTCGATTCGGAAAACCAGGAAGCGATCGTGTTGCTGCTGCTGACACTGACTGACCAATTCAGCCGTCAGATGCGGGTCGCGGTGCATCACGCTCAGGAGGTTCTGCCTCGCCTCAAAGACGAATACGAGCGGACGTATTACGCCGGCGTAATTTGCGAGCGCTGGGCGAAGGCTCAGCTCGAACGCGGCGCGCCGGGGTATGCCGCCTATGAATGGTTCCGCAAAGCCATGGAATCCTACGAGAAGTCCGAAGCGATCAGTCCGCCGGATAACGACGACGCGATCCTTCGCTGGAACACCTGCGCGCGGATTCTCAAGCGCAACGATCAGATCAGGCCCAAGCCGCAAGATCAAAGTATCCAGGCGGGCTTTGAAGATGAAGTGCCGTATCGATAGAGAACACCTGGCGACACTTCACATTTAGACGTGTGCTAAAAATACGGATCGTTGGCCGAATCCGCTCGCCAAGCGATGTAAGCACGAGCCACGGCGATGCCGCTGATCGCGAGGGTAATCAACGTCGTGAGCGTAACCGCCTTCCATCCGGCGGATTTCCGTGATTGCGGAAGCGCGCCAACCCACACCGCCAATCCAGCGGCGACGGCGACCAGATAGGCCCACGCCGGGACACCGCTAAACGAGAGCGAATACCCGCTGTACGCCAGACCTATAGTGAGAACGCCGGCCACGGCGATCGACTCGCAACCAAGTCCAGCCTCGGCCCGCCACCATGCGACAAGCGTTGCCGCACCAAGGCACGCGGCTGCGCCTCCTGCCAATTGTGCCAGCTTGGCGTTGCCGGACAATACGAGGACGAGACTCACGCCGACAAACGCGACACAAAGCGGCAGCGACACCGAAGCGCCACGGCTCCGACTGGTGATCGGATGCATCGTAACCAACCACAACAAAAGCAATGCAGCCACCGTGGTTCGGTGCATCCACAAATGCTCCTGGTTGGCAAGGACGATCAACCAGCCGCTCATGCCCGCAAGCACCGCCGCGCCGATCACGCGCAGAATCAAGGGCCGGCGGCCGACTGCATCGATGCCGCCGATCACCATCGCGCCGACGACGAGCGCAAACAGCCATTGCCAAGTTTCATGAGGTGGAAAGGCCGGCCATCCGTCAACGATAATTTGACATGACAGGTATCCCAACCCGAGCGCGGTCGCGCGGATCAAACGACCGCGATCCCTCAACCGCCACGCGATAATCAAAACCGCCCCACAAATGAGCATCGGCACCACGACGGGGAGCACGATCGTGTTTAGCATGCGCACCCGCCCGGCCACGAGTTGACCGTGATTTCGATCCTCATCGCCCCAGCTCGCCGCACACTACTGGCGAACACCTTCCAGGCCGACCATGATCGTCACTTCGTCACCCAGCATTCCCTGCATGTAGTTCATGCCGAAGTCGCTGCGCTTGATCGTGAACGTTACATCGAAGCCGGCCCGGTACCCGAATCGCTGACCTTTATCGCCCTGGCCAACGAATTCCATCTGTACTGTGATAGGCTTGGTGACGCCGTGGAGTGTCAGGTCGCCTGCGACCGTGTACGTATTCTCGCCGCTGCTCTGAACGGACTTGCTCTTGAAGGAGATCGTCGGAAACTGCTTGGCGTTGAAGAAATCCGGACTCTTGAGATGGTTGTTTCGATTGGCGGCGTTCGTATCCACACTCTGGGTCTTGATCTGGACATCGAACGACATCTCGCAAGGATTTTCGGTATTGAGCGTGAACGAGCCAGTGGTTTCGTTGAATCGACCATAGAAGTACGTTACGCCGAGGTGCTTGATCCGGAAGATCGCGGTGGTGTGGACCGGATCAACCTTGTAGGCTTCAGTCGCCTGCGTATTAGTGGCCTGCGTATTAGTGACCAGCGTGTTGGTGACCTGCGGATCCACCGGCGAAAACGCGGTGAGGCCGGCAACCGTCGCCAACGCGAGCAGTGACATCATTACAACTCGAATCTTCATCATTCATTCCTTTTTGGGTTTCTCAGTACTCCGCCTCGCAACGGACTCGTCCGACCGAAGCAGTGCCTCGATCGCTTGTTTCAATAGTTGGTAGTCATCGTTCTCGGTTTCATACTGCGGATCGTCAGATGGGAACAGCACCGGCCCGGGATGCAGGAACCGGGTCACGCCGTCTTTGTCAACCAGGAAGGTGACGCTCGTCGCCCGTCGCCGTCCGGATGAAAGATAGGCCTTGCGCAGCTGGGACCAATCTGCGTCGATTGCGAGTTCGCCCTTATAGCCGAAGCGCTGCGCCATCGCCAGCACCGATTCATCATCGACCGTGCGCTGGGGCTTGGGGTGATAGACGCCGACGACGCGCAATCCCTTCGGCCCATATTCCTGTCGCAGCTTCTCAATGGCGGGCAAGCTGGCTTCACAAAACGGGCATGTGTTCGTCCACCATCGATACAACGTGGCCCTGACTTGCTTTGGATCACTATCCTCGGTCTGTGCCGGCAGCTCACGGTCGAAAGCAAGCTTCGGGAAACGCGTGCCTACACGATCCTGTCCGCCGCGCGATGGAGGAAGCGTCTTGATCGGCGCCGACGCGATCGGCGATTCGTCGCGCAACTGGTCGATCAATTCGGCGGCGGCGTCCGGAGTGATGTGAAAGCCGTTGAACCGCACCGTCCCCTGCTTGTCGATAATGATCGCCCACGGCGTTCCGCCGGTCCGGTAGCGCCGCATCAACGTGGATCGCCTGCCGTTGCCCCCATCGTGCCCTATGGGAATCTCCAGTCCGAACTCCTGCGCCATTCTCCACCCAGCCTGCGCGGTGTTTATTTGGTATCCCTCAAAGACGGTCTGGACCGCAACAAACGCAACATCATCGACACCCTCGTATCGATCAACCAAATCAACGAGCGTCGGGAATCCGTGCTGTCTGCACCCCGGGCACCACGACTGAAAGCAGTACAGATACAGAACCTGGCCTGAGAAATCCGTGATGTCCAGCGATTTACTGTTGGGCGGAAGTTTCGCCCACTGCGCAACGTCCCAGCTCGGGGCTGGTCGGCCGAGAATCCCTCGTGCTTGCGGTTGAGCGGCAAGCGGCGCTTGCATCGCCAGCAACATCAATCCTATGAGCGCAGATTTCCAGCTCATCACAATCATCTCCAACACGAGTTCGTCTGCGAACCTAAACCCCTGATCGTAGAGGATTATTCTGTGACAACGATCAGAAGCGGACGGCCGACCCTACCAGGGATTCGGCTGCGAAGCGCCCATTCCCGGTCCAAGTATGACCGCGTTGAGCAGCAATCGTCCACTGCCCTCGTAGTAGCCTCGAAAGAACGGATCGGCGGCAAAGAGAATGACCTGGCCATTCCCGAGTCGTTCGACAGTCGCATAGGCGGTGTCCGCGGACCGCTGGCGCGCCTCCGGCCAGAGCAGACCGCTGAGGCGCAAGTGCGCGCGGTCCGTCAGCCGAACGGGCGTGGCGATCGGATGCTTGGACATATACGCAAATTGCCCTGATACCAGTACCGGCAGCCGGTCGCCGAGACCGAAGCACAGCCAGTGCTGGGGATCCAACTCAGACGCCATGATCGTCCCCCGGGGCGAGAAGATGCGTTGCCACTCGTCGAGGCGCTTCAGATCATCATCCTTTTTCGAGGGCGATCGTTCGTGCTCTTTATCATCTCCCTTGGCGTCGGGTGACTCGGCATCGTCGGGTTCCTTATCACCCCATACCTCATCGAGATCGATCTGAATCGCGTGGGCGCTGCGCTCTCTATTCACCGCTTCCGCATAGACGTCCAGTTCACCAAGGACATTTCGTCTGAGACGTACGGATGACAAACCAATCTCTTCACTCGCCAGGAACGACGCAGAGCCACCCATCGCAATCAGCGTGCCGCCGCTCTTAATCCACGCCTCGATCTTCGCAATCGTCGATTCGTTCAAGACGGCTCGTAGCGCGCTTGACCCCCAAACATTAGGCAGCACCAGCACGTTGTAGTTCCGCAGGTCGATCCCCCCCAGGCTTTGGATGTTGATCGGCGAGACCCGCAGACCGGTTCTCGCATCAAGAAGAAACCACGTCGAGCCGAATGATGTCGTCGAGATCGGCCACTGGGAGGCGATCGCCACCCGCGGCTGCTCCAACAAATGGAACCGTTGACCGCCCAAGTCCGGGCCGGCCTCACTGAGCGCGGTATCGACCGGCCGAATGATGACGTCGAAGCGTGCTGCGATTTCGTTGAGCAAACCGTGGACATCCTGCGGATTTTCGTGGCCGCGCAACAGGACCGTACCTCGATCGTACTGTCGACGCCCAACCGCAAACGGCTTCGAGGCCACGCGCAACTTACAATCCGAACCAAGGAGCTGCACGATCGAACCGTACAGATCCGACGATTGGCCATCGATCAAATAGCCATACGCGCCGCGCTGCTCGCCGGGCAAGCGCGTGTCCGGCGCCGGCACGCCATTCGTTCCTCTTTCGCGGACAATTCGTTGGACCCAATACGCTTCGAGCCCATATGCCATTGGGATATTCCAACCGGTCACGTCGTACAGCCGACTGCCCCGGCGATTCTCAAGCTCCGTCCGTTCCTCCTTCAGAAAGTCATCGCTCATATGCGGATCGAAACCAAGCGCTGCGTTGACCAATCTTCGGCTCGGCTGTTTCGACGAGACGACGATCGTGCCGGAGGAGAAACTGCGCGACTGTACGGTTTCACCCCAGACGTCCGTCACATCTTCAGCCACGAAATCCTTGGGTGAGATTCGATATTCGATGCCTTGGCGATCGAGCAGATCAAGGAACCGGTTGCGCTTGGCGGTGTCGTTCATCGGCGGAACGAGAAACGCTCCTGGACCCGGCGCGTCGTCCGAGACGGCCCAACGGAAATCCGCAAGGTAGTCGCGCAAGATCTCCTGCCGATTGGCGCGCAGCGTTTCGAGATTCGCGAAGCTGCTCACCACGTGGTGATGCACCGCGTCCGCGTAAGTGAGGATTTGACCGGCCGGTTGCTTGATGGCCGCCGCGTTTACGCCTGCCTGTTCATAGAGCAGTCCCACAGCGCCGCGCAGCCCCGCCCATGCGTTTGTGTATCCGGGGTACCACTCTTCGTACCACTCCCTGGTGTAATAGCTCCAGCCGTGACGATCGAACGCCGCTGCCTGGTCGGCTGAGAATCGCAAACGCCACGCCAAACTGCTTTTAGAGATATCGATGTTCAGCGGTTCACGAGGCGGATCAAACAAATACGTATCCAAACTCCCCATCTCGTGCGAATCCACGACCAAATGGGGATTCCATGATCGAATGACCGCGGCGCGGCCCCGAGTTTCCGGATGCACCTGCATCAACCAGTCGCGGTTGAGGTCAAAGAGATAGTGATTGCCCCGGCCGGCCGACCAAAGTCCTCCATGTTGCATCGCTTGGTAGTCGGTGTTGGGAACCTTCCCCTGGAGCGTTTGTAACTGGGCGAGATACCGCTCCCGCCCGTCCGGGTTCATCAACGGATCGATGTGGATCACGAGTTGGTCGAGCAAGGCGCGCGTCTGGGCGTCCGTTCCCGCCGCGAGCAGATACGCCACGGTCATGGCCGCATCCGTGCTCGACAGCTCATCACCGTGAATGCTGTACGCCAACCACGCCACCGCCGGCATCGTCTTGACGATTTCGTCCGCCTCGGCGGTGTTCTTGAGCTTCCGGGGGTCGGCGAGCTTGGCGTTGTTCTTCCTGATCTGTTCGAGCCTCGCATGATTCGCCGGGCTCGTGATCGTCAGGTAGTACAGCGTGCGTTTCTCGTGCGAGTCAGCGTACGAGTGCATCGTCACGCGGTCCGAAGCTTCGGCCAAGGCGCGCAGGTACCGCACGAGCGGCTCGTACCGAACTGCCGTCGCGCCGATCGGGTGCCCGATGACTGATGCCGGGTCGGGAATGCTCGCATCGAGCAGCCTTGATTCGAATAGTGAGGACAAGCTTCCCGCCGCGACCGGGGCCTCCTGAGCCGTGATCGCAGTGCTCATGCCGCCAATCACCACGAGCGCCCAGCAAGCGGTCAACCGTCGTCGATGAGCGCGTAAGAATGAGGGACAAACCTGAAACATCGATGCACCTCCTGTAGCCAATAGCCAACGTATGGTTAGCCCCAATATACGCCATTACACGGCGGCTGCGGCATTTGAATTGCCGCGGCGCTGAGGCGAGCTGGGCTTGTGGCTGAGGAGGGCGAGTCTGGAGGCGGCTCAGTCCGGCTTTTTCAGTGTCACGTCGTCCTGCTTGCGGTTGATGCCCTGGTGATAGGTGACCTCATAGCCGAGGTCCTTGCGCTCGGCGGGCTTGATCTGCGCGGAAAACTGCGGGCTGCGATAGTCGTGTAGCTTCGGATCCAGTTCGCTGGTGAAGACGACATGCCCCTGAAAGCTCAGCCGAATCTCAACCTCAATCGGTTTGTCACGGTAGTTACGGATGCGCTCGACGCGCTGTTCGTGGTCGTCCCAGCCGGCAACGGGGAAGTCCTGGCGGATCTGATGCCCTTTGGTTGGACTGAAGTAGGTCTTTCCCTTCCTGCTACGAAACCAGAAGTCGTCGCGCCAGCTTCGCAAGCGGAGCCGTTCGTGAATCACCTGCGGATCGGGTCCAAGGTTCAGCTCAATCTCCTGCCCGATTGGAACGTACTTTGAGCTGTACGCAGTCAAGAACGACAACCCATCCCGGCCGTTGTCACGAAAGAGCCGCACGACACCATCAGGTAACGGCGACTCGCCGAGACTGCTCGCTTCGTCGTTGCGAAGAATGTATAGCCGCACAAGTTGATCACCGTACTCGGCAGGGCGATAGCGATACTTGATTTGGAACGGCACGCTCGCGCCTTGGAACAATCGAAGGCGCTTGGACCAGGTGTTCGCGATCGTTTCCGTGCCCTCGATCGTAAAAATGAAGTACTCCGAAAGGCCTTCCTTCACGATCGCCTTGGGTGCGCGAGCCGCGTCCTCCATACCCCCAGCCATATCGGCGTAGATGTAACCTCTAGCTCGCTTCTCCAGCTTGCGAACCCTGGCGCCCAAACGTAGCTGCTCAGAAGCTTCCTGTGACACCAAACCGCGGCGTGCAAGGTCCGCAATTCTCTCGACGAGATTGATCTCACCTACCACAAGTCGCACTTGCGCGTTCTCATAATCTTCACCGGAGTTATTGGTGATTCGCACAAAGCCGTCGAACGACATCCGTTCTTCAGCGGTGTCCGCAACACACACATAGTCCGCCGCCCAAGTGATGCCGCTTGTGAAGTAGCTGATTTCCACGACCGCGCTGCCGTTGAAATCACTCTTCACGTTCCAATACAACATCTGCGGCTTGTCGTGCGGGAAGGTCGTGTCGAGGATATCCAACTCCTGAGCATGGGTTTGGAATCGAAGATCGACGCTCGTCGGATCAATCAGTGTGTTCACCCACGAGAATTGAAGCGGATTATCGCCTTTGGAAAAGGTGATATGGCGCGTCTCGCGCACCAGCGTTAAATCTTCACTGTTGTAGATCGTCAGTTGCACCGTGTCTCGCTGCGGAATCGTCGAGACATCG
Source organism: Planctomycetota bacterium (assembly GCA_022563315.1). Classification (GTDB taxonomy): domain Bacteria; phylum Planctomycetota; class Phycisphaerae; order Phycisphaerales; family SM1A02; genus JADFNO01. Next base: position 2,685 of record JADFNO010000062.1, on the reverse strand, counting down.
ACGTTGTCGGCGTAGGCAGCGGCAACCGGCAAACCGAGCGCCAAGAGAATCGCGTGAAGATTGTGCTTGTGAAGTAATATCATCTGTAGAATCCTTGAACTTCTGTCAAATCGTTGCGATGAAACGAGCAACCAGCGGCCTGTGATCTCACCATTCGTTCTTGATAATCACATGAAGCGTGTGGACTTGCTTGACGGCCTTTTGGTCGTCTCCACGTGGCTCTAACGTGACGTGGAACACAGGTCGATCGGCTGTTGACTTGTCCCGATCAACTTGCTTCAGTGTGCCTTGTGTGCCAAAGGTCCACTCGACGTGCCGACCGGTGTTGCCAAGTATCTCCGCTCGAAGGGCCGGCATGGACTCAGCCAGGTCCAGCACCACAGATTGATCTTTGAAATTCTCGATCTCGTACTTCACGATGATGTCGTAGTCATAGAGCTGGCCAAGAACGCGCTTCTTCGTCCGGCGATCGATCGTGCGCTTCACCACGATGTCCTTGGCCACGCCCAGATACAGCGAGACTTCGTCATCACGCGGCGTGAACGAAGCCCAATCTTCGCCGAGAAACGCAACCGTGCCGTGCCCATCGTCCTGGAAAATCCGTGCCTTGCCCGGCATCAACGGGAACCTGCCCAAGCCGTGCTCCTCATCGTTGATGAGAACGTAGTGCATCGGGATGCGAAGCTGTTTCTTGCCAGCATCCAGATAACCGTGTGAAGCGAGGTCGGCCGTGTAGGTTTTTTTTACCAGGACGTCGGTGAATTTAGCTGACAGAAGCCGCTTCGTCTCGTTGATCCCAATCGGGCGTTCAAGGCGATCGCCGAACCCCGCCCACATCCCGGCGAACCCAAACGCCTCGTTGGAGTTGTTGTGCAACTGGATGTATTGCCACAATGTCAGTGTCTTCTCATCATTTGATGCGATCGCGCGGTACATGAACGTTTTGTCAAGCCCGCCGATGATGTAACTGATCCGCACTCGCGCCGATCCGGCACGTGGTGAACTGACCTGCCACGTCAGCGCGTTCTCGCCCGGAGGATACGAAACCGAGAGCACGCGGATGTTCTCCGGATCAGTGAGGCAGCGGAACTGGATGCTGTCTTTGTCGATATTCGTATTAGCCCAGGCGAAAACCACGTCGTTGACGCCCTCGGCCAGCGGAATAATCCGCTCCTCTTCAACGAGCGTCGTGTTGAAATTGTCCAGTTGAATCTCGACGCGCTCACGAGCCGGCAGCGTTATGAGCTTCACGCCCGCTTGTGCAGGGCTCCCTTGCAACGCGATTACGACGGCCACGAACGGCAACATTTTGCAGAAAGGAATTTGGTGAATCATCGTGCAGCTCCGATTCTGGATTACGCCTTGAAGATCCGGGCCTGTCGGACCGACCGGCCCGTCCTACGTGCAATAGGAACGGCTCAAACCGGCCGCTCCAATAGCACATGGCCTCAGATCACGGCGCGCACCCTATGAATCGGTGAAATTCAGCCGCAACTTGGTGACCAGTTCTCGGACTGTCGTAGGCGGTGTTGACACCCAGTGGCATGGGCGTCTCGCCCGTGCAAACGTCTTGGCCGTGAAAAACCGCACGGGCGAGACGCCCATGCCACCGGAGTCGCGCCCATCGACCCGTTGGGACCGGCAAGTTTGTCGTGGCGTTGGACGACCAGCGCACGCAGCCGCAACGACTTCAGTGGAACTGCTCTAGAACTAGGCTCTGTCAGTTTCCACTCGTTCGGAGCCGTCGCCGAGGGCAGCCGCCCTACAGCCTTTCTTGAAGCTCGCGGTTGATCATCGCCTTGAGATTGACGGCGCTGGCGTCCTCGTCGCCGTTGATGATGGCGGTGTCGACCGCAAAATAGGCGTCGGCAGCTTCGCCAAGCATGAATCGCAGGGCCGCAACCATGAAGAGCGCGTCGACATCGCCGAAATCCTCGCGCGCTCGATCAGCGTACACACCAAGCAGGATGAGAATCTGCTCGCGCATTTCAGGATCGTCAGGCACCCATCGCAGGGCCTCAGGTTCATCGATCAACGCCCGACGCATCGCGTCCACTGCTGCGCTATCGCGATCCAGCAAGCCGGTGGTGATGGCATATCCGATCCGCGGGGCGCCTTCATACGGAAGCGCATAGACAAGCTCGGAGAACATCGCCAGCGATGCCTCAATGTAGCCATCACGCAAATGCGCCCAAGCGTCGTCGATGCTGGGCAACACCGGTTCAGGGATCGTATAGGTGAGTGGTTCGTCGTACACAACATACGTCGTCGTGTTGTACGAATACGATGGCAGGGCGCAATAGCAGTCATACCAACCATAGCCTGCGTACGCTCGGCAATACGAGTTGTGATATCGCCAATGGTAGTACGAACCATAGTATGTGTGGTGGTATGGATATCGCCAGCCTAGTGATCCGAACCGGAAGCTGAATCGAAAGTGCCCGCGATGATGGCGGCGGTGTCCGTACCAACCATCATGGTGAGAATCGTAGTAGTGCCCGTCGTGATGGTAGTCATAGTCGTGGTGATCGTTGTACCCGTGGTCATAGCGGTCGTCGTACCCGTCGCCGTAGTCGCGATAGCTGCCGTGCTCTCGAATCACCCGTTCGATCACCGTCGACGGCGTGTCGTTCCAAGGGACTCTCGGTAAGCGTCTTGGGCCATCGAGAATCCCACGGTTGGGTC
>JADFNO010000061.1 GCA_022563315.1 Planctomycetota bacterium | reverse complement strand
CTTGAAGAAGCGCCGCGTACTCTTGCGGGGTATTCACGTTCGTCAACAGTTTCGACCACGCACTGGGCGCTGAGATCTCCTCGACGTCGACCGCTTCCATCAACTGATGCACGGCCCGCCGACCTTCATCGAGTAACCGGCGTGTTGCATCCAACGCAACCGCAGAGATCCGTGCCGGCAACGGTTCAATGTGCGCTAATCCTTCCAAACGAAACACGGTCGCCGTCGCTTGGGTAGGTCGCACTAGAGCGTTGAACAACTCACTTGTCACCCATGGCAGATCGCACGGACACACCAAGTACTGCGTATCGATTCCGCTTGCCAAGAGCGCCTCGATTCCACCCAGTGGCCCACAACCCGGGCGAAGATCGGCAACATGAGGTAATGCGGGCATCGCGTCTTCGGCGCCGAGAATCACGAGGCGCTCACATACCGCCCCCAGCGCTGTGGCAACGGCCTCGATCATTGTTGAACCATCCGGCAGTGAAAGTGCGTGCTTGGGCGATCCGATGCGTGTGCTCCCGCCGCCTGCCAGGATCGCGCCGGTATGCGGCCAGCGCGCCGGCTCAATCATCGGCGGTGGTCGCTTGCAGAACTTTGATCGTCTCCCCGGGGCGAATCTCAGCGGGACGAATCACCTTCCCATAGCATCCGCAGCGGCCTTTGATCGCGGCTTGCAGCTCGGGGCTGATCGCGTCCAGCACAAAGCAGGGATTACGCCGCTTGGTGATCTCCAACTCCAGACCGCCGGAGAATTGAAGCCGATCACCGATGTTCAGCTCGTCCGCGTCGAGGCCTTGTACCGTCAGATTCTCGCCGGTCGCCCCGGGATGGAGGTCAAAGCCCTCCTCGCGCAGGGCGTCGAGGTCTTCCAGGTCGATCAGGCAGATCGCCTGGATCGGGGACCGGTGTTTCTCGTGGTCGTGAGCGTCGCCGACGAGCCCGTCGATCGTCACCTCGCCCACCTCGATCGGCCGCTTGGGGATACCGCCGGGGGAGATATTCACGGATACCACGACGGCTGGCGACTGGTTCATCGTGAAGATGATACGCTTGAGAGCGACGGAGCAACGACCGCCCATGGATTATTCACTTGCGGGTCTAAAGGCTTTGGTCTGCGGCAGCACGCAAGGGATCGGCCGGGCTTGCGCGACCCAGATCGCCCGGGCCGGGGCCGAGATCGTGCTCATGGCCAGGCATGAGGACGCCCTTGCCAAAGTCCGCGATGAGCTGCCGTGCAAGCACGATCAATCGCACGACTACATCGTGGCTGATTTTAGCGATTGGCAGATGGTGCAGGAGAAGGCGAACGATTATGTGTCCACCAACGGCCCCATTCAGATTCTGCTGAACAACACGGGCGGTCCGCCGGCGGGGCCCGTCTTCGAAGCGACGCCTGACGATCTGCTCAAAGCCTTCACCATGCACATTGTTTGCAATCAAGTGCTCGTGCAAGCGCTGGCGGAGGGAATGCGCAAGGCAGGTTACGGCCGAATCATCAATATCATCTCGACGTCGGTCGTGGCCCCGATTCGTGGGCTCGGTGTTTCCAATACCACGCGCGGGGCGGTGGCGAATTGGGCGCGCACGTTGGCGGGCGAGCTCGGGCCGTTCGGGATTACCGTCAACAACATCCTGCCGGGATATACGGGTACGGCTCGTTTGAGCTCCCTTATTAAAGGGAAGGCCGATCGAGCCGGTTCGAGTGTGAAGGAGATCGAAGATCAGATGATTGCCAATGTTCCGTTGCGCCGGTTTGCCGAACCGCTGGAGATCGGCGCGGTGGCGGCGTTTCTCGCTTCGCCCGAGGCAAGTTACCTCAACGGGCTGAACTTGCCCGTCGATGGCGGACGCTTGGCGTGGCAATAAAGGAGGATTCACCGCAGAGACGCAGAGACCGCAGAGGTGAAGAAGGAACAAGAGATAGAAATGAACTGGCTCGGATCGAGAGAATTTGTTGGTCGGTCGTTACCAAGGACAGTGAGTTCACCGGATGGAGTCTTAACCATTTGATCTCTTCTCTGCGACCTCTGCGTCTCTGCGGTGAATGTCTTCTCTCATGACTCACATCACGAATTACATCGATGGCAAACAGGTCGAGCCGATCTCCGGGGCGTACTTGGATAACGTCGATCCCTCAACCGGGCAGGTGTATTCGCATGTGCCGGATTCCGATGAGCGCGATGTTGAATTGGCAGTGCAAGCGGCGCAACGCGCGTTCGATTCGTGGTCGGCGACGCCCGCCGCTGAACGCTCGCAGATCATGCTCGCGATCGCTGATTTGATCGAGAAGAATCTTGATTCGCTGGCTCGAGCGGAATGCATCGATAACGGCAAGCCGCTCACGCTCGCCCGGTCCGTTGATATTCCGCGGGCCGTGACGAATTTCCGCTATTTCGCGACCGCGATCTTGCACACACATTCCGAAGCGCACTTCACCGACAACCTGGCGATCAACTACACGCTGCGCCAGCCGCGCGGGGTGGCGGGTTGCATTTCGCCTTGGAATTTGCCGCTGTATTTGTTTACATGGAAGGTTGCCCCGGCCATCGCCACCGGCAACACCGTCGTCGCCAAACCGTCGGAACTCACGCCGATGACGACATACATGTTCGGCGAACTGTGTACCGAGGCGGGTCTACCGCCGGGCGTATTGAATATCGTTCATGGATTGGGTAACAAAGTCGGCGCGTCGATCGTGGCCCATCCGGATGTTCCAACAATATCCTTCACCGGCGGGACCGTCACCGGCTCCGCAATCGCTGCCACCGCAGCGCCGATGTTCAAGAAACTCTCGTTGGAATGCGGCGGCAAGAACCCCAACATCATCTTCGCCGATGCTGATATGGAAGACGCGATCGAAACCAGCACGCGCGCCGCCTTCGCCAATCAAGGCGAGATATGTCTGTGTGGATCGCGCATCTTTGTCGAGCGCGAAGCGTACGATTCGTTTGTCGAGGCACTTGTTGAAAAAGCGAAACAACTAAAAGTCGGCGATCCCTTAGAGCCCGACACCAACCAAGGTGCGCTTGTTTCCAAGGCGCATCTTGCGAAGGTGAGTTCGTATGTCGAACTCGCCCAAAAAGAAGGCGGAACGATCCTTTGCGGCGGGACTCCCCCGGAAGCGCTTCCGGAACGCTGTCGCGATGGATTCTTCCTTGAGCCGACGGTCATTACGGGGCTTGATACAGCTTGTCGAACGAATCAGGAAGAAATCTTCGGCCCGGTGACGACGATCATGCCCTTTGATAATGAACAGCAAGTGATTGAGTACGCCAACAGCACGAAGTATGGGCTCTCAGGCACGATCTTTACGCAGAACCTGGAACGCGCTCATCGTGTGGCCGCCCAAGTGCAGTCCGGCACGATCTGGATCAACAGTTGGATGCTGCGCGATCTGCGCATCCCATTCGGTGGAATGAAACAAAGCGGCATCGGCCGCGAAGGCGGCGACGAAACGCTACGTTTCTTCACCGAACCCAAGAATGTCTGCATAAAGATGCGATCCATTTAGCCCCGGGTGAACACACCCGGGGCTTCTTCAAACGGCAACAGATGCAGTGCCCCAAAACGACCCGCAAATTCTGTCCTCCCGCGCACCCGAGCCCGTCGGCGCATATCCACACGCGAAGCGCATCGGGAAACTGCTATTCCTCTCCGGCGTTGGCCCCCGAAAACGCGGCAGCAAAGCCATTCCGGGGGTCACCCTCGATGATAACGGCAACATCACTTCCTACGACATCGAAGCGCAATGTCGATCGTGCTTCGACAACGTGCGTGTGATTCTCGAAGACGCCGGCTCAAGTTGGGACCAAATCGTCGACGTGCTCGTATTTCTAACGAACATGAAAGACGATTTCGAGACCTACAACGCCGTGTATGCTCAGTATTTCGCCGGAAACGGCAAGCCCAACCCCACCCGAACAACGATCGAGATTACCGCACTCCCCACACCGATCGCGGTGGAAGTGAAGGTCATCGCGACGATCGATTGATTCGATCAAGGCAACGGGCCACCCTCGAACAAGTGATTATCGCTTTCTCGCGCCATGCCGGCTTGATCTCGCCCAGAAGCTTGCGGATGCAGCGGGAAGACATACGATAGACAGTCGGCGAGTGATCAATCAATTCACAACGCGGAGGAAAAGCGATGAATCAAAGGCAAACTGATCCGAGGACGTTGTGTTTGAGGTCGTGGGTCGCGTTCGTTCTGATGGTCGCGCTCGTTCCTGTTACAACGGTATTGGCGCAGGATGAAGGCGCGCGGCGCGAGCTTGAGGCGGCCAAGCAACGCATCCATGCGATGATGCGCGAAGCTGAGGAGTTGCAGGAAGCCGGTCGTTTGGATGCGGCTGAGCGAGGGCGTGATCGAGCTAATCAGTTAGCGGGGCGAGTCGAGCAACAGTTGGAGCGACATCAGCGCGCTCGATCAAAAGAGACCGAGCACTTACACAATGTTCTTGAAGGACTCGAACATGGCATGGCGGCGCTGCGAGAACTCGGCCGACACGAAGAATTGGAAGCGCTTGAGCGTGTAGCGCACGAGGTGAGGCGGGAACTTGAGGGTCGACGCGATCGGCCGCAGCGAGAGCGCGAACGAGGGCATCGTTCAGAAAACGAGCGCGAAGTAGCGCGACATCAGTTAGAGGTCATGAGGATGGCGATGCCGGCTTTGCGCGAAGGCGAGCGCAAAGATGCCGCTGAACTGCTCGAACGCGCCATACATGCACGGGAGCTTGCGCTTGAAGGACGCCGTGATGACGAGGCCGGGCGCATCCGCGAGTCCGCGCCGAATCGAGGACAGCAGGCGGAGATACTGGGCTTGGCATCACGATTATGGGCTGAATTTGGTCACGAAGAGCGGGCTCACGCCGTTGGTGAGTTGGCTGAGCAGATGCGCGCAAGAGTTCATCGTGAACGAGACGAGCACGCGCAACGAGAGCAAGACCGACCGCACCGGGAGGCACGCGATCGGCGTGAGGATCGTGACCGGCCCGCAGCGCGAGAACGGCGCGAGCGACCTGATCGTTATCAAGCGGCGATGGAGCGGATCGAACGGCTGGAGGTTCACATGAGACGGCTCGCCGAGGCGATGGAGCGATTACAAGGGGCGATGCACGAGCGCGAACGGCGTTAGGTGTAGCGCTAGGGACGCTGCGCGTCACCCGCTAAACGGTCGATTGGGGCGACGATGATCCCAGTTCGATGCCGAAGAAGCGCTCGGCGTTGGCGTCGAGCTGTCGTTCGAAGTCGACGGGATCAACGCCGCGCAATTGCGCAATGAACCGAGCGGTGTGAACCACGTTCTTCGGCTCGTTTGGGTACATCTTGCGCACCGGCTCGGGACTGAGGAACGGCGCATCCGTTTCGACCATGATCCGATCAGCAGGCACGAGCTTGGCGGCTTCGGCTACTTCGGCAGCGTTCTTGAACGTGACAATCCCCGTGAAACTGATCCACGCGCCGTAGTCGAGGATCTCTTTTGCATTATCGACGGTCTCGCTGAAACAATGAAAGACGTAGCGCGACGGATCGAAGGGCGCGGCCCGGAAGATCGGCAACAAATCACCGACAGCCTTGCGGCAGTGAACGACAATCGGCTTGGTCAGTCCGTCGTGTGTGCATCGCTCGATAAAGGCAAGCTGCTCCTGAAGCAGGTTGTCCTGCGCTGCTCGTGCGGGCTTGTCATAGTGATTGTCCAGGCCGAGCTCGCCCCACGCGACACATTTGGGGTGCTGGGCGACCTCCTTAATAACGGCCCAATCGCAAGGCTCGTCTGCATAGAGCGGATGCGCCCCGGCGGTGCACCAGACCTGCTCGTGCTGTTGGGCGAGTTCCAGGCCGGCCCGGCAGTTTTCGGATGTCGTTGAAACGGTGATCGCGCCGCGGACTCCAACGGCGCGAGCGTCTTCAAGCACACGATCCACGCGCCCGGCGAATTGATCGAAGGTGAGATGGCAGTGCGTGTCGATCATGGGCGATCTACCAGCAAGTGCGGTCGGCCAGAGCACTGTACAATCCGTGGGGCTGGACCGTTGTCTGATGCGGCGCCCTGCGATTGGGTGATGACATTTGAGGGAGGGATTCCCGCCGCCGATGGCCGCACAGGATCAATCGAAGCGTCTAAAGAAGGAACTGTCGCTGTTCGGCGTGTACGCGATCGCCACGGGCACGACGCTCAGCGCCGGTTTCTTCCTTTTGCCGGGGCTGGCGGCGGCGGAAGCCGGGCCGGCGGTGGTGTTGTGCTATTTGATCGCGGCATTGTTGTTGTTGCCGGCAACGTTCAGCATCGTCGAGCTGGCCACGGCGATGCCCAGAGCCGGCGGAGCGTACTACTTCCTTGATCGCAGCTTGGGACCACTGGCGGGAACGATCGGGGGGTTCGGAACGTGGCTGGCACTGGTGCTCAAAGCAGCCTTCGCCCTGATCGGCCTCGGTGCGTACGTCGCCCTGGTCTTCCCCGAGGCGCACGTCACGCCGATCGCGGTCGGGCTGGCCATCTTGTTCGGGGTGGTCAATTTGTTGGGGGCGAAGAAGGTCGGGGGCTTTCAGATCGTGCTGGTCCTGGGACTCTTGGCAATCCTCGCCTGGTTCATCGCGCGGGGGTCGATGCAAGTGAACCGCGAACACTTCAGCGGCTTCTTCGATAAGGGGTTCACATCGATTGTCTCGACGGCTGGGTTGGTGTTCATCAGCTACGTCGGAGTGACGAACATCGCCAGCGTCTCGGAGGAGGTCAAGAACCCGGAGCGCAACCTTCCCTTGGGCATTTTCCTGGCCCTGGGCACGGCGGTGCTGGTGTATGCGTTAGGTATCGGTGTGATGGTCGGGGTCGTCGGCTGGGAGGAACTCGCTAAGACCCTTACCCCGGTGGAAAAGACCGCGGAGGCGTTCGGCGTCAAATGGGGCGTCTGGATCATTTCGTTGGCGGCCTTGCTGGCATTCTCCTCGGTGGCCAACGCCTGCATCCTCAGTGCGTCGCGCTATCCCATGGCGATGAGCCGAGATCACCTTTTGCCGCCAATCCTCGGCCTCGTGGGCAAGCGTGGCACGCCGATGGTGTCGATCTGCCTTACCGTCGCGTCGATCCTCTTCTTTCTGCTTGTGCTGGACCCGATCCGGATCGCCAAGCTCGCCAGCGCGTTTCAGTTATTGATGTTCGCGATGCTGTGCCTGGCGGTGATCGTCATGCGCGAAAGTGAGATCGAATCGTATGACCCCGGGTATCGCTCGCCGCTGTATCCGTGGATGCAGATCGTGGGGATCCTCGCCCCGATTTGGGTGATCGTAGAAATGGGTTGGCTGCCCGCATTGTTCTCGTTGGGGGTGATTGGCGTCGGGGTGACGTGGTACGTCATCTACGCCCGCAAACGCGTCGAGCGGCACGGGGCGATCTATCACGTGTTTGAACGGCTCGGCCGACGCCGGTTCCACGACCTGGACCGCGAGCTGCGGGGCATCATGCAGGAGAAGGGGCTGCGGGAGGAGGATCCGTTCGACGAAGTCGTCGTGCGGGGGATCGCGATCGACGCCGAGGCGAACGAATCGTTCGAAGATATCGCCCGGCGGGCATCAATACTGCTGGCCGAACGGCTTCCCCTTACGGCCGAGACGTTGTGCGAAGGCTTCCTTCAGGGCACACGAACCGGGGCGACGCCGGTCACCGGCGGAGTGGCCCTGCCCCACTTACGGCTTCCGGGGATCGCAGTTCCGCACCTGGTGGTCGTGCGAAGCCGTGATGGGATTCACATCTCCACGGGCGACGTGTTCGGAGGGACGCACGAGTCGAGCAATACGCATGCGATCTTCTTCCTGGTCAGTCCCGATGAGGATCCCCGCCAACATCTTCGCATCCTCGCTCAACTGGCCGGACAGGTCAGCCAAGAGGGATTCATGCATGGATGGTTAGGTGCCACCGACGAGCGGCAACTCAAAGAAATCCTGCTCCGACACGACCGACATGTTGTCTTGCACGTTGTGACCGACTCACGGGCCGCAGCGATGATCGGTCGGCCGCTCCGAGAGCTGGACATCCCCGACGGTTGTCTGGTTGCCGTCATTCACCGGGCTGACGAAACAATCGTGCCGCGTGGCGAGACGGTCGTTGAGGAGGGGGACTATTTAACCGTCATCGGCAGCGTCAAAGGGATCGAGCAAGTCCATGAGCGGTACGGCTCGGAACCGCGGGCCGGGGCGGCGGAATGACCGGAACCTTGACGTAGTCGCTCGTGGCGGGCCGCGGGTCGGTGCAATCTCTCAAGCGACGTAGTCACGCGCAGCCGATGAACTCACCGGCCGAGGGGGTTCGTTGTTCGCTGGGCGGGCAAGTGCTGTTGGTGTACGAGCACGGCGGGGCTGGAATGGGGCACCGGGGTTGTGCAATGCCGGAGCTATTCAGGATTTATTACTCCGATTGCAAGTTGAGTCTCAGTTTGAGTTTACGCTTGGTTTCTGGTCGCCGGAGCACGTGGTCGACTCGAGGTTCTCGCCTCGGCGGCGATCTTGACTCACGTCCGGCGCGTCACTACGATCGCCCGACTTTGTGAAAAAAGGCACAAATTGATGGGCCGGTACCACTACGTATTTCCGAAGTGGAGCAATGCGCTCTTGCCGACGCTATGCGTGCTGGCAGCGGTTGGGCCTCTGTATGCGGCGCTGCTGGTGACCTACGGGTTCAGTCCGCTGACGACGGATATCGGGTATCAGCCCGTCCAACCGGTTCCGTTCAGCCACCACATGCACGCTGGGCAATTGGGCATCGACTGCCGGTACTGCCATAACACGGTGGAGTACGCCAACAAGGCCGCGATTCCGCCGACGCAGACGTGTATGAACTGTCACACGCAGATTCACAAGGAAAGCCCGAACCTGACGGCCTTGAACGAGAGTTACGCGACGGGAATGCCCATGCAGTGGGTTCGCGTGCACGATCTGCCTGACTTTGCCTACTTCAGTCATACGGCCCACGTGACCCGAGGCGTGAGTTGCGTGGAATGCCACGGCCGCATCGACAAGATGGAGGTGGTCACGCAGCAGGAAACGCTGAGCATGGGCTGGTGCCTCTCGTGCCATCGCCATCCTGAGATGCGTGTTCGCGATCCGAAGCTGGTGACTGATCTTGGTTGGAGCTTCGAAAAGGATGACGAGGCCAAGCGTCAGTTTGACTCGCCCGAGGATTACCACGAATACTGGTTGAACCACAATAACCTCGCGCCTTCGCAGGACTGCTCGACATGCCATCGGTAGATCAAACCGCGCCACGACCGCGCACCGGCAAAACCTACTGGCGAAGCCTGGAAGACTTCGCGGACACCCCGGAGTTCCGGGAGTTCATGTTCCGCGAGTTCCCGGCCGGGGCGAGCGAGATGCTCGACTCGACCCAGCGCCGCGAGTTCCTCAAGATCATGGGGGCGTCGTTGGCGCTGGCGGGGATGGGGATTTCGGGGTGTCGGCGTTGGCCGGAGGAAAAGATCGCGCCCTATGCAAGCCGACCGGCGGGACGTCTGCCGGGAATCCCCAATTCGTATGCCACATCGATGGAGTTGGGCGGGGTGGCCAGTGGGTTGCTGGTGACGAGCTACGACGGCCGGCCGATCAAGATCGAAGGCAACCCCGAGCATCCGATGAATCGCGGGGCGACCGACGCGTGGGCCCAAGCCAGTGTGCTGGAGCTGTACGATCCCGACCGCAGCCGGCACGTGATGCACAACAACCAAGCATCGAGCTGGGACAACTTTTCCAGTTGGGCCAAGTCGCACTTTGCTGCGCTGCGCGAGGCTGATGGCAACGGGCTGTGCATCCTGAGCGAAGCGACCGCATCGCCCAGCGTCTTGGACATGAAACGGCGGCTGCTTGAGGCCATGCCCAATGCGAAATGGTACGAATACGAGCCGCTGAACAACGATAACGAATTGGCGGGCTCGATACTCGCGTTCGGTTCGCCGTACCGGGCCCAATACCACTTTGATCGAGCGAAGATTATTGTCTCGCTCGATTCGGACTTCCTTCACGCGCATCCGGCGGCGGTGAAGTACACGCGTGACTTTGCCTCCGGCCGTCGCGCCGATGATGCCCCCAAGACGATGAATCGGCTGTATGTCGTTGAGAGCGGCTACAGCCTGACCGGCGCGAACGCTGACCACCGGGTGGCGGTGCGCTCGGGCGATATCGGGGCCGTAGCGGGTCATCTGGCCAAGATGCTGTCGTCGGCCGCGGCGAACTGGGTCGGTTCGGTCGACGTCGCCAAGCCAATGCTGCAGCAGATGGTCGACGACTTGGCAAGTCATCGCGGCGAGTGTCTGATTGTCGTCGGACCGCGCCAGCCGGGGGAGGTGCATGCGATCGCTCACCTTCTCAACGAGGAACTTGGGAATGTGGGGCGAACGGTCAGCTATACCGCTCGTCCGGACGCGAAGCCGCAAGCGGCGTCGATCAAGGCGTTAGCAGCGGATATCGATGGGGGAGAGGTCGACACGTTGGTGATCCTCGGCGGGAATCCTGCGTACAACGCCCCGGCCGATCTGGATTTTGCTTCCAAGCTCGGCTCGGTGGGGGCGACGATCCATGTGAGTAGCTACGCAGACGAGACATCAAAGCGCTGCACTTGGCACATACCCCGCGCGCATTACTTGGAGAGTTGGGGCGATGCCCGGGCCTACGACGGCACGATCGGGATCACCCAGCCGTTGATCGAGCCGCTGTTCGGCGGGCGGAGTCCGATTGAGCTGCTGGCGATAATCAACGGCGATGACGTTGGGGCGGGTTACGACATTGTTCGGCGGAGCTTTGGCGGTGTGATCGGCGACGCAGATTTTGAGCGTCACTGGCGGCGCGTGCTGCACGATGGGTTCGTGGCGGACAGCGCGTTTGCGGAGCAGTCGCCTACGGTTCGCTCGGACGAGGCTGAAGCGTGGATCATCGCCTTGGCCCGGCTCGCGTCGCAGGAACGGCGCGGCTTGGAGCTGGTGTTTACCGGCGATCGCTCGGTGTACGACGGTCGGTTCGCCAACAACGGCTGGCTTCAGGAGCTGCCCGATCCGCTGACGAAGCTCACGTGGGATAACGCAGTGCAGCTGAGTCCATCCGCGGCTGAGAACATTGGCGTCAAGATGGGCGACATGGTGAACGTATCGCTGAATGGCGGATCGCACGTGGAAGCGGCGGTGTTGGTCATGCCCGGCCAACATGCGCAATCCGCCACTTTGACGTTGGGGTACGGCCGCAACGGCGTGGGACGTATTGCCGAAGACGCCGGCTTTGACTTCTACCAGTTGCGATCATCAGACTCGATGGGCTTTGTCGGCGGCGCGACGATCACCAAGTCAAGCGGATCGTATGAATTCGCACTGACACAGCACCATCACGCCCTGGACACGATCGGCGGCAAAGGAACCCAGGATCGTCTGCCCACCATCTTCCGTGAAGCGAACCTCGATGAGTACAAAGAGCATCCCGATTTCGCCGACCATCGTGTTCACGTCGCACATCGATTATCGCTCTGGGACGAGAGCAATCTCGACAACGCGGACTACAAGTGGGCGATGTCGATCGACCTGACCACCTGCACGGGGTGTAGCGCGTGCGTCGTCGCGTGCCAAGCGGAGAACAACATTCCGATCGTGGGCAAGGATCAGGTGAAGCGCGGGCGCGAGATGCACTGGATACGGGTCGATCGGTACTTCAGCGGCTCGAATCCTGAGACGCCCGATTCAGTGGCGATGCAGCCGGTGCCGTGCATGCACTGCGAGAACGCCGCCTGCGAGGAGGTCTGCCCCGTGGCGGCGACCACCCACGATCGCGACGGCTTGAACGTGATGGTCTACAACCGTTGCATTGGCACGCGGTACTGCTCCAACAACTGCCCGTACAAGGTGCGCCGATTCAACTTCTTTGATTATCAGGTGCGTGAGCCGGTGCGCGAAACCGGGCTGATGCACGTCAAGCCGAGCTATTACACGCGGCCGCAATCAGATACGCATCCGTTGCAGCAATTGCAGCACAATCCGGAAGTGACGATTCGCAGCCGCGGGGTGATGGAGAAGTGCACCTACTGCATTCAGCGCATCAGTGCGGGCAAGATCAAGGCCAAGAACGATTGGGTAAAGGCCAAGCCCGAAGATCGTTCGAGCCGGGTCACGGTTCCGGATGGAAGCGTCGTCCCCGCTTGTGCGCAGGCATGCCCAGCACAAGCGATTGTCTTCGGCGACCTGGCCGATCCGAACAGTCGCGTAGCGCAGCTTCACGCCCACGAGCGCACCTATGAGATGCTGGAGGAGCTCAATCCCAAGCCACGAACCAGATACATGGCCAAGCTTCGCAATCCCGCGCCGAGTCTCGCTCCCGCCGCGCCGAGTTCACAAGGATCCGCTCACGGATGACGACGCTGCCCCTCGACAACACGTTCGACGATCCGACGCGGCGAGCGCCGTTGGTGTTGAACCACGATGATTTCGGATCGGTCACGAACACGATCTGCGGCGTCAATGAAAGACCCAAACCACCCAGAGCGTGGTACATCGCCTTTGCCATCTCCTCGACGTTCCTGATGGTCCTCGGCATTCTGATCGGCTACCTGTTCTGGACGGGCGTCGGCGTGTGGGGCAACCAGAACCCGGCGATGTGGGGATTCCCCATCGTCAACTTCGTGTTCTGGGTCGGGATCGGACACGCGGGCACGCTGATCTCCGCCATCCTGTACCTGTTCCGGCAGAAGTGGCGCACCGCGATCAATCGGTTCGCGGAGGCGATGACGATCTTCGCCGTCATTTGTGCCGGCATGTTCCCGGGTATTCACGTGGGAAGAGTGTGGGTGAGCTACTGGCTGTTTCCCATTCCCAATCAAATGGAAATGTGGCCGCAGTTCCGAAGCCCGCTGCTATGGGATGTCTTTGCGGTGGGTACGTACTTCACGGTGTCGCTGCTGTTTTGGTACGTGGGAATGATTCCCGATCTGGCGACGCTCCGCGATCGGGCCACGACCAAGCTCAAGGCGATCAGCTACGGCATCTTTGCCCTTGGTTGGCGCGGCAGTATGCGACACTGGCACCGTTATGAGCGCACTTACTTGCTGCTGGCGGCACTGGCGACTCCGCTGGTCTTGAGTGTCCACTCCGTGGTGTCGTTCGACTTTGCGGTTGCACAGGTTCCCGGTTGGCACACCACGATCTTCCCGCCGTACTTTGTGGCCGGGGCGATCTTCAGCGGCTTCGCCATGGTCATGACGCTGGCCATCCCCGCCCGCCAATGGTGGGGACTCAAGGACTTCATCACCTTGCGGCACCTGGAGACCATGAACAAGATCATTCTGGTGACCGGCTCCATGGTGGGATACGCCTACATCATGGAGTTCTTCACCGCGTGGTACAGCGGCGCAATGTACGAGTCGTTTGCCTTCGTCAACCGCATGTTCGGGCAGTACGCCTGGGCATACTGGATCATGGTCACCTGCAATGTAATTATTCCGCAGTTGTTCTGGTTCAAGAAAGCCCGGCAGAGCATCCCGATCATGTTCGGTATCTGCCTGCTGGTGAACGTGGGCATGTGGTTCGAGCGCTTCGTGATCATCGTCACGTCGCTGAGCCAGGACCATCTGCCCGCCAACTGGGACTACTTCCACCCGACATGGGTTGACCTGACGATGTTGGCGGGAAGTTTCGGGCTGTTCATGACGCTGTTCCTGCTGTTTATTCGGTACTTGCCGGTGATCGCGATCGCGGAGGTAAAGGCGATCATGCCGGCGGCGAACCCGCATGCTCACGACCACGACAAGGAGGCGAGCGCGTGAACGACGGCGCTGGTACAACGGCCACGCCTGCTCAGTCGCCGCGCACGATCCCGTCGCCCTCGTCCGTCGACGAGTCGTCGGAGAAGCTGTACGGCTTGCTCGCGGAGTTCGAGACGCCGGCGGCGATCGTCAGTGCAGCGAAGAAGGTGCACGAAGCCGGCTATAAATGGTGGGACTGCTGCGCGCCGTTTCCCGTCCATGGCCTGGATAAGGCGATGGGCATTCGGCCCACGATTCTGCCGTGGCTCGTCCTGGGGGCGGGGATCACCGGCGGGACGTTGGGCATGTTGCTGCAATGGTTCACCAACGCGACCAACCTGGAACTATGGAGTGGTCCCATTTGGGTCACCGGGTATGCGTTCCTCGTGAGCGGCAAGCCGTTCGCCAGCGTTCCCACTTGGATTCCGGTGATGTTTGAGATGACGGTTCTGCTGGCGGCGATCGGCGCTGTTGTATTCCTCTTGCTGCTGAACAAGCTGCCGCAGCTGTATCACCCGTGCTTCAAGAACGAGCGATTCGCGCGCGTGACCGACGACCGCTTCTTCATCATCATCGAAGCGAAAGACCCGCTGTTCTATCGCGCCAAGACCCAGCAGTTGCTTACGTCGTTGGGGGCGACGGCGGTTGAGGAGGTCCAGGCGTAGACCATGTCAAAAATCGCCATCATCATCACGACGATTCTGGTCGCGATCGGGTCGATCCCCTTTGCGCTGGCGGCCATGGCCCGGGCCGTGCCCTCGTCGCACACGAGGATCCACATCATTCAGGACATGGACAATCAGCCGAAGTTCCGAGCCCAGCACGCCAACCCGCTGTTCGCTGATGGTCGTGCGATGAGGCCGGTGGTCGCAGGCACGGTCGCCCAGGGTCAGCTCGAGGCGGACGACCATTACAACCGCGGCGTGGTGGATAACGATTGGGCGACGACTTTCCCGCCGCAGGTTCAGGTCAATCTTGATCTTGTTTATCGCGGACAAGACCGTTTCAACATCTACTGCACGCCTTGCCACGGCTACGCGGGCTATGGCGACGGCATGATCAACCAGCGAGCGATGGACCTGGTGAACCTGGGCCTCAACGGCACGACGTGGGTCCAGCCCAAGAACATGCACGAGCAACTGATCCGCGAGCAACCCGTCGGGCAGACTTTCAACACGATTACCAATGGTGTGCGCAACATGTCCGGCTATGCAGCCCAGATTCCCACTGAAGATCGTTGGGCGATCGTCGCCTATGTCAAGGCATTGCAACGAAGTCAAGCGGCTGATCTCAATGATCTGCCGCCGGATCAGCGAAATGACCTGCAGGTGATCAAACTCCATCCGGAGACCCCGTAGACCGTGAACGCAGCAGCGCTTGCACGTGAAGACCGGTATCTGGGCGACCTAGGCCCGAAGCTGTACGTGCGCCTCGGTGGGATCGGCCTGGGCTTGATCGTCGTCAGCCTGGTGCTCGGGTTTTTCGCCAAGGACTGGGATCGGTTCTGGCGGGCGTATGTCGTGGCGTACTGTTTCGTGATCAGCATCTGCCTCGGCGGACTGTTCTTCACGATACTCCAGCATCTGACGCGGGCCGGCTGGAGCGTGGCGATTCGGCGCATCAGCGAAGGGCTGGCGTCGAACCTGCGATGGCTGTGGATCTTGTTCATCCCGATCGTGTGGATCGTCTGGACGGATAGCGAGGGCGGGCTCTATCACTGGACGCTCGGCGCCGAGGCGATGCGGGAGATGGGCGGCGCCGAAGCAGGGTTGCTGGCGCACAAAGAGGCGTTCCTCAATCCGATGTTTTGGACGCTTCGGGCTGCGCTCTACTTTGCGATCTGGTTCGCGCTCGCACAATTCTTCGTCGGCAACTCGATCGCCCAGGACACCTCCGGCGATCCGAGCATCACGTCGCGCATGCAGGCGCTGGCCGCCCCGGCGATGATTCTGTACGCCTTCACGCAGACGTTCGCGGCCGTTGACTGGCTCATGACCCTGGAGTTTGCGTGGTACAGCACGATGTTCGGCGTGTATTTCTTTGCCGCCAGTTGCTGCGGGTTCGGGGCGACGATGATCCTGCTCATCTACTTCCTGCAGCGGGCTGGGCGTGTCACGGAATCGATCAGCATTGAACATTACCACGACATGGGCAAGTTCCTGTTCGCGTTCGGCATCGTGTTCTGGGCGTACATCGCGTACAGCCAGTACATGTTGATCTGGTACGCGAACATGCCGGAGGAAACAACGTGGTTCATGGTTCGGCAGCTCGGCTCGTGGAAGGGGCTGAGTCTCCTGTTGATCCTGGGCCACTTCTTTATTCCGTTTTTCTTCCTGCTTACCCGGCACACGAAACGCGTCAAGGGCGTGCTGGCGGCGGCGGCGGCGTGGATGGTCGCCATTCATTTCATCGATATGTATTGGCTGGTGATGCCGATGGTACCGATCGAGCTGGTGCAATCGGTTGACGGTGACTACGCGGCCCTCGTGATCGCGTTCCAGGCCCCCGAAAACGCGGCGTATGATCTGAACTGGCAGTTGTTTGACGTGACGTTGATGCTGGGGTTTGCCGCCTTGATGGTGGCGGGAACCGCGTTTGGGTTGCGCAGCCGGTCGTTGGTGCCTGAGCAGGACCCGCGGCTGGCCGAGTCTTTGGCGTTTGAGAATTACTAAGTAAGAAGGCATTAGGGATTAGGCACTAGGTAAGAAGAAGCGACAAGCGATGACGGACCACTTCGAACATAACATCGATGATCATGAGGATCCCGCCGCCAGCTCGACCTCGCTGGTGGGATTCATCGGTGCGGTGCTGCTGGTGGTGACGATGCTGGGGGTGACGGCGCTGTACTACAACGTGAAGGCCGATCAAGTGGACGAGCAGGTCGTGCAGGTGGACATCGACGAGCCAAAGAACCTTCGCATCCAGCAGGAGGGGCGGCTGACCGCCCCGGCCCATTGGCGGGAAGTTGACGACGGCGGCGAAGTTACGCGCGAATTGGTCATCCCGCTTGAAAGAGCGATGAAGATACTGGTCGAGGAATACGGCGCAGCCGAGGTCTCACCGACGGCGTCGGCATCAGGAGACATGCCATGACGAAGCGAATCACAACACAACAGGCAGCGGTACGGCCCAGCCGGATATTTATCATCGGAGCCGCGATCGTCATTGGCGGCGCATCGTCGGTCGCTCAGGTCCCGCTGCAGAACTCCAGCGACCCGCCGGAGGGCGTGGGCATCGACGAGCGGCTCGACGAGCAGTTGCCGCTTGATCTTCAGTTCATCGACGACACCGGCCGAACCGTCACGCTTGGCGAGTATTTCAATCGCGGCGTGCCGGTCGTCATCACACCCGTCTTCTATCGCTGCCGCAACCTCTGCTCCGCCACGCTCAATGGCCTGGCCGAGGCGCTCAATGAGATCGAATCGTCGGCGGGCGAGGATTTTCAGATCATCACGTTCACGATCAACCCCAAGGAGACGTATCGCCTGGCGGAGGTGAAGAAGCGGAACTACCTGGGGGTGTACAAACGGGAGAACGCCGCTGACGGTTGGCATTTTCTGACCGGCGACGAGGACAGCATCGAGGCGCTGACG
>JADFNO010000230.1 GCA_022563315.1 Planctomycetota bacterium | reverse complement strand
TTATCGAATCGGTGGATCGGCGAACATACTCATCGGGATCGCGAAGCCGCAAAGCGTCGGCGTCCTCGCGCGTCAGCCCCTGCGGGTAGTAGCCGTTGAGTGGGTCATGCGCGGAGGTCTGATCGGTCAGCACATCTGGGATTACACTTTTCTCGTCTAGTGCTTCGAGCAAGTCCACGGCATTTCCCACCCACCCGATCGAGACCGCTTCGCCCGACGCCTTCGCTTTCACCGCCCGAGCAATTGCCTCATTCAGATCACGATGAATCTCATCGAGATACCGGTCTTTGACGCGCTTCTCCAAGCGCTCGATACACATTTCAGCTAGGAGACACACACCTTCGTTCATCGTCACCGCCAGCGGCTGCGCCCCACCCATGCCGCCACAGCCGGCCGTGACCGTCAGTCGCCCCTTGAGCGTTCCGCCGAAGTGTTGTCGCGCACATTCGGCGAATGTTTCGTACGTGCCCTGCAAGATCCCTTGGGTGCCGATATAAATCCACGACCCGGCCGTCATTTGGCCGAACATGATCAAGCCCTTGGCGGCCAGCTCGTCAAAATGCGCCTGCGTGGCCCAATGGGGTACGAGATTGCTGTTGGCGATAATCACCCGCGGCGACTCGACGGTGGTTTTACATACACCAACGGGTTTGCCCGATTGAACGAGCAGCGTCTCGTCCGGCTCCAGCTTCTTCAGTGCATCGACGATCGCATCGAACGCTTCCCACGAGCGCACGGCCTGACCGCGCCCGCCATAGACGACGAGTTCATCAGGATTCTCGGCAACCTCGGGATCGAGATTGTTCATCAACATGCGCATCGCCGCCTCGGCCTGCCAGGTCTTGCAAGTCTTGGTCGGACCGCGCGGGGCCCTGACGGTTCGAGCGCCGGTTGGTCGGGCGGTGGTTGTAGTCATCGGATCGACTCCAAAGTCAGCGTTTCGCCGCTGGGCTGACATCATACATCACCGCGGCCGGCCACTCCCGGCTATGATGCCGAATCGATCCACAAACCACCGGGCAAGAAAGGAAACGGCATGGCTACGCAAGCTCCTCCGGCTACGAGCACCTTCTGTTGGAACGAGTTGATGACGGGCGACATCGAGGCCGCCAAGAAGTTCTACACGGCGTTGTTCGGCTGGGAAACCAAGGAGATGGACATGGGCCCGGCCGGTACGTACACCATCTTCACCTCGGCCGGCAAAGACTGTGCTGGCATGATGAGGAAGCCCGACGAGCATGTGCCGACGACCTGGCTTTCGTACGTCAGCGTCCAAGACGTTGATGCCAGCACATCCAAAGCCGAAAGCCTGGGCGCAACGGTTTGTGTGAAGCCGACCGACATCCCCGACATGGGACGGTTCTCGGTGGTCATCGACCCGACCGGCGCGGCGATCGCGCTGTACAAGGGCAAGTAATCTCGCGGCCGTCTCAAAGCCCACGGCGTGCACGCCGTGGGATTTCTCGCACGACGCCTGCTTCGGCTAGGATAGATTGCCGGTAGTCTTGTCCTCCAACCGCGTTGGCGCGCAAATCATGAAGTACGCCGAGAACATCCTCGATCTCATCGGTCATACGCCGCTCGTCAGGCTCAACCGCCTGGTGGACGAGTCCGCCATGGCCCGCGTGCTCGTGAAGATGGAGCAGCTCAATCCAGCCGGTTCCGTGAAGGATCGCATGGCCGTCCACATGCTCCGCCGCGCCGAGGAACACGACTTGATCGGCCCCGGCTCGACGATCGTCGAAAGCACTTCCGGCAACACGGGGCTCGGCCTGGCCATGGCGTGCGCGGTCAAGGGTTATCGATGCGTCTTCACGATTCCCGACAAGATGAGTAAAGAAAAGATCGACATGCTCAAGTCCTACGGCGCGGACGTCGTCATCACCCGCACCGATCTGGAGCACGATCACCCCGAAAGCTACGTGATGGTCGCCAAGCGCATCGCCAAGGAAACCTCCGGCGGATTCTATACCGATCAGTATTACAACATGGCGAACCCCGAAGCGCACTACCTCACCACGGGTCCGGAGATTTGGGAGGATACGGATGGCAAGCTCGATGCACTGGTGGGTGGAATCGGCACGGGGGGGACGATCTCCGGGGCTGGCAAATACATCAAGGAGAAGGCCGCCGAAGCAGGTCGCAGCGTCAAGGTCATCTGCCCCGATCCCTATGGCAGCATCTATAAGGACATGTACGAGACCGGCGCCCACGACGAGCCCAGCATTTACCGCGTGGAAGGCATCGGCCACGACTTCATGGTCGGCACGCTCGATTTCTCCGTCATCGATGAAGTGCGCAACGTCTCGGATAAGGATTCGTTCCTTACGGCCAGGCGTTTATCGCGTGAAGAAGGCATTTTCTGCGGCGGCAGCACGGGTACGGCGGTGTTCGGTGCGCTTGAGGTCGCGCGCGAGCTTGGTCCCGGCAAGCTGGTGGTCTGCCTTCTCGCCGATTCGGGTGATCGCTACCTCAGCAAGTGCTTCGACGACGATTGGATGAAGGACATGGGATACCTCGGCGTGGACGAACGCCTGGGAACGGTGCGCGAGGTGCTGAAGCTCACGCAAGGTACGGTCGAGTTTGCCGAGCCGCAGGAGACGTTGGCGCACGTTGCCCACCGCATGAACGAGTTGGGTATTTCACAGATGCCGGTGATTCGATCCAACGGCGGCCCGCAACTGATGATCCACGAGGTCGATTTGCTTCAGAGCTTGGTGAGCGGGCGCTGCTCGGCGGACGACACGGTCGTCAAGGCCGCCAAACCGTTGATGGGGAAGGTCGGCGTCGACGATTCCCTATCGAGAGTGCAGGAGGTCTTCGACGATGACAACGTGGCCGTCGTGGTTGAG
Organism: Planctomycetota bacterium; assembly: GCA_022563315.1. Classification (GTDB taxonomy): domain Bacteria; phylum Planctomycetota; class Phycisphaerae; order Phycisphaerales; family SM1A02; genus JADFNO01. The sequence goes on along the minus strand of JADFNO010000230.1, from coordinate 1,677 downwards.
AACGATCAAGTGATCGGCATCATCGGCAAGATCGACATGGTCGAGTTTCTCGCCTCCAAGAGCTAAGATTGTCCGTGCGCGCCCGAAGCACCGCATACCACTCAATATGGGCAACTTAATAATGTAGCGCTCCAATCGCCACACCACGATCATGCGTTGTGCCGACTCCAAAAGAAAGAAATGATACTTCCCCGTGCGCTAGGATTGCGCCTGATTGTGGTTGAGAAGGATCGTGTTTTTCAATCCGTTATCGATCCAATTCTCAAGATGTTGGGTCAGCGGCATCTCACTTGGGCCTATGACAAGTACGTCGAGGACGCGACCAAGGAATACCAGGAATCCCAAGACGTCGTGGCGCCGTTTGTCGAGGCGCGTCTTGAATTCCCTCCGGGCGCCAAGGTGAGTCGAGCAGCGATCTGGGAAGCGTATTCCAAGTGGGTGGACACAGCACACGAACGGTACCCGCTGGGGCGTGAGGCGCTGTATGAGCGCCTTCGGCAACGCGGCTGCATCGACACCAAGTTCAGCGAGCACAGAGTCAATGTTCGGGGATTTAGCGGGCTTGGCTTGAGGGCACAGGATGTGATTTCTTCAGGGAGCAACACGATGGGGCAGGCTGGGGCAGGGGTTACTGGTTAGCGCCAAGTCCCTACGCGCAGAGGGCAATGGGTGAAGGGTGCCCCAGCCTGCCCCGTCGTCCCTTGCGGGGTCAAGAATGCGGGTTTTGGCGAGACAACAGAACACAGCCAAGGACCGAAAGCCGGCAGTGTGACGTGATGGCGCGAAAGGACGGACGGATGATCTCAAGAACGGAAGAACTGAGCGAGAAGCCGCTGTTGACGATCACCGAGCCGTCCGTCTCGACTTGCACGACGGCGGTCATCGGCGGAGACCCACCACCCTTGGCGCACTCGAAGCCGATCACGCCGATGCCGCGCTGCGGGCCGCTGAGGTCGTGCTGCGTCTTCCAGCCCTGCCAGCGCTGGCTCCAGTTGAACAGCTCCGCGCCGCGCTCCAGCGCCTCGCGCAGGCCGTTGCTGGAGTAGGGCAGGTTGTTGACCTGGTCGACCTCCGTCTCGATGTTCTTGAGGCGGAACTCCAGCGGGTCCATGTTCACCGCTTCGGCGGCGCGGTTGATGAGGTTCTCCGTCATGAAGTTGCCGGAGGGCTCGCCCACGGTCCGTAGCGCCGAGGTGCGGACCGTGTTGGTGATCGCGCTGAAGCCGTTTATCTTCACGTTGGCGATCTTGTAGTTGCTGGCCGACGACCGCCAGTCGTCGCTGTTGGAGCGGCGGCCATAGCCGCCGGAGGGCACGTACGAGGTGCCTTCCAGCGCCGTGATCGTGCCGTCCCGTTTCACCCCCATCTTGGCGGTCGCCATCAGCTGGTACTTGTGGCCCTGCTCGTAGAACATGTCCTTGCGGGTCTGCACGTGCCGCACCGGGCGGCCGGTCTTCTGCGCCAGCATCGCCGTGTAGATGTGGTACGGGTGGCGGCCGGTCTTGTCGCCCCAGCCGCTGCCGGTGTCGCCGGCGAAGACGCGCACCTTGCTCTGGGGCATCTTCAGGTCGCGCGCGATGGCGTTGGCCGTGCCGTGCGCCCACTGCGTGCTGCTGGCGACCGTCAGCACGTCGCCTTCCCACCACGCCACCGCGTTGTGGGGCTCCATCGCCACGT
>JADFNO010000229.1 GCA_022563315.1 Planctomycetota bacterium | reverse complement strand
CGGGTGGACGCCGAAGCAATCGTAAGGGTCCGCGCCGAGGCCGTGCCGAGGTCGCCGCAAATGACTTCGGCCTCTCGTACCTTGCCAAGGCAGACAAGTCCTTCCGCTCAGCGTTCGGCGAACTGCCCGAGCTGCCGAGAAACGCCACCGTGAAGCACGTCATGACCGGCGACTTCGACGGCCGACCGATCACCGTCTTCGAGAGCAGCTACATGATATATACAGGCCAAACCATGATGCAGGTTGCGTACACGGTCTACGCCGTCGACGCCCCCGACTGGCCGAGCACGCACATCACCCGGCGCAACTGGTTTGGCCGCATGGCGCTAAAGCTCGGCCGGCAGCCGGCTCTCCTGCTGGATAACCCGCAGTTCAATTCCCGGTTCAAGGTTCGTACGTAGAACGACGACTTTGCCATTGCGCTACTTTCACCCGAGATGCAGGCATTCATGCTCCAGAAGATGAATGTGCGCTGGCGTATCAAAGATAGTCGAGTCTATCTGTGTTACAGCGGCACACTCAAGCCACAGCGGATGCCCGCGTCGCTCAAGCGCATGGGTCAGTTTTGGTCACTTGTGCCGGATGAGTTGGAAGCGTGGTAAATGACGCCGCGCCGAGGCGCAGTGGGAATACAACGATTCCCCATCCTTTAGCCCCCGGCTCTGCCGGGGGTTCACGCGCAGACAGCGCCCGTTGCAGTTCCACCCCGGGCAGAGCCCGGGGCTAACCGCTAGGCACCCCGCATTCCGGACACACTCCCCCGCCCCCGGAACTTCCGCGCAGGTCGTAGCCGCATTTGATGCAGAGCCCGCGCTTGCGGCGGATCATTCGGCGCGCGGTGAACGGCGCGAGGGCAAGCATCCACAGAATCGCCGCGTAGAAGATCGTGTTGATCGCGAACCCGGGCCAGATGGGCAGTAACGGAAGCTCGCTTCCGTATCCACGCTCAACCATCTTGTATGGTAGTGTGAAGTATAAATATCCGGTCAGACGTGAGTCGTAAGAGACGTTGCCTGATCCTGCGGGAACCACATAGAACGGACCGAAGAATCTCAGAGAATAGGCCGGCCACCCGCTGGCATACTCGGTATAGTCCACAAGCTCGTGGTTGGTATGGTAGCGATTCGCGAGTTCTTCCAACGGTTCGCCGGCAGCGAAGCGCGACCACGTGGGCACGAGCGCTCTGAAGTCCGCTTCGTTGAGCGGCGCTGGAGCAAAGCTGTACCGCAGGAGACTTGTCTCGCTCACCCGTTGTGACAAGTGAATCTCGCCGGGTAGGATGTTGACCGTTGTTAGATAAAGGCGTCCGTCGGACAAGTACTGCTCATAGTACTGAAAGCCTGCGTAGACCCGCCCCAACAAACTCTCCCTGTCGACCGGACAAATCGCAATCCCCCACGCTACGCCGACGTTGACGACCGCGCCCAGGAGCAGGAACACGACGAGCTTGGTAATCCAGCGCTTCATGGTGTCATGTTATGCGCTGAGCGGCGCATTGTTCTTGCTTTGAAGTACGGCCGAACGGCGGGGAACGCGGCGAGCGCGACCAACGTCCACACCACGAAGACGATCCCGGCTTCCTGGGCGATCTCTATGTGCAGTAGCTGTGGAAGCTGCATCCCAATCAAGCCGGACGCGGGGCCGATGGCGTAGCCGATGCCAATAAGCCCTTCGTGCTTGCCGCTGGCATCGACTTGCCCCTTGCCGATCGACATGGCGTAGTACAACGCAGCGTAATAAATGATGCCGATCCCCGCACCGAAGACGCCGAACCCGATGAAGATCACCGCCAGCGTTGGTGCAAGAACGATCATTGCGAACCCGCCGGTCATCGCTACCGCGCCAAACAGCAACGTGCCCCACCGCCCGTGCCAGAACCCGATCCGCCACATCACGGCCACCGCCACCACGCGCACGATCATCCATGTCGCCGCGACCGGCGTCTTCCAAATCGCCTCCACTTCCAAGCGACTCAACAGATACGGCAACAACGGCCCGAGCGCCGCATGGAGCGCGTAACTCAACGGCAGCAACACGCGCGCTGATTGCAACAACAATGAATACTGCGGCGTGATCGATGCTTCCCACTGCTCTTCATCATGAACGCCAGGCGCGCGGTTGAACCAGATCAGCGTCACGAGCGCAACGGCGTTGAGCCCGCCCAGCGCGACAATGGCCATTCGAGCGTCGAATCGCATGAAGGGGGCCAGAAACCACATTGACGCCGCAACGGCACTCGTCCACACGACATTCCACCACCCGATCGCCGAGCGCATCTCCCGGCCATGGCGACCCGCGGTGAGATAACTTTCGATGATCGGCCAGAGGAACGACGCCAGGAGGCTCGTTGAACCAACGACGATCCACAGCATCCAAGACCGGTCGACGAACCACGGACCAAGACAAACCGCCGACTGCACGATGAGAATGACGCCAAGTACGGCGCGCGGCGTGAGCCATTTTTCGACCGCGCGCAACAGTCGTCCGGCCATGAACGCACCGCCGAGGTACGTCACACCGATGACGAAGTACAGCGCGAGGGTTTCCCTCTGCGTAAAGCCGTAATCGTGCTCGGCGATGAAGGGAACGCCGTTCCATATCACGCCCGTGCCGATGGACGCCAGCACGGTCAGGCCGAGCACGGCCGCGAGCGGGGTTGGCGAATTGGGGTTCGTCCGGCGGATCATCGAGCCCAATCGTAGCCGGTGCGTTTGCCGGCTCGTGATCGCACATTGGCGACAAGACCATCGCACCGCAGCGGATTGTCCGTTAGCATCTGAACGCACCGTGAACTATCGAGGAGTCATCATGCGATCACTGCTTCATCTCGTCGCCGGCGTTGTTCTTGCCCTCCCCGCCTGTAGCGTAGCCATCGGCCAGCACATTACGACGCCCAGCGAGCATCTTGGGCGACCGCTCGGCGCGGACTTTGAATTGGCTGACTGGAACGAGGTCAGCAGCTACTACCGCAAGCTGGGCGACGAAAGCCCGAACGTCCTTACGCTGAAGGCGGGCGAGACGACGGAGGGCCGCGATTTTCTCATCACGATCATCTCCAGCCAGGAGAACCTCGCACAACTCGATCGAATAAAGAGCTATGCCCAGACCATCGCCGACCCGCGCGGAAAAAGCGATGCTGAGTTGCAGACCGCAATCGCCGACGGCAAGGTCATCCTCTTCGTCTCGTGTCAGATGCACTCAACAGAGGCAGCGGGTTCGCAGTTTTCAATGGAGTTCGCCCATACGCTTGCCACGTCGAATGACGAACCATACAAATCGGCGCGCGACAATCTTGTTGTCGTGATCTATACGACGAATCCGGATGGATTAGACCATGTTGTCGAGTGGTACCGCGAAACCGTCGGCACGCCGCACGAAGCCTCCGGACTGCCGAAGCTCTATCAGTTCTATACAGGTCACGACAACAACCGCGACTGGTTCATGCTCACGCAAAACGAAACACGCATCGTCACGGACCTTTTGTATTCGCAGTGGCGTCCGCAGGTGTACTGGGATGTTCATCAACAGGGATCGAGCCGCGAACGCATGTTCGTCCCGCCGTTCCGCGATCCGCTGAATCCCAATCTCGACCCGGCGATCATCTCCGGCATCGACGCCCTGGGAAGCCGTGCCCTACTGGACATGACGCGCGAAGGACTGGCCGGGATCTCGACCGGCGTCTCCTACGATATGTGGTGGAACGGGGGCAATCGCAACGTCCCGGTGCGCCACAACATCATCGGCCTGCTGACCGAAGCGGCGTCCGTGCGCCTCGCTTCCCCGATCTTTCTGCCCAAGTCTGACCTCCGGGCGCCGCGCGGTCTGGATGGATATGTGCCGTCCAATCAGTTCCCGAATCCCTGGCCGGGCGGCTGGTGGCGACTGCGCGACATCATCGACTACGAGATGGCGTTTGGACGATCGTTGCTGGGCAGTTTGGGCCGAGAACCGCAGACGTGGCTGCGCAACAGTCTCGAAGCGGCCGAGCGAACCATCGCAAAGGGACGCGAATCTCCGCCGCGCGCGTGGCTTATTCCCAGCGACAACCGCGATCCAGGCGCGGTGAAGCGTCTGGTTGATGTGTTGTTGCGGGCGGGGGTCGAAATCCATATCACCGATGCGCCGATTCAGGCCGATGAGCGAAGCTATCCCGCCGGTACGATCGTGATCTCTCGCGGTCAACCCTATGGTTCGCACGTCAAGGATCTATTTGAGGTGCAGCGGTATCCGGATGGGAAGCCGCCATACGATGTGGCCGGCTGGACGCTGCCGTTCTTGCTCGGGGTACGGCGCGTCGAGGTGATTCAGAAACTTGATGCACCTCTTGAGCGTGTAACGAGTGCCGACGACGCGATCGCAGGGTTTGGCGGCGATCCGCGCCTACTGGACCAGCCGAACAACGTCATGTCCAGTCAGCACAGTGGTACGTGGACCAAGGTAGTCAACGCGCTCACGGACGGCCGGGCCGTAACCTTTGCCGCCACCGGCGAACGCGAAGGGTTGTTCTTTGCCTCCGAGCAGGAAGCGAACGACCAAGAGGCGTTGGTGACGCTTGGGCGC
>JADFNO010000060.1 GCA_022563315.1 Planctomycetota bacterium | reverse complement strand
ATCGTCGCCTGGTCGCTGCCATGCACGATCGCGGACCGAACCTTGTAAGCGCACTTCATCTTAGTGAACGCACTCCGTCGAGTCATGGCATTTGGCAGGAACCGCAATATAGATGATCCGTTCAGGCTAAAACGGTAGCTCAGCTCTTGTTTGTCGGACTGGCTTTCTGACGTGAGTAAGATCGATTCCCATGCAATCATATAATCGATGATCTCGTCAAGCGGGTCGAACCTACGTCTACCAAGTTGAAATCGACCTAGGGCACGTGAGAGGACACGATCCTCGTCGTCAGCCGACTTAATTATTTCAAAAGCGCGGCGGGCCTCTTCACCGCGCGTTTTGCACATTGTGACTTGCGACATGTGGACAAAGAGAGGCTGCAAGCTGTAGGTTACACCGCCTTGAATAAACCCACCCTCCACCGACAATGGACCCTTCTCGAGTTTGCCAGCCGTAGCCAGGCGAAGTGCAGCCAGTCCTTGATCGATCAACACACGTGCCTTGTTGGTTGCATCGTTTTGGGCGTTGAACAAGGCGTGTTCAGGATCATCTGGAACCTGAACAGTCACGGTAGCTTGTAGTTCGGCGTGATGTAGAAGGAGATCTGTCGGTAACGGCGAATGCGAATACTCTGGGTCCACCCTAGGTTGCCTGTCATTCAATTCCTTGTCGGTAAGCAGCACGATCTTTAAATCGTGCCCGAGCGTCACTTCTGGAACCTCCAGCTTAAGCCCGAGCATTCGAGCCGAAGCGGTGTAGGAGATTCGTTCGGCGGTAAGCCAGTCGCGCCTGCGATGTAGCGACTCGACGGCTCGCTCCGCATCGATGCATAAGGTTGAGTCGACGACTTCTGATGCATCGTGCAAAACTTCTTGCACGAGCGTACTCGGCAAGCCCCAATGGCCGGCTGCCTTCGGCGCGTTCGAGAATGAAGGGTCGCTGGACAGCGCTTCCAAAAGAGAGTCATAGGTTTCGAGAGTTTTGAGCTTGTCGGTCAGGGCCAGAAACGTGGCTGTGTCTAGGCACTGCGGATCCACGATCTTCTCCAACCGAGTTTCATCGTCCTTCTTAAGCCACTTGGTACAACAGGCTGGCGCAGCAGGAAGATGCGCTGCGTTTAGTTGCTCGCAGAGTTCACTCAGTAGTACTTCGATGTGGCATTTCTCAGGTGTCACGTCCCTAGTCCTTGCGGGAGTGACGATGGTACATGATCCCTATCCGGGGGGCACGTCGCGGGAGGGACAGAAGCTGTCGATCTATGTGGGATATGTTTCCTCACTTCAACACGACGACGGCTTCGTTCTCGCATGCTTCGCCGCGTTCTCTTCCATTTCCCACATTTCAATGTACGCCTCAAAGACACGTACGGCCACGCCGATGCGGGTCTGGACCCCGAGCCACGCCAGTGGGGGCGAAGCCCTCGATATTGTACAGCAACATTTAAGCGCTTAGTAGGGCGTGAAACCAGCGTCCGATTGAGCCGATGAGCCTTCCATGCCGCCCCGCCCCCGGATGCGTGCCCTGTCCATCCGCCAACCCTATGCCGAGCTGATCCTGCGGGGGATCAAGACGATCGAGTATCGCAGTCGGCGGACGCGGATCATTGGTGAGCGGTTCGCAGCCGTCATGTCGGCCCTGCCATCTGCGAAAGCGCGGTGAACGGTCGTATCCGCTCGAGGATCTCCCGGTACAGCCAGTGGCAAGATCGCCACGCAAATCATACCCGCACTTCACACACCCCCCGCGCCCCCGGCGGATCGTCCGCCGCAGCGCCCCGACGCCGAAGAACAGACCGAACCAGATCGCTGCGTAGAAGAGTCTGTTGATGATGTCTCCACAGGCGACTCGCCTGGCGAGCAGCCGGGGACGATGGCGCCGAGCCCCCACGCCACACTCCCACCGAACTCCTCTAGACTGCCCAATCCCCCCCTGAGGGCATTGCCATGTTCCGCGCGCGGGAGTGAGTATTTCGCGAATTTCTTTTGCACATGATGAGAAGGCCGGTTAGGATCGTCCGCGTGGGCGATAACGGGCGCGGCCCATATTTCCGTGGGATTCGCCCACCGAGACAGAGCACCCACAGGGTGCCCGTCATGACAACAGCGGATTTCGTCCGCAGGAAGGAAGAAAGAACCAGTGAGAATCAAACGTATGACGTGCGCACTGGCGGCTGCCGCTGTCGCCGCAGTGGGCTTCGGGCAGTATGCGAATGCTGGAATCGATGTCTTTATCTTTGAGGCCGGCGGCAACGTCGAGACCACGTTCTCCGGAACGTTCGACCTCGACGCGACCGGAGGTCTGCACGGAAACTTCAACGGGTACAACGGCTTCCTGCCGGACATCGGTGCGTATGCCACCGGCGGCAATGTAGACACGTACTTCATTGATGCGCTGGAGTGGATGCGCTACGGACCGGGTGGCTTCGGCAATTGGGATGTGAACACGGGCGACGCGTTCGTCCTGTTTACGGATCCCGTGCTCGGTCTTCCCGGCGGCTACGTCTCGGGAGACTTCATCTCAGGAACGACGACGAAGTTCGGCGCCACGCTTGCCAGTCTCGGTATGGATATTGGCAACTACACAACCCTTATTACCGGCGCCTCCGGTGTGTCGGACTATGTGACCATCCACGTCGCCATTCCCGCACCGGGCGCTCTCGCGCTACTCGGTGTGGCTGGCCTGTTGGGTCGTCGACGTCGTCGCGCGTGAAGTGCGTCCGGTTCCCGTTGGAATAGAACACACGAAGCCGCCCTCGCGGGCGGCTTTTTCTTTGATGGCGGTGCTCAGCCGCGCCCCCACCCACACTCCGGACAGCCGCTATCGAAGTCACCCCGCAAATCATACCCGCACTTCACACACCGCGCGAGGATGCCGATCAAAGTGTCATGCGAGCCCTGTCCATCCGTCAGCCCTATGCCGAGCTGATCCTGCGGGGGATCAAGACGATCGAGTACCGCAGTCGGCGGACGCGGATCATTGGTGAGCGGTTCTATATCTATGCAGCCCGCACGCCGGGGGATACGGCCGGGTTCGCTGAGCTGGGCTGCGAGCCGGGCGATCCGGGGGTGCCGACGGGTAAGATCGTGGGAACGGCCATCATCACCGGCTGCGAACGCAGCAACGGTCAGTACCATTGGCATCTGGGTGGCATCCGCAGACTGCGTCGCCCCCGCCGACCCCGCCGCATGCCCCAGCCGATGTGGTTCATGCCGTTCTGACGTGAATAGACCCTGCACGATGCATCATTCGGCCAAGAGAACTGGTATAGATATTCTTCTCCTGCTCAGCACATCACTGCTGGTAGGAGTTTTCATGCGCCTTCCGGTACTGACTGCGCTTCAGGATCATATGCGTGCGCTCGCTGTGCCACTGGCTCGCCTACTACCTCCCGATAGCTTTTCGCTCCAGCCGACAGGAGCCAGAATTTCGCTTGGGTGGTCGAACGATCATCTCCTCACCAATCTGCATGGGGAGTTGGTCGGCGCATGCCTGTTTATCCTGATGGTCGCTGTAGTCACATACGCGGTGGCCTTTCATTTCGGTGCCGCAAGGAATCTGGGTGGGGCGGGGCCTGGAGATCGCCTCCCCATCATCTCGTCACTTCGATCGGCAGCGCGTTCGGCATCTCTCCGCGCTGCGGCGCTGACCACCGTCCTGTTTTTCCCGCTCGCATCGTTCTCATGGCGGATGTGGAACATCATTAACTATCATCTGTCTATTATGAATTACCAATTGGTCAACAATGTCCCGGTGCACCCTACGCTGGCGGACGGCGTGGGGATCATGGGGCGGTTGCTTGTGTACACGGCAATGGCGATCCTCGCCCTACTCACAAGTGTGTGGTGGGTTGATCGTCAAGTGAGGCGGCTGGCTGTGCGCAACTGCCTCAGTGATGTCGCCTGCGGCGCCTGCGGATATCCCAAGCAAGGACGGGAGTCCAGCGTGCCGTGTCCGGAGTGCGGGGACTTGAGCGCTCCGATCCCCTCGGCGACATTTGGGACCGCCACTCTTGTCGTTGTTGGCGCGATGCTTGTCGCATTGGTCACTATGGGACCTCTCTTGCTGGGGCTGGCCATTGGCTTCTCCTCTTGACCATATTTTTCCCTGGGCATCCAGTTCGCCCGCGCGCGGACGACAGTCGCCGGTGTCCGTCAGGCTCATGAACAGGTCACCCCTCTGAACCTCAGCGCTGGTACCTGCGAGTCTCCGGCCGGCGGGCCGGGGACCGCCCCCAGCCGGCAAGTAGCAAGTAGCGTGGATGGAGTGAAGCGAAACCCACCTCCAGATTGTAGCGAGCGTAGGTGCTCGATTCACCCGATAGCCAGTGTATGCCGCCCCGTCGAGCCCTGTCGATCCGTCAGCCCTATGCGGAGCTGATCCTGCGGGGGATCAAGACGATCGAGTATCGCAGTCGGCGGACGCGGGCAGAAGCGTGCTCGGAAACGAGCTATGCCTCTTGCGATATGAAATTGTTAGGCAATATATTTTCTACCGCGTCTATTCTTATACTTGTATTTTCTCATATACTCACGCCGTTGCTTTGTAATTTCGTATAACACAATTCCTGATGTTGTTCCCAAATTTAGACTTTCGATCATGCCGAGCATTGGTATGCTTACGCACATTTCACTGCGTTTTACGGCGAGATCGCTAATTCCCCTCGACTCACTTCCAAACCATACGGCTAGTTTGGCATACTGGGTATAGTCGCCCTCGTTCAAAAGGAAATTATTATGTCCCTTTACATGTGGCGATGTAACAATAGATACAAACCGGTTTTTCTCCAAGTGCTGGAGGCACGCTTCGGTACTTTCGAACCTCTTTACGAAGCTCCATTTTATTGCGGAAACCGATGTTGACGACAGTGATTTGTTTTCCCGCATATCTTGCCAATCATCGGGCAAGGCCTTCCGAGGGTCTACGATATAAGTCTTCTCCACACCTAAGGCATTTACATTTCTTACTACAGTTCCGATATTTTTTATATCGTGTGGATCTTCTATAACAGCAATTAAGTTTTTGCATCTATATGGCTTTATTTTATCTGCACGCTGCCGTTTTTTACTTTTTGGTGCTGGTTCATCCACTAGCTTCTCTCCGGCGCTGCTTTATTGCCTATCAGTTGATTGAACGGAATTCCGTTGAGCACGGGCTCTTGACGCTGCTATGCTGAATTCCGTATAGCGGGGATATCGCCTCCCTCAATCGAAAAGGCATACGATGCACCGGCGCTTCCGCCGGGTTGGGGACCGCCCCCAGTGAGCAAGCAAGTAACGAGAAACCCAGCTGCAGATTATAGCGAGCGTCGACCCTCGATTCAGCCGATGGTCGGTGCATGCCGCCCCGTCGTGCCCTGTCCATCCGTCAGCCCTATGCGGAGCTGATCCTGCGGGGGATCAAGACGATCGAGTATCGCAGTCGGCGGACGCGGATCATTGGTGAGCGGTTCTATATCTATGCAGCGCGTACGCCGGGCCCCCCGGAAGCATGGGCCGAACTCGACTTCGAGCCGAGCGATCCGGGAGCCCCCACCGGCGTGATCGTCGGCTCAGCCACGATCACTCGATGCACGGTGGTTCGGGCATCTCGCCACGGCGAGTCGCCTACGGGACCTGCCCGAACGGAAATGGCACACGGGCTGGAAGCCCGTGCCACTACCACTATCAGTGGCATCTGTCGGATGTGAAGCGCCTCAAGCGCCCGCGCAAACCCAAGCGGATGCCCCGACTCGTTATGCGGCGGCGGACTTCTTCGTGCGGCGGTGGCGGCCGACGGTGTGCTGCTCCGGGGTGGCGCGGCGGTCGGTCTCGCTGCGAAGCCTTTGTGAGTTGCGGTTGACCTTTATGCGCGGGGCGCTAGTCGTTTCGGTCGGCGAATTGGTGACGCGGTGAGGCGGCGGTGTGGAGTACGTCCGGGACGTTTGCCACGGCGTAGGGGCGAAGTCGTTCGACGAGCCGGGGACCGAGCCCGGTCACCCGCATTAGCTCGTCCAAGGATGCGAACGACCCTTGCGTGCGGCGGTCCTCGACAATTCGGGCTGCGAGCCGCGGACCGATGCCCGGCAAGAGATCGAGCTGGGCCTCCTCAGCTGAATTGACGTCGATTCTCAGATCGGGCCAACCCAGCCCGGGAATCGGGGAATGGTCGGCCCCAACGTCTTTCAACACGGCGACCGGATGGTGGAGGCGCAACCAGCCGGCGAAGCCCAGTCCCAGGGCCAGCAGACCGCTGACGAACAGAGCCCCGGGCAAACGGCGGGGCGACTCACGCATCGGCTGGGCCCGTTGAGACGCGACGCAACAGTCGGCGCGGCGGCCCTAGTGGCTTGCGGAGTCGTTTGCGCATGCCGACCAGCCGTTGGAGCGCGGGTTTGGTTCGTCCCGAGGCATCGACGAGCCCGGCCCCGGGTAGATCACTACTGGGGTGGTCGTAGAGATCGCTCCAGATGACCGATTCGACAAACGGCTTGGACATGGCGATCGAGAAGGCGCGCGACACCCATCGCGATTGCACTTGAGCGGTCCAGGGCTCATGCCACCAGCCGCCTCCCGGTTCAGGCGCTTCACTGGGCACGCCGACGGCGGAGATCAGCACCGGTAGGTCGAGCGTGAGGAACCGATCGAGCAGGCTGCTGATCTGCATCAGGTCCCTCGTCTCTCGTCCACGCCCCTTCTGACCGAACAAGAGCTGAACGCCCACGCAATCCATGGGGATTCCTTCCTGCACGATCTGGTCGAGGTACGTCAATGGTGCGACCGCGTTCTTGTTGGCGGCGCCGAACTCGCCGAACGGCTCGACGATCTCGACCATCGTCCGCGCACCCTTGTGAACTTGGCGCACAATGAGCGAACCCATGTAGGTCAGGTCGATCATCTGCTGGGCGGTAAACTGGAAGTTGTCATTGACGTTCAGACCGGACGCCACGTTCCACATGTCGACGGCGGAGCCGTAGCGTTTCACCACGCGCTCGACGTGCTCGTACACGAGATCACGGCAGGTGGAGTAGTCGTGCTGCCAGACGTACATCCACTTCGGCAGCGCGCGTTTTGAGAAATCAAGCAGGGGGCCGAGGACGCACGGTTTGTCCTGGGTTTGGGCCCATTGAACCCAGCGATCCAGCGGCGCCCAGTCGTAGCGTCCTTCTTCGACCTCAAGTTCGCTCCACCGCAGCGGGAACACAAGGATGTCGAAATCCCGCGTGAGGAGTTCGCGCAGGGCCGGCGTATCCTTGCCCGTGTGAATACGCACCCCGAGCGTCGTCGACGGTGCGGGACGGCTTCCGAACCGCCAGTGGAGGAAGAGCTCGGCATGGGCCAGGGCCAACCGCTCGTTCGACTGAACCGCGTGAATGAGGGAGCGCCGAGCCAAGCGGTCCGCCTGAATCTGGTCCTTTTCGTTGAGCGCTTGTGCGAACAGTTTCCGTGCCTTTTCCCACTCCCGCGGAGCAGGATGATCGGATTCGATCTCGAACATCTGCCATTCTTCGCTCTTGGCGATGAAGGTCTTGAGCCGATGCCGCGCCACCTCCAGGGACAGGAGGTATGGCCGGTCACGATCGGGTAGCAAACACGTCTGGAGCATAAGCCGACCGAGCGGACCCGCGTCATACGGCAGGCACAGGCCGACCGTATGGTTCGCGCGCGTGGTGCACCGGATATGACCTGCCTTGAACGTCAGCTCCCCGGGCACAGCGACATCGTCCGATCCAATCAGGTAGGCTGCGTCAAGCGGCCAGTCTTTGGCTGGTCCGCGATCGTCGTATACGGCAAATCGAAGCATCGTGAATCAAGCAAAGGGTCGAGCCGCGGGCGGTCTCGCAGGGCTGCGCCGACACTATAGTTGTACCTGGCGTTGTGCGTGAGATTTCACCTGCGAAAATCGCCGGCCGGCGTCTCTCGCCCTTGACCGGCGTAGCTGATACAGTGGGTGCATGTCCAATGAATCCGACGCCGCTCTTGTCGATTGTCCCGAGCCGATGATCCGAAGCGATCTGCCGTTGCCGGGCCGGCGAGAAGGGAAGGTCCGTGACCTTTATTCCCTGGCGGCTCAAGGGGATGGAGCGCAGCGCCTGCTCATTATCGCGACTGATCGAATCAGCGCCTTTGATGTGATCCTGCCCACGCCGATCCCCGGCAAGGGGTGCCTGCTGACGCAGATCAGCACCGCGTGGTTCAGCTTCGTTCGATCGCTCGGCGTCATCGGCGATCATGTGGTCTCGACCGATGCCAGGGATGTCGCCGGCTTGAACGCCTCGCAGCGACTGTCGATCGAATCACGGGCCATGATCTGCCGGGCGGCCGAGGTCGTCCCGGTCGAGTTCATCGTCCGTGGTTACCTGGCCGGGTCGGGCTGGCGAGAATATCAACAGCGCCGCAGCGTCTGTGGCGTCCCGTTGGACGAGGGCTTGCGCGAATCGGAGAAGCTTGCGGAGCCGATCTTCACGCCGACGACCAAGGCGGCGTCGGGCCACGACGAACCGATGAACTATCGGCAGGTGTGCGCTCAGATCGGCACTGAGACAGCCGAGCGGTTGCGCGACGTCTCGCTGCATATTTACACCGCGGCCGCCGAGTTCACGCTTTCTCACGGTATCATTCTGGCGGATACGAAGTTCGAGTTCGGCTATGCCTTGGACGAGCAAGGCCGGCCGACCGACGAACTGATTCTCATCGACGAGGTGTTGACGCCGGACAGTTCGCGTTATTGGCCGGCCGACGCCTACACGCCGGGCGTCGAGCAGCACGCCTTCGACAAGCAGTACGTACGAAGCCACCTGCAGGGGCTGGTGGATGCGGGGGCGTGGGACAAGACGCCGCCCGGACCCCCGTTGCCACCGGAGGTTGCCCAGAACACCCAAGCGAGGTACGCCGAGGTTTGGAATCGCCTCTTCGCGTCCAGCACAACCGCTTAGGCGCACTCGAGGCCCGCTATCTTCCAAGCCCCCACCGTGCCATCGGACTATCAGGTGTCTGCGCGCGACCCACGGCGATGACAGACTCGTTAGGCCCGGGCCGACTGCTCAGCCGCGTCCACCGTGTTCCGAAGCAACATGGCCACCGTCATGGGGCCGACACCCCCGGGTACCGGCGAGATATATCCGGCTAGTTGGGCGACCTCGTCGAACGCGACATCCCCGACGGTGCGCGACTGACCTTGGGAGGTCGTGACCCGACTGATGCCGACGTCGATCACCACGGCCCCGGCCTTGACCATGGCCGATCCAATGAGACCGGGAACGCCCGTCGCCGAGATCAACACATCGGCGCTGCGGGTGATCTCGCCCAGGTCCGGCGTGTACTTGTTTACGGAGATCACCGTGGCCTCACAGCGCATCAAGAGCACGACGATGGGCTTGCCGACGATGTTGCTCGCCCCGACGCAGACACAACACGTTCCCCGCAACGGCACGCCCGTCGATTCGATCATCTCCATGACGGCCAGCGCCGTACACGGGACGAGGCTCCGCCGGCCGTACACGATGTTGCCGATGTTTGCCGGGTTGACGCCCTCCACGTCCTTTTCCACCGCGATCAACGACTGAACTCGCTCAGTATCAACCCCGTCCGGCAGCGGAAGGTGGACCATGATCGCGCTGACCTGCGGGTCGGCGTTCAGCCGCAGCACGCGGTCGGCGATGTCATCCTCGGTCGAGCCGTCGGAAAGTTCGTGCAGGACGTGCTCGATACCAACCTCGCGACACATCTTGCCTTGATTGCGCGCGTAGAGTGCCGCACCGCCGTCTTGCCCCACGAGTACCGCATCCAGCCGCACGCTGCGGCCTCGGCCGTCAAGGGCGGCGACTCGCTGGGCCATCTGTCGCTTGACGTCGGCTGCCATCGCTCGTCCGTCGATGATCTTCGCCTGTTGCATGACTGTCATGTGCCCTTTAAGGATATAGCATTATTCCGCTTCCGTTGCCTCGGGTCGGGCTCAATTGGGCGTTTCCCGCACCCGAGCCGAGTTGGATTATGGAATAAGTATGCCTTGGGGTCGATTGGTCAAAGCGTACGGCGAAGCCGGCCGATAGTGCTGATAACTCTATTCTCCTTCAATAGCGAAGAATACTCCTCATGGACCCAACTGAAGCACAAACGTCACAACCCAGCCTCTGGCGATGGATCGTCAAGTTTGCCGCGGCGATCGGATTGACCGGCATGATCTGCTGCGTGGCCCCCATGGTGTTATTCATGATGGGGCTGATGGGCGGCGTGTACGCGATCTCCTTCGCCGATGGGTTCTACAACGAGGACGGATCGGCTGGAATCGGCGCTTGGGTGTTACGGATCGTCGCGGCCCTTATTGGTGTCACCGGCATCGTTCTCTATAAGCGCAAGCAGGATCAATGCTCGATCGACCCCAAGCGCAAGCGGAAGAACCTCATCCTGCTGACGGTGCTGATTGCCACGTTCGGCATCGGGTTTTTCGTCACGTTGGAACGACTGACCTCCTGGTATTTCAACGAACACATCGTTCCCGCTCAACAAGCTGAACTCGCTGAGCACGAAACCGCATCACTCGATTGAGTCATCGACTCGGGCGGTGTATCGGTGTCCGCAGCGGAATCGCCAACCCGTTACCTCAAACCGGCCCAGCGGCGGACCAGCGCAACGAACGCTCGGGCCTGGCCGGATGATTGCGTGGCGACAAACACCGTGTCACTGCCGGCGATGGTTCCCAAGACGTAGGGAAGACCCAGGCTCTGGATCTCGCTTGTCAGCACCGGCGCTCGGCCTTGGCGTGTGTGCAGCACCGCCAACGGTCCACCGCGTTCAGCCGACAGCAGATCTCGCTTGAGGATTCTTCGTACATTGGCGTCATCCAATGCCCCACGAGCGCCGTTGTTTGGAAGTGAATAGCCGCGCGCACCCTTGACGGCGCCGAGATCACGCAAGTCCCGCGACAGCGTCGCTTGCGTCGTCTGGATATCTTCTGCGAACAGCAAATCCTGCAATTGTTCCTGGCTGTGGATCTCGTTGTGAGACAGGATCTCGCGAATCCGCTGATGCCGTTGTTGTCTGGGGACCATCATCGTGCTTAGTCACTTCGTTGTACGACCGTTATGGTCATGTCCACGTCATCAACCGCGATGGTCTGGAGCGACCCGTTCGGCCAGATGACGCGCAATGAATCAACCCTGGTGGAGTCGCCGAGTCCGAACGTGATCGGTAACTCCACCTGCGAAAGATAACTGCACGTGGGCATCACTTGCCGGCGCTGCGTGAGGCCTCCGGCGGTCAGCTCAAGGCGAGCGCCGATTGCGTCGCGATTTGATCGTCGCCCAATAAGCTTGATGCGTAACCAATGACGAGAAAGCTGCTGATCGTTGCGCAGCAGAAGCGGCGGGCCGCCGGTCTGAGTCAGCAGGACGTCCAGATCGCCGTCGCCGTCGATGTCGGCGTAGGCGGCGCCGCGCCCGACGATCGGTTGCGCCAGATCACCGAGATTCGCCTCCGGCACCACCGCGAAGCACGAGCTCGTTTGCGCTGAGCAGTTCCAGAAAAGGAGTGCCGGCTGGCGATAGTGCTGGCTCGGCTGAATCTCGTTGATCTCGCCTTCGAGGTGGCCGTTGGTCTGAAGCATGTCCAACCAGCCGTCCAAGTCGTAATCAAAGAAAAACAGCCCGAAGCTCAGCTTGAGCCGGCTGGGCGAGCCGACGCCCTCGGCGCTGGACATGTCGGCGAACTGCCAGGGGTCGTGCGGTTGCTGAACGTAAAACGAGGACGGCTCGTTGGCGAAGTTGCCGATTCCAATTCCAAGCCGGCCGTCGTTGCGGATATCCCCGGCGTCAATCCCCATCGCCCCGGTCGCCCCGCCCATGGTGTCGAACGCCATGCCGCTGGCCGCCCCCACTTCCTCGAACGTTCCGTCGCCGAGATTGCGGAACAGGAAGTTCTGCACCGTGTCGTTGGCCACGAAAATGTCGAGGTGGCCGTCACCGTCAACGTCGGCGAACGTCACCGCCAACGCCTTGCCCATCGACGCCCCGGTGGCCGGATTCTTGACGGCAATGCCGGCTGAACTCGTGACGTCGGTAAAGGTCCCGTCGCCGTTGTTGTGGTACAGGTAACTATCCGCGCCTTGGTACTGCAAGGGTGGGCCGTACGCGCGGTCCGTCCCATTGAGTGTGAAGTTCAGTTGCAGGTCGATCTCGCGCGACCACTGCACATAGTTGCAGACGAACAGGTCGAGGTTCCCATCGCCGTCATAATCAAAGAACCCCGCGCTCGTGCTCCACGCCGCTTCGTCACCGGCCACACCGGCGTGATCAGTCACCTCCACGAAGACGCCGTCGTCATTGCGAAACAAGTGATTCGCGCCCAACGCGCTGATGAACAAATCAACGTCGCCGTCGTTGTCGAAGTCTCCGCAACCGACACCGGTGCCGTAGAAGCTCACAGCAAGACCCGCTTCTACAGTGACGTCCTGGAAGCGCCCGCTGCCGTCGTTGCGATACAGGGCCATCGTCACCGGTGAATCAGCGGGCTCAGCGTCCGGCCAAGGCGCAGCATTGACGAGCAGAATATCTTGATCGCCGTCGTTGTCGTAGTCCAAGAATGCGCAGCCGCTTCCCATCGTCTCCGGGAGCAATTTCTGGCCCGTCGCGCCGTTCGTGTGAACAAAACTAATGCCGGCGCTGCGCGTGATGTCGGTGAACTGAACCGAAGGTTGATCGGCTGTGTTCTGTATGAATTGGTCCGGCGGTGTGACGGGATCTCGTTGGATTACCACGGGGTCCGGCTTCGATGGGCGCAAGACGAACGCCACCGTGGCCGCCGCGATGCCGAGCAGCACGATGACGATCAGCGACCACTTGAACGCCACGCCGATGATCGTGTCGTCCGCCGGAACGAGTTCTTCGTCGTCGTGCGGATGATCCTGCGGAGGGTTTTTCGTGAGCCGATCAGTCATTACGAACTCCCACGACTTTGGCCACGGGCAGATCGTACGCACCGGGTCGCTGCAAATCGTAGAGTACGATCGCTTCGGCCGCGTGATTCGCCGCTGGATATTTGATCCGCGCCTTGGCGACCGCTTCGTCACGGGCGTTGTCGTCCGGCTTGTACGTTGCGTGCAGTTTCGCGTGGTGCTGCTCCTGGGCCAGATCGCCGAGGTCCTTATACGCCTGCTTGAGACCCCAGTGCGCGGCGACGTTTTCCGGATCATACGTCAGGACCTTGTCGTACCACTGTCGCGCCTCATCCATGGATTGTCGGCGAACGTCGCCGCGCTGGCCCAGCCCGCGCTGATATAACGCAGCGCCCAGCTCGTTCAGGACGCGATAGTCCTTGGAGAAGTCAAAGCCGCGCCCCTGGGCCTGCGCGAATCCACCACGGATGATGTCTCGGAGGTTCGTGATCGTTCGGTCATAATCGCCGTTGCGCGTGGCGACTTGCGCCCCGAACCACAGCAGCGACCATTCATTGGCTGGTGGATTGAAGTCCGTCGCCCGCCGCAACGCTTCCTGAGCGTGCGTCTGCACCAGGCCTTCGTTGATGTAGACCCGGGCCAGGTTCAGCGGCCCATCCGGCCGACCAAGCCGCTCCACCTGCTTAAACGCGTGCCTGGCCTGCCGCAGCTCGCCTTTGCCGCCGCCCTTTCGCAGCAGTCCGATGCCGTAGTCGTTCCAACGTTGCCACAGATCGATCGTTGAATCTTCATTCGACACCGGTTGATCTGCGCTATCGAGCAGAAACGTCACCGTATCATGGGCCAGGGTCACCACCGGCAAGTCGTTCACATAGTCATCATCTGCTGTGACCAGTCGCATGTACTGCGTGTCGAACTTCCGGTACTGCAACTTCACATCAACCGTGATCGGTTCGTCAGCGTCATCCGGGACGTTCAGCAAGTAATGAACGACATCGGCGGCGCCGGGCGGGATCTGGTTGTTATACAGCGCGATGAAGATGTCCTGTGCATTGCGCCGGTCGATGCGGTTCCCATCACGATCGATGACGAACGCGTTGACAAAGTGCGACCACGGATCGACCGCGTTGTCGCTTGCCCTCCGTCCGCCGCTGCGCCCGATGATGCGATCACCGGATCTGACCGTTACGTCCATCCACACTTGGTTGGAGTCTGCGGTGCCTTCTGTAAACACGTGCCCCATCTTGACCGTTCGAATGACCGTCTCGAGCAGGTAGACGCCGCCCGGTTTGAGCACGGGCATCGTCGGCCTCAGCGGCGCTATCAGTTCGCCGTCGATAGCGCCGCCGGGTTTGAGGCCGAAGATATCCACTCGCATCACACCGTCGAGGAACGCTCGATGCGCTTCGATCGCCCCATCCGCATCCGCGAGCGTGTCACGCAGCAGGTGCGGGATGGCCGTATTGGCGGACGGGAACTGGTGATCCGTTGTCTTGAGGAGGCCCGAATCATCCCGTACTCGGGCGCTGAAGTTCGGCCGGTCCGAAACTTCCACCATCGGCATGTGGCAGTTGTTGCAGTTGGTTTCAGCCTTGGGCGGATAGTAAAAACTCGTGACGCCTTGGCCGGAGACTCCGCTCAGCCAGAATGCGTCAAAATGGTTTTGTCCGCGCAGGAATCTGTACTTGTTCAGCTCTTGCGGCAGGTGGACTTTGTGGCACGTGCCGCAGAACTCCGGGGTCCGGTGCAACGGCTTGAGAAACGTCGCTTTGTGAAACTCCGGCTTGGCCTTGACGAGCTGACGATTGACCCACCTCAGAAACCGGTTGTCGCTGAAGGTAAACGGATAATGGACCGGTTCATCAATGGTGTAATCCGCGTTCCCGCGCACAGAGTTCATGTGCGTCACGCTGTGACAGACCGTACAGGTGATGCCGGCTTGGGCGGTCGGGTCGCTCGCAAGGTCGTAGTTCGGATCATCGAACTTCGGATCGTCAAACGCGCCGCTGAAAAACGGAACCGGATCGTGGCAGCCGGCACAGAACCGCGAGGCCTGGACGTTGCCATCGCGGGCCATCAGCACCCGCCGCGTCTCCAGGACGCTGAACAGGTAGGGCGGGTTGTTGAACGAGCTGAACCGGTGGACACTATGCGACCAGCTCTCGTGGATGTCGGTGTGACATTCCAGGCAGTACTGATCGTTCTGAAGCACGTAGGCGGGAATAAAGTTGCCCGTCGAGGTGCGGGCCAATGATGGGAAAAAGTATTGCTCGCCGGACTTCGGCCCGGCCACGTTCCAAGCCCTGGGATCCTGCGTTTGCAGGATCAGCATGACCATGGCGAAGACCGCAGCCACTGCGCCCCACGTCAGGCCGATCCGCCATTTGATCCGCCGTCCCGCAAGGCGGTGCAGAATGAACAGCCAGATCGCCACCACCGGGCAGATCACGTGGGCCCAGTAGGCGACCGAGCGCCCCGCTGCGTTGTTCAACTCAAAACGCAGCCCCAGCACATCCACGCGCATCAGCACGATCCCGGTGATGAGGACGACATTTGCCGTGACAAAGAGCGCCATCCCCGCGCGAATCGCCCTTTTGTTCGGCCGCGTCCAGGCGTTTCGAATGTGGAGAAAGCCGAACGCGATCACCGGCACAATGATCAGTAGCCCAAGGGCCAAGTGCACCAGAAACATGTTCAGGTAGAACCAGTTCTGATACTGCACGCCGGCGATCGTGACCGCTAAGAGGTACGCCGAGTTCACCACCAGCAACGCGAACAGTCCAAAGACGACCGCCAGCAGCCGCTTGAGCTTCGGCCCGACGACGGGAACGTAGCGTCGACTTCTCTGCGCACGGATTGGCATCACGCGATCTACTCCTGCCACCCAAACCCCTGCCGGTCCGGTATAGCTTTTTGCCCTTACCCCAGGCTGCTCACTGCCTCGGCGGTACTCCCGGATAAGCGGCCCATCCGCCGGCGAGAAGTACCAACCTCAAACACGACGCACCAGTCCCGAGCATGGCGTATCTGCCCAGTGCCGAGCACGAAGCGCCAGTCCCAAGCATGGGCTACGTGCCTAATGCAAGCTGTGCCCGCACGGAGTAGGCCGCGTCTTGGAGGGTGTGCCTGCCCAGAAGCAGGTCGTGCCTACCTCGACCGGGCCGTGCTTGCCCCGGTGTAATCTGTGCTTGCCCTAAGCCGGAGGTACCAGCCCCAACACTGGTCGGATCATTGGCATTATTCGCATCAATCGCATCAGAATGAATGGTCGCCGTGATCCATGCCTGGAGCAAGCAAAAAATCCCAAAATAATACAATGGCCGGGTGAAATATACAGTAGTTATGCACACGACCACCCTCTCCGGGGCCCTCAGCCTCGTCCATCCACCCCCCGGGATGCGGTGAATCCGCCTGGTTGGACGGCCACGCAGTGGAGCACCAGGCTCGGTCCGTCGGTGGTCGTGAGGTGTATGCCGGTCCTACACTGCTCAGACGATGGAAAGTCCCAGCCTCATCGCGCTGAACGTCGGCAATACCCGAACCCAGATCGGTTCGTTTGTCAGCGGTCAGCTTGGTCCGTGCGAACACTTCCCCAAGCAAGAAGTCGCCCCGACCGCCCAGCAGGTCGTCCAATGGTGGCCCCGGATCGCAGACCACCCGCGAGCCGCGATCTTGCTCGCATCGGTAAACGACGCCGTGGCCGATCCGCTGGCCGCGATGATCGAAGATCAGTTGTCTGTTGGAATCTACCGGATCGGCAAGGACGTGCCGGTGCCGATTGGCCGGCAGCTCGACCCGGAGACCTTGACCGGCGTTGATCGGCTGCTGAACGCCGCAGCTGCGTACGACCACCTCCAAGAAGCGTGCATCATCATCGACGCTGGGTCCGCGGTGACCATCGATTTTGTGGATGGCGAGGGCACGTACCATGGCGGGGCCATCGCGCCGGGCGCGACGATGCAGCTCCAGGCGCTGCATGAACATGCGGCCGGATTGCCCGAGTTGCCCTTCGCGCGCCCCGACGCACAACCCTTCGGTCGATCAACCAGTCAAGCGATGCTCAAGGGCGTTTTCCATGGCATACGAGGGATGGTGCAGCGGCTTGTCGAGCAGTATGCCGAGTACTACACCGCATTCCCGCGCGTCATCGCCACCGGCGGCGACGCGCAGCTTCTCTTTGAGACTGAGGAATTGATCGACAACATCGTGCCCGAGCTGACCCTGCTGGGAATCCAAGTCACCGCACGGCACACATTGGCCATGCGCGAAGTCGACGACTCGGATGTCCGATCCTAGCCGCGCCGAGTTGGCCGCTCGGCCGAACTGCCGCGTCCTGGTAACCACACCGAATCGACCCGGGGCGATTGCGATCCTTCAACTGCACGGGCACGTTGTCCCCATCTTGCACGCGATAACCGGAATAGACGACTGGCCGCTCGGACGCGCGCGCTTCGTGCCCTTTGACGACATCGATGAGGGAATCGCAGTTCGGCTGACCAACGAGATCGCCCAGCTCATGCCGCATGGCGGACCGCGCGTTGTGCAACGCCTGATCCAACGACTTATCGAACTGGGAGTTGATCTCGGTCACGCCTTCGAGGCAAACCCCGCCGACGTGTATCCCGAGGCCGCCGATCAGTTCGAGGCGTTAGCGCTGGCCGGCGTCGCCCGCGCCGCCAGTCCGTTGGCCATTGACCTTCTCCTCGATCAGCCCCGCCGATGGCGCAGTCTTTCTCCCCCTCCCTCCCAGGGAGGGGGCCCGGGGGTGGGTCAAATCTCACTGTCTGAAGAAGACCTCGCTCGTTCGCGCCGCCTCGATCTACTCATCAATCCCCCATTGGT
>JADFNO010000228.1 GCA_022563315.1 Planctomycetota bacterium | reverse complement strand
TCACCCGAAACGTGAAAGTACACCATCAGCGCGACGACCACGCTCATCGCGATGCAAAAATCCACAAACGCGCTGGCCACGCACGAGAGTGGAAACACCTCGCGCGGAAAATAGACCTTGGTCACGAGGTTTCTGTTCGCTACGAGCGAGGCGACGCACCCGTTCAGGCCCGTGGCGAAGAATGCCCACGGCACGAGTCCCAAATACGCGAACAGCGCATACGGCATATCGACCGCAATCAGCGAACGAGCGTCGATCGCCCGAGTGAACACAAAAGTGAAGACCAGCATCATCGTCAGCGGAAGAAGGACCGCCCACGCGATGCCCAGGAGGGACTGCTTGTACCGCACGCGGATGTCGCGCCAGGTAAGGCTGATCAATAGCTGCTTGTAGCGCAGAAGCTCCATTGCCCACCGGTCTCTGCAGACGTACCGCAGCCCATCCCCAACGCAACGCGCGCGGGGCCTCCGCTATGGTGTTTATCGGTCGCGCGACCGGACACCTTGCTTAGAGCGTGTTCAATGAGCTCATGGACCGAGTGACCGGTTGTCACGGAACCACACCGAGGCGTCAGCCGCACAGCCATCAGCCATCAGCCGACAGCTATTAGCCGTCAGCCGGAATATGGGTTGATCCCGCGCAACACGTTGCCATGAAAGAGGTTACACTCCGTGGTTGTTGTGGCCGTTGGCGGTGGCTGGCCTCCGGCCTCTGGCTGAGGGCTGATGGCTGAGAGCTAACCGCTTCTTGGACCCGCTCCTGCGGGGGACACGGTTTTGTGCGAGTGGGTCGAACCAGCGCCCGCGGGGCGAGGACGCTCGCCCGGTAAGATCGTAATTCTCAACCGTATGACGCTGGAGGAGGCGGTTCATTCGCCGTGCAGCGGTCGCATCATCAGTGCGTCGATCGCGTCGCTCGGCGAAACCCCGTCGAACAACACCGACGCGACGCCGGAGACGATCGGCATCTCCACGCCGTGGCGGGCGGCCAGCTCGAGGACGCTTCGCGTCGTCGGGACGCCTTCAATCACCGACGGAGTCGATGCAAGCACCTCGTCGACCGGAACACCCCGACCGATCCGCTCGCCGGCCGACCGATTCCGGCTGATTTTGGAGATGGCCGTCGTGACGAGATCGCCGACACCGGCCAGCCCGCTAAACGTGTGGACCGACGCGCCGAGCGCCATGCCCAATCGCGTGATTTCGACCAGCCCACGGGTCACCAACGAGGCCTTGGCGTTATCGCCGGCTTCAATCCCGTCGGCGATGCCCGCGGCGATCGCGATGACGTTCTTGACGGCGCCGGCCAGCTCGACACCGACCAGATCCTCACTGCTGTACACTCGGAAATACTTCGTCGCAAAGCAGGCTTGGATCATGCCGGCCACGGAAGCGTCCTTCGATGCGACAACGACGGTTGCCGGTTTGTGTGCGGCGACTTCCGGCGCGATGCTCGGTCCTGAAAGACACGCAACGGGCAGGGGGCCGAGGCAATCGACGATGATATTGGTCGGGGAAAGAAGGGTGTTCACCTCGATCCCCTTCGCCACGCTCACGACCGCCGCGCCGGCGGGAATGTGCCCCTTGAATCGCGTCCACACCGAGCGCATGTGCTGGCAGGGGACGGCCGAGACAATCAGTTGAGGATCGTTCAGCGCTTGTGGATCGGACGTGAACCGCAGGGAATCCGGAAGAGGGTGGCCGGGAAGATATCGCTTGTTTTCACGGTCGCGGGCGAGGGTCTCAATACGCTCGTCCGACCGCCCCCAGAGCACTACTTCGATGTCCTTTTCGGCGAGGAGAATCGCCGACAGCGTCCCCATCGCTCCGGTACCGACGATTGCCGCGCGTTTGATGTCCACGTCGATGAACCGGTCGAGACGCCGCCGGCACTGGCGAACGGCTCAGGAAACACGTCGTCAGTGCCCTGTTACACTGCAACCTAGTGCTGCGTTGCACTTCGAATTGACGGATGCCATGGGCAAGCGGTAGCTCGCCCACGTCTGACGGAACCCGCATCGCATAGGCAAACGAACCTGCCCGCGGTATCCGCCGCCTCCCCATGAACACCCCCGTCGATCCATCAGTTCACGGACCACGGCTCGCTAGAGCGATTGCGACCATTTCGTAGCGTCTGCCCACTGCGGCGGACATGGCGATCCCGCTACGAGTCGAATAAAACTGCACTAGTACCGCGTTTCATAAGTTTCGCGACTATGCTGCACGTTCGTTCGCAGCCAACGGTTTTCCGGTGTAGGTCCATCGATAGGGATGGGCCGAGTGCTCATCATAGTATTGGATGAACTCGATAATCTTGTCCTCCAGGTCCGCCACAGAGCTGAAGTTGCCGCGGCGGATCAGCTTGCGGCTCAATGTGCCAAACCAGATTTCGATCTGGTTCAGCCAGGATGCATGCGACGGGGTGAAATGGAAGACTATCCGTTTGTCCGCCGACGCGAGAAACGTCTTGCGTTGGGGGCCGGTCTTGATCTGCGGCAGCGTGCACCCGCTGAGCTTGGCCACCGCTTGACAGGTCAGTTCATGCCAATGGGTGTTGAGGTTGTCGAGCACCAAGTGAATCTTCCGCGCCTCGGCGTATTCACCGCAAACGGACTCGACGAAGTCCGCGAAGACCTCCGCCGGGCGATTCGGCGTGAGGTGGCCGTAGATTTCGCCTGTAGCCACTTCCAAACCGGCGGTCAGGCAGCAGGTGCCATGGCGAATGTACTCATGCTCGATTCGTTCGATACGTCCGGGCTTGGGAGGCCGATGTGGGTATCGGCGCTGAAGGGCCTGGATGCTGGTTTTCTCATCCACGCTGAGGACGATTTCGCCTTGTTTTAACAGGTTTTGGGCATGGAGATAGAGATCGACGATGTCCAGCATCTTGACCTCGAAGTCCGGATCGGGGCTGTTGAGCCAGTAGTGCCAACGATGAGGCTTGATGGCCGCCTGATCAAGCAGACGCCACACGGTCAGTCGGCTGATGGACTCGACAATCCCATCGAGGACCGCCGCTCGGGCCAAGTCCGTGGCACTCCAGTGCGTCATTGGGACACCATCTTCAGGCGGTGGTCGTGTGGCCAGGGCCACAATCTTATGTTGCTCCTGAGGGGGAAAAAGTTGGCGGTCGTCCGGAGCGAGGGCGGTCCTTGAGGCCATCGAGACCCTCTTCCTCGTAACGACTACGCCAACGGAGGATGGTGTCGACGCTGGTGTGGAGTTCGCGTTTGGTCTGGCGATGGGCCAGACCATCGCCACAGCACAGGATGATGCGGGCACGCTGTACGTCTCGCTGCGGCGACGTACGCTTCCGGATAACGGCCTCCAGCCGCTTCCGATCGCCCGCTCGCAGCCGAAGTGGCGGCGCCGGGGCAACGGGCATGATGGAACCTCCATGTTCTCATTGCTGCCATTCCTATTCCATCTATCAGTCATCGGCACAGCCTCGCCGGAGCGCCAGAATAGTCGTACTATTTATGAAACGCGGTACTAGGCTCTGTCTGAAAAGCACGCGGAACGCCGGCGTTCCTTGTGTCCCACGGCCGCCACGGGGGGCAGCCGCTAC
This sequence comes from Planctomycetota bacterium, assembly GCA_022563315.1. Taxonomy (GTDB): domain Bacteria; phylum Planctomycetota; class Phycisphaerae; order Phycisphaerales; family SM1A02; genus JADFNO01. Next base: position 1,015 of record JADFNO010000228.1, on the reverse strand, counting down.
ATCGAACCAGTTTTCAGACAGAGCCTAGGCTCTGTCTGAAAAGTACCGTGCGGCCACTCGCGGCGGCACCGACGGCTCGCGCTGGCCGGGAAACAAAGGCCGTTTGGCAGCGACCAGTACGCTGAAGACGAGTTTTCAGACAGAGCCTAGTGTGAAAACGCTAATGTCGTGATTTACAGTTGCCGGCGATTTTGCCAACCGAACCGCGACCGTGAGGGATCGGATTCCTTGGTCCGCTCCCGTATACTCGCGGTTCGGATAAGATGCAAACAGCGTGATGGGTGGCCCACCTCTTCAGAGGTGGGGGACACGAATGGTTTGCCGATTCGAGTCGCCGCGAGGCAGTCTGGCGCGCTTCGTTACAGAAGTAGTGGTTGCGACGCTCGGGATTGATCGCGTTTTCTCATGCCATCGCCAATCGACGAATGCGACCCCGAGAGTATCGAAGGTGCGAATGCGATCGCGCACACCGACCCGCCGGACAGCGACACCGAGCTGACACGGTTGGTCGATGTGGCCACCCTTCAACGAATGCAGGATCGGCTCGCGGCGTTATGCAAAACGTCGTTGGTGCTTTGCCGAAATGACGGAACGCTGATCACCAATCCAAGCTGGGGCGGACCGTTCGTCCGCATGCTTGCCACGTCGGACCTGGGCCGGGTCGCGTTTGCAAACCTTATTCGCGCGCTCGCGAGGGATCCCGCCGGCAGCGTCGCGTCGATTTGCTTCGAAGACGTCACGCTGCATACGACCCCGATCATGCACGACGGACGCCGACTGGCGATCATGATCATCGGGACGCGCCCACGTACGAAACTCGAGCCCGATACCATCCGCGCGCTGGCGGACGAGTTTGGCGTGGACCAAGCCGCGCTGACCGAAGCGGCCGACAGCGTCGAACCCTGGACGCCCGATATGCGAAAGGCGACGTACGCCTACGCCGAATCTTTCGCCGAGACCATTGCCTCGATCTACCGCTAAGCTGTGAAGATCCAGCGGCAGGTTGCCGACCTCC
>JADFNO010000059.1 GCA_022563315.1 Planctomycetota bacterium | reverse complement strand
TAGCAATCCGTGGGTTCCCAGCGAGCTCCCGAGTCCATCGGGATGTCGCCCCGGTTCACGTCCGCACACCAAACCCCGCCCCCCGCGCCATATAAAGCCGCGACCGGTGGTCGCGCTCTTCTCTTTACCCCCCGGCTCTGCCGGCGGGTTCCCCCAAACACAATCAACCGCCCGCCGCGCGCTGTAAAGCCGCGACCGTTTCCGGGGGTGGTCGCGCTCTTACGCGTCAAACAATACCAACGCATCAATCCACTTGGCACCCCCTGCACAGGCGTCACCTATCCAGGGGGCATGACGCGTCCTCGACGATTGGGAAAAGGCCAAAGCGCTCCTCGTCAAAGAACCCGCGATGGCATAGAGAAGTTGTTAGCTCTTGGTTGTTGGTTATTAGCGAGCCAGGCCGTGTCGGCCCGATCCACTACCAAACAAAATCAACCACCCGTCGCCCGACCTAGCCCAAGCAATGTTGTTGTTGACCTACCCTCGGACTGGAGCGCGCGCCGCGTCATCAGTGCATGGCCGAGTAGCCCGGCTCTGCCTCAGCGTGGAAAGAGTTCGTCCCCCAGCTGCGGCCGATAGGGTGCGCTACGAATTTCTTCGCAAGTCCGGTCGAAAGCGTGGAGCACATATCCCGGCATGAGAACAGGCCACCTATCTTCTCGATCATCCAGCCCCCAGCAGTACCGTCTATTCAACTTGTCAAACCTTGGCGAGCCCACGATTCCGTATGCTACGGCAAGCCGCGCACGTTCGATTCTGGGAAGTGCGTCAGTATTTACGAGGACGATACCTGCTTCCTTGTACGCTTCAACGACGAATCCGGCACAGTTAAAGCGCACGTAGATTACTTCGCCATCATCGCCGAAAACGCGTGCCATATGTGGGCACAAGACATAGCGGCTGTATCGATCGCGCATTGCTTCAGCCTGCACCTCAAGCAGATGCCGATTCAGAAAATCCTGGATCATCATCGCATCTTCGAATGTCAGCTCAGCCGATCCCACGACGTCCACGGCCATAGAGCCTTCTTCCGCAGGCGGGGCCACATGATGAACGCGTACCTCCTGCTTCGGAAGAACGCCTGACACTGCCTCCGATGCGAGACCGAGATGAACTATGTATCTCTGCTCTGAGCCATCCTTGCCGATTGCGTCATGAAGCGCTACGTCTATTGTTCCTGACCCCAGCCGAAGAGCAGGCATCGTCCTCTCCCCACTAGGTCACATTGATCGCCGAAATGAAACCAGCGAGCCAACTGCGTGATTCTCCGTTCTGAGGCAACTGCTCATCGATCTTGGTGAGATGACGCTGCAGCTGCCGGCGAAACCCAGCATACGAACAGGCATTCACTGCTGGTAGCAGGTCCTTCAGTTGCGAGCTTCGCATGGCAGCGAGTGCCTCAAGCGATAACATCGCCACCGTAGAGAACTTGTCCTTTGATATGGTGGACGGGCGGAGATAATCGCTTGCGATCCGGGCTAATTGCGAAGCGAGTATGGGTTCCTGATCATCCGTCGTTGGCGGCCTTGCGGCCAGTTTCCGTCCGATCATCTTGATAACTTCGAGTTCCATTTCCAGCGAAAGAGTGCCGTTGTGCCCGGACTCCAAAAGAGAAGCCAACGACCCAAGTTCCCGCACGTCCATCACTGCAATGTATTTTCGAATGGCTGATCCCACGGCGACAATAACATCGAACTCAGAACTGTCCCGATATGTGCGAATGAATGTCTCCAGAATCGACGCTAATTCCTCTCGAGTGCTTTGTGGGAATCGAATGCGCTCGGACTCAATTATTAGTTCGCACTGTCTTGTTATGTTCGAATGCGACGCGTGCAGAGACTTGAGGAGTTCACCGCTAGTCATTTCGTGCGCTTGCTCAACAGCCGAATAGTCGCGATCTCGGTAACTCAGTTTTGAGCTTGCTAGTTCCTTCTTCGCGGCAAGCGCATCATCGAATGGAAGATCCGCGAGATCTATTCCAGATTCTAGCAAACCGGCCTTCTTGACCAGAGTTGATCTGATATAACGCCCGCGTTTCTTCAACTTGAGGCCGAGCATAGGATCTTGGTGGTGGGCGATTTGCTCTAGTGGCTTCTCTAACATCTGTTCAGCCATTGAGGCCCCCTTCGTCGTCACCGCCAAGCCGTAGGTACGCACGAAAAGCAGCAATATCCTTTATCGCAGCCTGTAGAGTATCGATCATATACTGCAAGCCGACTTCATCCGCTTGAAAGTCGATGCCTCTGGCAAGCTTGACGTCGAGGCCGATGTGTATAGAGGCGACCGGAACCGTCCCTACTATTTGCGGTTGATACTTATCGATACTGTTTCCCCATCTATATCTCTCTCGTCGGATAGGTCTAATCTCGACCGTATAACTAGCGACCTTCAACGCAGGAAGAACCCCAGCTGCCGTTCGCCTTTCCTCAGTCTGAGTACGCAGAGCAGGCAAGGATTCGCGCAAACGACGTATGATGCTATTGAACTTGTCGGAAGTCGTCTCGCTTATCCAGCCGCGACCCAAGAGATCGTCCGGCCAGGCTGCAAAATCGTCATTGGGTATCTCATCCGACGTGAGACCATTGACGAAGAAGCTAAGTACAGAAATTGAATGAGCTAACTGATACCGATCAGCGCTGCACTCTTCCTTGAGTCTGTCAACAATCTCATTCTCTTGCCTTGGGGTGACTGCACGCTCGAACGCCGGCAGCGCGTCTACACACTTGCTCACATCCTCGTCTCGAAGATCCAGCAGATCGCTGAGATGCCTGCTGAAAGATCGGGCCTGATCCGCTTCCGGATCATCGAACACAAACGTGAAAAGTTCAGAAGGCATGTGAATAGATTCCAGCGCTGTTCCTCAGACGGTTCAGATACCCAAGTATCGACTTCGCACGGAGGCTGACGATGGATCGCAGGTCACATCTTAGCCGGCGCTTGTACCACTCCTAACAGCATCGGTCAATCTTCCTCCGGCTGCTCCTCACATCGAACCCTTATCTTACACACCTCCACTAATGTAGGCTAGATGTGAGTTCCAATAGAACAAGACAGGCGTTATCAGACACCAAGACTATGGCGACGGGAGTCTTCTCAGGTGCCGGAGAGCTTCCTTTGGCAAGCTTGATAAGGGGCAGAAGAGCTATCTGTGGTTCCTTCCTCTTCTCTGCCATCTCTGCACCTCTGCGGTGGGTCCCCCGAAGAAGGCTTGAGCCCTGAGCCTTGGGAATCCTTGCGTTGTCTTCGTGACCCTCCGTGTTTCAATCTCCTCTGTGTCCTCTGCGCCTCCGCGGTGAGTTCCTTCCGGGCGCACGCCGTGGAGGTCCAGAATCGCGCGGCTCCACTCAGAATTCTCAGAAATTTTTTCCTGCCTAGTGAGCCGCAAAGCCGCATTCTGTGGCCCGAATTACCAAAAGAACCTCCCTGGCGCGCGCATCCGTAGCCGCAGCACCCTCTATGAAAGGAGCTGTCGTTCCATGCTCGCATCGTCGCGGCGATCCAAACAGAAATTCCGGGGGCGCGGTCACGCTGGCGCGCACAACCTAATCCCTATGCCAGCAAAATGTCGTGCGCGCAAAACGAAAAACCCGCGGATATGCATCCGCGGCTATGAAAATCTTCTCGAATCCCTAATTCCTAGTCCCTAGTCCCTAATGCCTAATGCCTAATGCCTTCTTCTAATACCGATAGTGCTCAGCCTTGTATGGCCCTTCCACCGGCACGCCGATGTAGTCCGCCTGCTCCTTGGTCAGCTTCGTCAGCTTCACCCCGAGCTTGTCCAGGTGCAATCGTGCGACCTCCTCGTCCAACTTCTTCGGCAGCGTATACACCTTCTTCTCGTAGGCCCCAGGGTTACAATGCAACTCGATCTGTGCCAAGACCTGATTCGTGAAGCTGTTACTCATCACGAAGCTTGGATGCCCCGTCGCGCAGCCGAGGTTCAGCAGGCGACCTTCCGCGAGCACGATGATCGAATGGCCGTCGCTAAAGAGCCATTCGTCGACTTGTGGTTTGATGTTGATTTTCTTGATGCCGTCGAGCTTGGTCAATCCGGCGATATCGATCTCATTATCGAAGTGGCCGATGTTCCCGACGATGGCTTTGTCCTTCATCTGTTGCATATGAGCAGCGGTGAGGATGTTGTAGTTCCCCGTGGCGGTGATGAAGATGTCAATATCGCCGACCACATCATCGAGCCGGACGACTTCGTAACCGTCCATCGCTGCTTGCAACGCGCAGATGGGATCGACTTCAGTCACGAGCACACGGCACTTTTGGCCCACGAGGGATTGAGCGCAACCTTTCCCCACGTCGCCATAGCCGCAAATCAAGGCGGTCTTGCCCGCCAACATGACGTCGGTGGCCCGCATCAGGCCGTCGACGAGGGAATGTCGGCAGCCGTAGATGTTGTCGAACTTGCTTTTGGTGACGGAGTTATTGACGTCGATCGCAGCGAACAGCAATTCGTTGCGCTCCTGCATCTGGTAGAGGCGATGCACGCCGGTGGTGGTCTCTTCGGAGACGCCTCGGATCTCGCCGGCGCTCGACTCCCAGAATTTGGGATCGGCTGCGTGGATATCGGCAAGCAGTGTGAGGATGAGGCTGAACTCTTCGTTGTCGGTAGGTTGGGGTGCGGGCACGGCGCCGGCCTTGTTGAACTCGACCCCCTTGTGAACCAGCAACGTCGCATCGCCGCCGTCATCAAGGATGATGGTCGGCCCCTGGCCATCGCCCCAATACATGGCTTGGAACGTACACCACCAATACTCGCCCAAGGTTTCGCCCTTCCACGCGAAGACGGGCGGGCCCTTGGGGTTGTCGGGCGAACCGCCAAGTGCCGGCGGACCCACGACGACGGCGGCGGCGGCGTGATCTTGGGTGGAGAAGATGTTGCAGCTCGCCCAGCGAACCTCCGCCCCGAGATCGATGAGCGTCTCGATCAGCACCGCGGTCTGGATCGTCATGTGCAACGAGCCGGTGATCCTCGCGCCCGCCAACGGCTTCTGATCGCGATGCCGGTTGCGAATCGTCATCAGGCCGGGCATCTCGTGCTCGGCGAGCTCAATTTCCTTGCGGCCAAATGCGACGGTCTTGGGCGACAGGTCGGCGACCTTATAGGGAAGGTCCGAGAACAAAGGCAATCCGGTATCGGTGAAGGTCGTTGCCGACCCTTGTGCAGAGGCGAGCGTGGTCACGGTTGATCTCCAATTGGTGGTGCGTGATGAGCAGTCTTGGCTTGTCCCGCTAACTGCGTATCGGCAGGGCCACCGGGCGGCTTCAGGCGGATCAGCCAAGCCCGGGCGATTCCATCCGTCCATCCGGATGAACAGATGAATAATATCTCCAATCCAGCCCTCGTCAAGCCGCCTCTCGCCGGATTGTCATCATGAACTGCCCGCCACGTCAGAATACAGCGACGGTGGAGCCGTCCGCCAGGCGTGTGACGGGCTGGGCCGAACCCAGTGGGATGCCCAGGAACGACCACCGCTGTGGCCGGGCCAGATGCAGCTTCAGCCACCGAACCACTGAGGGGGTTGCACGAGTACGCGCTTTGTCGCCGACTGGCCAGCCGGCCATGATCTGCGCAAAAGCCGTCGAATATTGTGACCGCTTGATGTGTACCGGATCCATCCCGTACCACTCGCCGGGCAAGTCCACCAGCGTCGCGCCATACTGCGGTGCGAGATCACCTATTGTCGTATCGAGACGGCCGATGCGTTGTTTCGCTTCGTCCAACGACAAGCGACGGCCGGGAAACAAGATTGCCTTCGCCACGCGATACCGCAAGTTTGAAAGTGATTCGATGCTTTCAACCGGAAGTCGAGTGATGATCGTGTGAGCGCCGCGTGCTTTCAATCGTTTCAGGCACTGCTCGATCCAGGCTGCGATCATTTGCACGTCGTAGCCGTAGACGATGTCGTTGCCAATGTCGGTGATGAGCGCATACGTTTGCGTTGCAACGGCGTCGCCAAGCGCATCCCACAGTCCACATTCGTCAATGCCGGGCAGGGTTCGGCCAAGGACACGACTGGCTCGGCCGTACGACCGTCCATGGCCCATGGCGATGAAGAACTCCAGCGGCGAGCCGATCAGCGCCTGTGCGGTCCCGGCAACGGTGGAGATACCGCGCGCGAGGTTGCTCGCCCCGAGCAGGACGACGCGGGGGGTGGACGGTGATGCTGCTCGTTGATCGTAAGACATTGGCAATCGCGCCACATTACTGAGATCGGCGGTAGGTGATTGCGAAGAATAAAAAGACGATTGCGCCCACGGCGCCGACAGGCCAGAACATGCCGCCGATGTCGTGCTTCGTCACCGCGTCCACCGCCCAACCCAGAAGCGGCGCCACGATCATCATCACCACACGTCTGGCCATGCTTTCGATCGACAATGTCGTCGCCCGTTGCGACTCGCTGCTGCTCAAGGCTAAGCGACTGACAAGCACCGGCCGCCACAGATTCTGCAGAACATGAACCAGTACAAACGCGCCGATGACGATCGAAATGATCTCGCGATAGGCTCCGATTGCGATCGCCAAGAACAGCGCAGCCCCGATCGCCCAGTACAAACGAGATGCTCGTTGTTCATCACCCAGCATGTCCGGAATGTGATGTGCCTGTCGGCTCGCGACGGCCGAGAGCAAATGCAACACGAGGTAGGCAGCGCCGACGAAGATCGCAGACTGCTGTGTTGCGGAGAGTGTCGAATTGGCAATAATCGCCACGGCGCCGAAGACCGCGGCCGCTGCAAGAACTGGCTGGAGATAATCCTTCACGGTCCCGAACGTCCCATCGAAGGCCATCCCTTCCACAACCACGCGCCTCAGATTCCTTCGCCGAAGTACGTCACGAAATGTTTCGACCATGCGCCGCATTACGTCCCGAATGGACGGCCGGTCATCCGATGCGCGATTCAACTCACTTGGATATCCAAGAAAGTTGATAATGCAGATCACATAGGGGATGACCGCGAGATAGAACACGTATTCGTAGCCGTTGCTGACGATCACGATCGCTGTGGCCACGATGACCGAGAAGGCCGATCCGAGCTTGCTCCATGAGCGGGTATATCCGTATATCTTTGTGCGCTCATCGATTCGGCCGTGCAGGTGAAGCCAAGCGAAGATCATGGCTTTGTGCGTTCCCGTGCGAAACGCTTCGCCGATGCCGAAGAGGAACATCGCTGCGGCGATCAGCGGGAACTGATCTGCCATGCCGAACAAGAGGAAACTGGCGATATAAGCGACGAACGCGAGGATCATGGCGTTGCGTCGTCCCCATGAATCAGCAATCGCGCCGGAGGGGATCTCGAAACAGTTGACCGTCAGTTCGCGAACGGCATACAGGAGGCCGATCGATGCAAAGCTCAGCCCCTTGTCAACGAGCACGAGCACGAGGAATGGCTCGAAATAGCGCTGATTCTTAAGAAACCCGTACAGACTGAATCGAAAGAGCATGGGTGCTCCGACGCAAGCGCCAATCGAGGATCGTAAGATCGTTTAGGAGCGGGCGATGATACCGAATAAGATTCTTGGCATGGCGGTGATCACCCGTGGCAGCGCGAAGCGGTTGGCTGTGCTGTTCCTGGTGATCGCAGCGTTCCTACTATGGGCCTACCTCACCATGATCCGAATGCCGGGCAAGAGTTATTCGGGGCTGCTGATGCCGTTGACCGGAGCCCAGGCCGCGTTGCGAGATGCGCTTCGGCGCGACGTGGAAATGCTGGCCAGTGAGATCGGCCCGCGCGGCGTGGTGCGACCAATCGAACTGGCAGCCTCGGCTGACTTTATCGAACGTTCGCTGCAACAGGCCGGATACGACGTTCAGCGGCAGTGCTTTGACGTCCACGGCGTGACGTGCTGCAATTTGGTGGCTCAGATTTCGGGAAGCAGCCGGGCTGACCAGATCATCGTGATCGGCGGACATTACGATTCGGTTCTGGTTGACGGCATATTCTGCCCCGGTGCAAATGACAACGCCAGCGGAGTGGCGGCCACGTTAGCGCTGGCGCGCGCGTTCGGCGGTCGGCAGACCGCGCGCACACTCAGATTCGTCTTTTTCGTCAATGAAGAGCCGCCTTACTTTCAACAGTCGGAAATGGGAAGTTGGGTTTACGCCAAGCGATGCCGAGAGCGCGACGAGAACATCGTCGCGATGCTGTCGTTGGAGACGATCGGTTGCTACTCCGATGAGCGTGGCTCTCAGAAATACCCATTCCCGCTCGGGTTGCTTTACCCATCGACGGGCAACTTCATCACGTTTGTGGGCAACGTTGGTTCACGGAAGCTCGTGCGCGAATCGATCGGGTCGTTTCGCCGTCACGCCAAGTTTCCATCCGAGGGTGGGGCGCTTCCCGGGTCGATGCCCGGCGTTGGTTGGTCCGATCACTGGGCGTTCTGGCAGGAGGGGTATCCAGCCATCATGGTGACGGACACGGCCCCGTATCGGTACCCGCACTATCACCAGGCCTCGGATACGCCGGACAAGCTCGATTACGACCGCATGGCCCGTGTGGTAGAGGGTCTGGAGCAGGTCGTCGTTGATCTGGCCAACCCCGAGCAATGAAAAACCAGCATTTTGGCTTGACCTTCACCGGTGGGAATCTATACTTGCATGATGACGCAAGTAAACAAGCAACTATCCAAGGCTGATTCGCGTCGATGTTGCAAGAAGCTTGATGCGGCGATGTCCGCCGAGTTCTTCAAGGCCCTGGGTGATCCAACGCGGATCGCCATCTTGGTCCGCCTGGCTGGGTTCGGCCGGCCCGCCACTGTCAGCGAAATCGCTTGCTGCTACCCCATCGATCTTTCGGTCGTCTCGCGCCACTTGGCGGCGCTCAAGGCGGCTGACATCCTCGAATCCGAAAAACGCGGCAAACAAGTTTATTACTCAGTTCGCTACGACGTCCTTACCCAAACGTTGCGGTCCATGGCCGGCGCCATCCAAGCGTGCTGCCCCGATGACCGCTGCTGTCAAGGAGATTGATTATGCCTCGAAGCAACGATGACATTCGAGAGTCCGTCGCCACCGCATACGCGAGCGCAGTCACTCAGGAGCCAACCGGTTGTGGATGCGATTGTGCGGAAGCGCCCAAGGGCTACACATCCGATGAACTGACGCACCTACCCGAGGATGCGATTCGCCATTCACTGGGCTGCGGGAATCCTTTGACCTATGTCGAAGTCAAAGACGGTGACACCGTGCTCGATCTTGGATCAGGCGCGGGAATCGACATCCTCCTTGCTGCCGATCGCGTCGGCCCCAATGGGCGGGTCATCGGTGTGGATATGACCGACGAAATGATCGCCAAGGCCAACGTAAACATCGCGGCCGCCGGCGTTACCAATGTCGAAGTGCGCAAAGGCTTGATCGAGGATTTGCCGGTTGACGACGAATCCGTCGATTGGGTGATCTCCAACTGCGTGATCAATCTTTCACCGGAGAAGGACCGCGTGTTTGGGGAGATCGCTCGGGTACTGAAGCCCGGCGGGCGGATGCTCGTTTCCGATATCGTCGTCGAAAATCTGCCTCAGGCGTTGCGAGACAATCAGTTCCTATACAACGGTTGCGTCGCGGGCGCGATCAGTGAGTCGCAGTACGTTGCTGGACTGGAAGCGGTCGGACTCAGTGACGTGAAGGTCAAGAATCGTGTGCTTTACGATTCACAGCAGATGGAGTCGGCGATCGACGACGAGCTTGATGCGGTTCAGAAAGAGTCTGATCGTTGCTGCGGCCCGAAGGGTTGTGTTGAGTCACATGATGTTGCCGAATCACTCGTCGGCGGCATCTGGAGCTGCCAGTTTTCGGCACGGAAACCGGCGGGGGTTTGATCGCCCACAGCGGAAACGAAACGCGCTGCCTTCGTTCCAAATCTTCCGCATGTTCGCGACGAGCAAGTCGGGGGTCCTTGGGCGGTCATTTTGGATGCGCCGCCATAAGTGCAGTACAGCACTACTCTTAGGCGAACAGTTATCGAGTTTCGCAAATATCGTTGGCTGCATCGGCATGCTTCTCTCGCCGGGGTAGCAGGCGATGCTTGACTCAAGTGCATTCTCAGGCCTACGATCCGAAGTAAGACATATCGTACGAATGACTTGCTGAGGAACGTACCCTTCAAATCTCACGAAACCACAGCTAGATGAGAATTCTCCTCCTCCGCCGTTCGGCAATCGCTTCTCGTACTACCACAAGCTCACCGCCCATCATCTGGTCGGCGATGAAAGGGCTCGGCCGGTGTTACAGCACCAACCGAGCCCGTGTTCTTGGACCACTACCCCACCCGCTACTAACAGGAAAGGTAAGTCCGCATGGATTGTAGCTCATCAGGCTATCACAGCAACTACGGAATAGGCCGAGGCCAACGTAGGTCTCGGCGCTCAAATCGATTAATTGATGAAGAGATGGTTCTGCTGTCGGAGATCGGGACGATGATGTCGTCGGATATCCCAGCTACGTCTCGCATCGAATCGCTAACGACGATCGGATGCGCTGGCGTCGTGCTTGAGTCACTTCGAGTGGGCGAGCGGCGCTTCACCAGTATCGAGGCTCTCGGGCGTTTCGCGGATCGCTTGGTAATGCGGGCAGCCGACGACTGGCCAGGAATTCTCCTGCGGACGTTGGGTGTCAACTAAGTACGGCCGGCGAAAAGTTCATACAGGGAGCAAGCGGGTCATGGGCAATCCAAACGATCACGTTCGGGACGACATCCTTCGTACTTTGTACGACTTCCATCGTAAGTCGAGGAGTCCAAAGAGCGCCGCGCGAGGCATTCGAGAACTCCAAGGGAAGTTGCGCGAGTTGGGTCATAAGGCACAGATTGTCTCACACAATCTTGACTACCTTATCCAAAAGGGCTGGGTGGTCGAAGTGACTATTGATCGCACCTTCCGAACTACAGCAGGTACAGTTCAGAACTCAGAGCAGACGAAGTACAAGATCTCTGACGTAGGGATGGATTTACTTGAGACGGCTTCGACGTTCAAGCGGAGTTCTTTACCCTCGACGGTGAATATCACGAACATCCAAGGGGTTACAGTTATTGGTGAAGGCAATGTTGTAAACACGAATTTCACCGACGTATCCCGAGTTCTTGACGAGCTGAAGAGGTCCTTCACCACCTCTGATCAACTGGACGATTCCAGCCGACTCGAAGCGGTTGCTGACGTCGAGAGTTTGCAATCACAGCTTCAGAAACCTCGCCCGAATCTGCCGGTCGTTAGAACCCTTTGGAAGGCGCTCGAAAAGGCCGCGGTGACCTCAGGCGCAATTGGGGTGTATGAGCGCGGCACCGAGTTCCTCCGCTCGGTCTTAGGGGCCTAAGTATGCCGTGCATCGATGTTATCAGTACGGTAGTGCGCGATAGGGTGCGGTTGGCATCTCCCAACGGGAGGGAACCACCACCACTTATCTTTTCCGCATGGTCGCCACAAACAGGCCGGGGCCTTTGGCGGCGGTGTCGGGTTTGAGACGTTGGTAGCGGACGTTTGCGAGGCCGGCGGCTTTCGCCCATCGCTTGATCTGCTTCTCATCGAACCCCAGATGCTGATGGCCCATGGTGTGGCGATAGGATTCTCGGTCATGTGGGGTGAGATCGACGATCAACGCCGCGCCGTCTTGGCGGAGGATGCGGGCGATTTCGCCGAACGCCTCGGCCGGGTCGGGCAGATAGACCCCGACGAGGAACATGATCGCGGCATCGACGTGATCGTCGGCGATGGGGAGCTTGGTCAACTCACCCTGGCGGAACTCGATATTGGAGAACGAGCCGAGGCGTCGGCGGGCGGCATCGAGCATGGCCGGCTCACGGTCCACGGCGATGATCTGCTTGACGATCGGTGCGAGGTGCTCGGTCACGTTGCCGGTGCCGCAGCCGAGGTCCGCGACGATCCACTTCGGATCGAGCAGGGTGACCAGGGCCTGGGTGGTGAACGACTCGCCGAAGAGCTGACGGCGCAGCGCGTCCCATTCACCGCCGATGTGTCCGAAGAAGGCTTTGGAATCGGTGCGTCGGTGGGCGAGGATTTCGGCGAGTCGGCGGTCATCCTCGTCGAAGGTGGGCGAGTCGCCCAAGCCATGACTGGTCGCCTCCCAGAGTTCTTGGGCAATGCGTGGGAGGGCCTCGACGGCCATGCGATAGAGGCTGGCGGTGCCGGCGGCGCGCTTGACGATCCACCCGCCGTCGCTGAGGAGCTTGAGGTGCCGGCTGACGGTTGATTGCGGCAGTTGCAGAATCAGGGCGAGCTCGCCGACGCTGAGTTCTTCGGTCGCGAGCAGGCGGAGGATGCGCAATCGAGCCAGGTCGCTGAGCGTAGCAAGCCACGTCAGTAGGGCAGGGGTAGGGGAGACCGGGGGCATGGTCAGTGGCCGGGAGGCAGGGCGATGGTCGGCCCGGGGATCTCACCGAGATCTTTGAGTCGCTGGATGACGCGGGCGTCAGCATGGTCGATGCCGTAGGCCTGTCGAAGCCGGCGCAGCGCGGTCTCCAGGTCGCCGAGGCGTTCGGCGAACGAGGCGGCGGCAAGGTACGGCTCGACGGTTTGGCCGTCGTCCAGCACGATGGCCGTCTCCAGGGCGACCTGAGCAGAATCGGGATCGCCCAGCTCCAGCGCATACCGGGCGAGTAAAAGGTACGCCCCAGGAGACTGCGTGGACTCGGCCCGCTGCCGAAGGAACGCAAACAGGCGCGACTCATCGCCTTGCTGGAACATTGCTTCGGCAAGGGCCTCGGCGATGCCGGTGTCCTGCGGGCGGTGGGAATAAGCGACCTCCAGGGCATCGCGCGCTCGGGCCGGCTCGTCGATCTCTAGCAGGCATAGTCCCAGGCGGTATTGGGCCCGCCAATCGCCGGGGTAGCGATCGGCGATTTGGGCGTACTCAGTCGCCGCGGTATCGTAATCACCGTGTTCAAAGCTAAAATCAGCGCTTTGGCGGATGGTATGGATCGGCCGCTGACAGGCGGTCAGTACAGCGACGCTCAGCAGGATCACTTGGACGAGTACTCGTCGCATGGTTTTGCCCTCTCCATAACGGGGACGAACACGCATCATACAGACGACGCGACGAGATGCGCCGGGGCGGGCTTTCTAGGATCACTTCAGATGCCATCGCTCCGGACAGACTTCCGACGGACCGTGCAATTGCTGCACGAGTTGCCTGATGGAACCAGCCACGTTGATTGGATGATCGCCCGCGATCAGGCCGGCCGAGAACCGCTTATCAGTTTCCGCCTTCCGAGGCGGATCGATGAATTGAAGCCGGGGCAGCGCATGGCCGCCGAGCGGATTGCCGATCACCGTCCGGCGTACCTGGATTATGAAGGCGCGGTTTCAGACAAGCGCGGGACAGTCCGCCGCGTGGCCTGGGGTACGGTTGTCAGTGAGCATCGTCAGGGATCATCATGGGATTTCGAGATACGCTGGGAGGATCGCGGCGATGGCGTGTCGATCCGCCAGCGACTGCGGCTGGCGCCCCTGGAGGATGGCGCCACGGCCTGGGAAGCGGTGTGCGAAGCGGCCGAGGCGACGGACGGCTGACCGCGTTCGCCGACTGGAAACGATGATTCTGGGGCCTGCGGCTGTTCGTCGGCAGTCGGTTCGTCTAGGCTGGTTTCACTGGCATTGCGGACGAACCGGACCGTCTTGCTAGTCGCCCACGGGAACGCAGGCTGAGGAACTAAGGATCCAACTCATGGATACCACGCCCAACCGACCGGACCGCAACGCACCGAGCAAGATTCGACATACCGAGCCGCAGTTCGGGACCGGCGGGCCGCCCTCACCGGTAGAGCAAGTCAGTGATCCCGAGGCGGGTGAGTTGCCAGTGGTCGAAAGCGTCGGACCCGGCGCCGGCCCGAAGACGATCACTGCCTTCGAGAAGGGTCGCCGACACGAGGACAAGTGGTCCCGCACGCCCAACACCACCGGCTTGGGCGCGATCCACGTTCGCACCTTCCATTGCAAGCTCACCGCCGACGCGCTGACATACCTGGACCAGTGCGTCAACGAGTGGCTGGACGCTCATCCGCAGTACGAGGTGAAGTTTGTCACCTCGACGGTGGGCACGGTGGCGGGCAAGCTCAAGGAGCCGCATCTGATCTGCCAAGTATGGGTGTAGGGAAGTAATGTAGGGATGAGGGATGGTGGTTGGGTGTGTTGGTTTATGCAGCCGGATGACCATGTTTGCCTGTGCTATCGTGTGAGTCTTCGCAAGCTCACGAACTACATGAAGCGCGAGCGCCCGTCGGTGCCGTCCCAGCTCAGCGAATGTCTCGGGGCGGGAACGGGATGCCACTGGTGCGTCCCTTTCCTGACGAATCTCCATCGCCAATGGCAACAAGGCGATGACCCCGACCTGCCGATCTCACCGCAGGAGTACGCCGACCGCCGAGGCCGATACCACCGTAGCGGTCGTCGTGACGAGGCCGCTGAGCGAGGCGAATAGACTCTCCGGGACCTGCCCTGTACGCCGCGGCAAGGGGCGATGGCGCCCCCTCGGGTCGGTGCGGTCGGAGCATGCCGAGGCATTGCGCCGTTACCCGTCGGCAGGGGGTGCGTGCCGCCCTTCCTCGAGTTGGCGAACCAGGTCCGCGAGGCCCTCGACCTCCCCGTCGAAGGCGACACCGATATAATTGTTCGTGCGGTTGGCGCTGGGTGCAACGCGAACAACGGTGACGTTCTCGTCGATGACGCCGACCGGAGCGGGAAGCTGTACGCTCAGATGAACGCGCTGCTGCAGTGCCAGTTCGCACTCCGGCTCGTGGAGGACGCGGATGAGCATGCCGCGGATACTGATGTCCATGAGGATCCCCCTCAGTGGCGCATCCTTCGAGCGGGGGTAGAGCGCGGCTGCGGGCGGGGGGCTTGATCCGAACGTCACGCGACGATGCCGACGACGTTCAATAGCGCGCAGTACGGTTGGCATGGCAAGGCGATAGCCATACAGAAGCCGGGGGCCACCGGAGGGGACTTGAACCCGCCCCAAGGCCTGGGTCTTGCCGCTGACGCCGCCCACGGCGTCGACCCCGAAACTGATGAGGAGTTCTTCACCGGTGGCCAACGGATGGTTCAATGCGCCGATCAATGGCTGACTGATGATCAGATCGTCATCACGGACCTGCTCGATCGTGGCGGCCAGCACCAGCTTGTGCAACCCAGTCTGATTCAGCGGCTCCAGATCGAGCGTGCTCCGCGCGCGAGAGGCCGCCTTCAGGAGGAGACGCACCCTCTCCTTTGCGTTCGGTCCGGCACCCAGCGCCCGTTTGACGCTCGAAAGCCATGCAGCCATGAGGTATAGAATCGACGCTTTGACGGGTCCGATTCAACGCCGCCTTCAATTAGCGGACGTACGACACCATGACCCGATAAATCGCCCCCACACGATCAGCAAAGAACACCGCACTCACCAGAATAGACACGATCCACACCGCTACGACGAACCGGCGCGAAACGCCGAACCACAGTCCAGCGACGGAAAAGAGCAGCGCTGCCGCGATCGCCCCGAGCATCAGGCGTACCTCAGGAGCATGCGCCTTGACCCACAGGGCATCGACGCCGACCACCGGCGGTGAGCCGACGGCGATCAGACACCCCAGGCCGATCGCCAGCGAAACCGCGACCAGGGCGGTCGTCAGCCGGCGTCCTCGCCGACCGCGGCGTCTGCTCACGATCGATTGTCCTCGCCCGGTCCCACCTCGGGGCCATTGGGCCCATTCAGTTCGAGCACGGTCAGGGAATCATTGGAGTAGATGCAGATCTCTCCTGCGGTTCGCAGCGCCTCTTCGCAGAGTTGCGCGGGGCTGAGTTGGGTGTGCTTCATCAGCGCCCGCGCCGCCGCGAGCGCGAACGGTCCGCCGGAGCCGATCGCACATATGCCGTCGGACGGTTCGATCACGTCACCTTGACCTGAGATCATCAACGTCTTGGCCCGATCCGCGACCACCAGCAATGACTCAAGTCGGCGGAGCATCCGATCCGTGCGCCAAAGCTTGGCCAGCTCGATCGCGGCCCGCATAAGGTTCGTCGGCGACTCCTTGAGCTTCGCCTCGAATCGTTCCAACAGGGCGAAAGCATCGGCCGCGGAGCCGGCGAATCCGATCAGCACCCCGGCCGTTTCCGCGCCGACATCATCGAGCTTGCGCACCTTCACCGCGTCGGCTTTGGCGATCGTCTCCCCGATGGTCACCTGCCCGTCGCCGCCCACGGCCACTCGCGCGCCCTGTCGCACGGAGAGAATCGTCGTCGCTCGCCACGTCTGCATGATGCAAGTCTACCAATTAACGGTCAACCCGGTTCGATGATTGGGAGATAAGGGTTCTTATGTACTTCGAGGAAGCGATGGCGTCCCACAAACAAAGCTTGGAGTTTCACACGGTCGCGCTCGACGCCGTTCCGAGGTCATTCAGCCGCCCAGTTGACAAACGAGAAAGTTGGCTGAATCTCTCGCATCGCTTCCCTGATAGGAGCCATCTTGTCATTTGTGACGAAAACGAGGTTCCGTTCGATAGCCTGGGCTACGAGCCAAAGATCGTTTTCGTCGAAGCCGAACTCTCGTGCCGCGATCGGGTCGTACAATTGCTCGGCCCGCTTCCTTTTGGACCAGCCTCCCGGTGGCGGGAACCGGTCAACCAACTTGGCACGGACACGCCCGTAAGGCTCTGCCGTGTGCTGTGAAACAGGCAGAATAACAGGTAGATTCTTACGAACGAAATCGGCGTACTCATTGAGGCGGCCGCCCATGCCAGCGGCATTGAGTTGTATCCCGAATTCAATCTCGCCCAATGTGATCGTTGAAACGAACACATGTGACCCCGGGGCGAGAGCTGCGGCCGCTTTTCGTACTGGCAAGTGGAACACCGATTCGCAATCAAACCAATACCGGATCGTCTGCGTATCGAGGAGGAAGTCTGGCAAGCGTTACTCCTCCGCGAACGCCTCGCTGGCACTCCGTAGCGCAGCCAACACCGGTGACGAAGAATCGAGCGGCCGCTGCTGGCGGAACTCCTCCATGGTCGATCGGGCATATTCATCCGAAATCAACTCGTGAAGCGGCACAAAAGCATCAAGGCCAGACTGGTAGTATCCTTTAAACTCGCATCCGACGCCCTTGCGTTCGACACCCTCGAAGAGGTCTAGTAACTGGCGCTCGAGACGCGGCGGCAGGTCATATGAGCGCAACACCTCTGCATCCATTGCCAACAGTGCCTGCCGCAGAGGTTTTTTGTCCATCGGCTTCATGAAAGCATCTTGCGCCTTTTGTGCCGCGGCTAAGTACTCAGTGACTGCCCCGGCAATACCGCGCGCTCGTGCAGGAGATATTGCGGGAAGTGGGAAGGCCCGCCATTCCTTGACGAGCGTCTCTCGCTTTCCCGAGAAGCAATATGCGTACGCGTTGGCAACGGGTGAGTTGAGGATGGCCCACAACACTCGGAGCGTAGGACCACCAGGCTTCGGTCGGAATACCAAGAATCGGCTGGAGACCGCATACCCTTTCTCGTCGACCACGGCTTTCAGTCGCCACGCCTCGCGAGCAACACGCGCGTAGTTGAGAATGACTTGCGCCGTACCTGGATTGGCGCCGCCGCCGCGCCGCCGTAGCGTCTCCTCGGAGTAGTCGATCCAGACACGCGTGGGTAGTTCGCAGATGGAGTAACCATCATCCGCACGCAGAATCGCACGAATCCAGCCTGGCCTCTTGGTCTTGGATTCGACCTGCCGACCTTCCAAGTCATCCTTCCCAAGGAACTCAAAGCCTTTCTGGTTCTTTGCATACACACCCAGCTTTGGTGCGTCCGCTAGATAGTCCCAAACTTCTGGCAGATCGGGCAGCAGGAGAGTCGCCGGTAAATCCGTCGCGAAACTCGCCTGTGGCACTTTCCGTTCAGATG
>JADFNO010000227.1 GCA_022563315.1 Planctomycetota bacterium | reverse complement strand
CGCGCAAGCCTACGTCGATCTGCTCAACGAGTTTCTACCCGCCGATGTGTTGCAGATCATCCACGGGGCCGACGACCAAGGCAAAGCGCTCGTGCAATCGGACGTGGACATGATTGCGTTCACCGGCTCCCGTGCGACGGGCAAGCACATTCTCGGCTCGGCCAGCGCCTCGCTCAAGCGCGTCATTCTCGAATTGGGCGGGAAGGATCCGTTGGTTGTGCTGGATGATGCTGACATCAAGGCCGCGGCGAAGTTTGCCGTCGACAATAGTTTCCGAAACGCCGGGCAGGTCTGCGTCAGCACCGAGCGCATCTACGTGGATGAGAAGATCGCCGATGCGTTCGAGCGCGAAGTCGTGCAGTTGGCAGGCGATCTCAAGACCGGCGATGGCATGGAGGAAAATGTCAACGTCGGCCCGATGATCAACGATACGCAACGCGAGCATGTCCTGACGCAGATTCGCGCCGCGGTGAATCAAGGGGCGCACGTCGCCTTCGGCGGCGCCGATCATCCCGAGCATTTTATTCTGCCGACCGTCCTCACCAACGTGACCCACGATATGGACATCATGCGCGACGAGACCTTCGGCCCGGTCGCCTGCATCGAGCGGTTTGCGGACGCTGATGAAGCGGTCGCCCTTGCCAACGACACGCCCTATGGACTCGGTGCGGTCGTCTTCGGCGGCGATCAGCAGCGGACAGCCGAGGTCGCCCGACGCCTCGACGCCGGGATGATCGGCATCAACAAGGGCTGTGGCGGTGCGTCCGGCTCACCCTGGGTCGGGGCCAAACAAAGCGGCTTCGGCTACCACTCCGGCAAAGCGGGGCATCGCCAATTCACCCAACCCCGCGTGGTAAGCGCGCGGAAATAGCCGTTTCGCCGTCGGGCTCGACCCGACGTCTCTTACGATGAGCGATCATCATCACGCCTATTCAACGCGGTGATTCATGCCAACCACCGACGATTGGACTCCCGCGATCGGCCTGCGGCGCGTTCTTGTCACCGTTCTCTGGCGATCGTTGATTTGCCTATCGCTGTGGGCCGGCCTGGTGTGGTTCGCTGCGCCCGGATTGAACTACACGCCGTTCTACTGGACGTGGTTTGCGCTGCTGGCGCTGGGGGCGCTTCTGTCGGCGCCCGGCGTTGCCGTGGGGTACGCACTGGCGCGCGGTCTGACAGATCGTGCCGGGCTCGTGAGCCCGCTGATCACCGTGATCGCGGTTGGATTTGCCTGGGCCATCGTGTATGGCGGGGTGGAGATTTCCAACCAGTTTCGCCCGCTCCATGACTGGCGTAGCGGATTCGTGGTGATCGTCCCCGGCGTCTTCGCAACCTTGTGGATTGCCAAAGCGACGCTGCTTGAAGAGTGAGACCGCGGTGCTTTCCTTTGGGTCGAAGGATTCGCTCCACCGATTCGTCGGTCAGAGCCCCACCCAGGATGGAGCGTGACGGCGTTTCGACCGATCTTCACAGTATGACCAAACCACCATCCCCGCCCACGGAGCCTCATGTTGCGCTGGAAGCTCAAGCGCACGCAGTTCGCACGACCACGCGACTCGTCGGGTTCCTGGGTTTCGGCGCCCTAATCGTCGCAATGATCCTGCTCGGAGGAGATCTTGCCGCGTATGTAAACATTCCAAGCGTGGTGTTGGTGATCGGCGGGACGGGTGCGCTTCTACTACTAACCTTCGGCCATGACGGGTGCCTGACGGCGATGCGGTTGGCTATTCGTGGAAAGCGGAAGGTCGAGCACACACCGACAATTCAGCGCGGCGATCCGGTCGTATTCTTTCGTCTCGCCGCGGCCTACGCATTGACGTTGGGATTCGTTGGAACGCTCATCGGCACCATCGCCATGCTCAGCAACATGGATGATCCCAGTAAGATTGGCGCCGGTATGGCAGCCGCGTTGTTGGCTCCACTGTACGGCGGATTGATCGCAGCGCCGTGTATCGCCTTGAGCGTCATCCAAGCGATGCGTTATCCGCAAGATCACCCAGCCCGCGACGCCACGAAATTCGTCGTTCCTGTCTCTGGCGCAGCGGCCGTGACCGGAACCGTCGCCGCCTTGATCTGCTTCGGCGCGCTGCTATGGATGTTTCGTCCGCCGTTCTAATGCGCTCACCGTTGGGTCAAGCCCGACGGCTAAACACTACAGCTCGACGATTTCCATGTCGGATTCCACGGTTTGGGCCTCCGGCGGCAGATGCACGTCGTTGACAAACTCACCCAGAGCGTGAACGTCCGCCATGGTGCGCCGTATTTGCTCTGCGCCATACACCACCGGTTCTTCGCCGGTTCGGTCGGCCTCAAGATCAAGCGCAATCTGCGCTTCGCTCTTGCAATAGTCGATCGGCTTGATGGCGCGATCGAAGGCCTGCAAACGGTTGTTGACATTTTCGAACGTGCCCGCCTTCTCCGCCCACGTCGCCCCCGGAATGACGACGGCTGCGCGATCAATCAAAGCGGTTGGCAGGGTATCGATGAGAATCACCGCCCGATCGGTCCGGTTTTCGAGCGCCTTGATGAGATCCTCCGTCACCCAATCGCTGTCGTAATTACCTGTAATCAATAGCGTATCGATGCCCTTATTGCTTCGCAGTCGGCCGAGGAACGCCTCGTAATCAAGCACGTTCGCGGAGAACTTCTCCAGCACGCGGCGCACGCCTCGGGCGTTGGGCGCCTTCTCGGCGTACATGGTAAACCCGCCGGGGAACGTCTTGTCTTTGCCGTGGCGCGGGACGGGCCCGATGCTGAGGGTCACTTCGGCATCGTGTTCCAACGCATACCTCGCGAGCAGATACGCATCCTCGCAGGTCAACATCGGGCTGATCATCACCGCAATGTGCTTCGCCGCGTCGAGCAGCTCGTTGGTCTTCGCGTACGCCGACTCGTAGGCCAGCGGGGCCTCGATTTGCTCATACGGGTCCTCGCCGCGAACGGCCGGGAGCGTCAGGCGATTCTCATCGTGTACGAACTTCCAGCCGTAGCGCACTTCGTCCGTGATCCACCACGTGTTGACGTCCATGTTCGTGCGCGGCCTGAGGCGATAGATCTTCCCCTGGTTGTGTTCAATCCAGATGTTGTCGCCCGAGCAAGTCAGGCCGTCGATCGACGGCGTGCTCTTGAGGTACCACACGCGCTGCTGGAAGAGAAAGTCCTTGTCGAGCAGCGCACCGACCGGGCAGATGTCGATGACGTTCGCGCTCAGTTCATTGTCGAGCGCTATGCCCGGGAAAACATCGATTTGTTCGGTCGCGCCGCGGCCTTGCACGAGAAGCTCGCTTGTGCCGGTGACCTCCTGGGCGAACCGCACGCAGCGTGTACACATAATGCAGCGGTCGGCATACAACAGCACGTGCGGGCCTAAGTCTTTCTTGAGTTGCTTGATCTTGGGCTCTTGGAAGCGCGACACGCCCCGGCCGTACTGGTAGGCGTAATCCTGCAGGTAGCACTCACCCGCCTGATCACACACCGGGCAATCGACGGGATGGTTGATAAGTAGATACTCCATCACCGCCTTTTGATTGGCGATCGCCTTGGGGCTGTCGGTATACACAACCTGCCCCTCGCCGGCGGTGCTTTGACACGTCGGCAGGAGCTTGGGGATCGGCTCCAGCTTGTTGTCGTTGCGCGGGTTGGGCGCCCAGACCTCCGCCAGGCAGATACGGCAATTGGCCACGATCGACAGCCCCGGGTGATAGCAATAATGGGGAATCTCGATCTCGTGGTCCAGGGCGACCTGCAGAATCACCTGCCCCGGCTCGTACTGGCAGACCTTGTCGTTGATGGTAATGGTCGGCATAGCGAATAAATCTCATCCTCGCCGGGGATCGGCGAATTCGTGAATAGTATCACAAACTAAGGCGATGGCTCGGCGGCTCATCCGGCGGGCGCCGAGCTGCCCGGACGCCCAGCCGTGGGTTCGGTGATGAGACGCCGGACGCTACCCGAGCTCGACTGCTTCACCGGCGGTGACGAACAGTACGACCATTCGCACGAGGGCGGGCTTCACGTCGAGCAGTTGAGCCGCCGCCGCGCGATACGCTTCCAGTTGTGGTCGATAGTGCTCAGCCGTCGGCTGAGCTTGGGTAGACGTGATCAGGTCCGTCTTGAAGTCGATCACCGTTGCCGAGAGAGGCTTGTCCTCAATCGTTTCGATCTCCAGGCGATCGATCATGCCGCGTTGGATCGCACCATCAACAAGACGAACGAACGGCTGCTCGCGCAGCACGCGCAGTGTGTTGGGATCGCGCCCGTTGAGCCCGAGCACTTTCTGAACCGCCGGTCGCTTGATCAACTGCGCAAACGATTCGAGCATCTGCCGGACCCACACGTCGCTGCGACGGGGGGCGGCGCGTTTAGCGATCGCGCGCAGGATTCGTTCATTTGGTTGCCAATCGTCGAGCCAGGTGATCTGTTCGAGCATCCCGTGCAACGCCGCCCCACGGTCCAGCGCTTCTTCATTCGGCAGCCGCAGCGCCGACGCCACATCCGTCTCCGCCAGTGCCGAAGGACTGGCGATCGTCCCCGGCGTCGTGCGGCTCGATGGGGCGAGTTTCAATTCAACGAGCATCCCGGTGTCTTCGTCCGGCGCGACCTGCTTGGGTTGGGC
>JADFNO010000058.1 GCA_022563315.1 Planctomycetota bacterium | reverse complement strand
GCTGCTGTGTCGCCTGATGTTCGAATCGGGAGTGGTGAAGCTGACCTGGAACGACGCTGCATCGCTGCCGGTTGCCAATACCTGGGAGTCACTCACAGCGCTCGATTTCCATTACTGGACGCAGCCGCTGCCTCTATGGACCAGCTGGTTTCTCAACCAGCTTCCCTGCTGGGTTCAGAAAATATCGGTCATCGGGGTGCTGTTGGTCGAACTGGTCTTGCCCTTTTTTATTTTTGCACCTCCCCTGTTTCGCCGGATCGCCTGCGGCGCCTTCACGCTGATGATGCTCGTGATTGTAATCACAGGCAACTACAATTTTTTCAACCTGCTCACGATCCTGTTGGCACTCACGCTCCTGGATGACGCCTGCTGGCCGGGGTTTTTCAGGCGGCGGCTCGCGCAGCAATCTCCTCCCAAGCTCGTTGACCGGCGACAGTGGCGGGCGGCGCGCCCGGAATCGCGCTCAGCGCCCCCGGCGCTCCACGGTCGGCCCCCGGCCGCGCGCGCTGTATATCAGAGGCGCGGTCGCGATGCCAGCGCCTCGACCGGCGGTGACTTTGCCCCCTAGGCGGTATAGATAGGCGCAGTATAGAGATGGTTAAACCGAAGCGGGTTTGAAGGGCGGGCAGGATGGCGGGAATTGGCTACCGGGAATTGCTCGACGATGCGCGGGACATGGAGCGAATCGTGCAAACGATCCGGCGGAACCTGGATGCTATAAAGCTAGCCTCTCAGGAGGAAGACGCAGCCCGCCAGGCCCTGGCGACGTTGCAACTGGGAACGCCCCAAGCCGACGAGGCTCAAAAGGTGCTCGAATTAATCAAACAACGACACGACGAAGGACAGTGGGGGCCATAGACATGGGCATATGGTAGGCCCTGGGTGGGCGGTTCACAAAGTAAACCACATCCAGATATGCCAAAGGGCCGCTTCCGGGGCGGATTCACGGTCAAAGGATTCGCTGCGCCCGAGGATACGAGCCGAGCACCTTCAGCGAGACGCAATGGCTGTGTGCGGCCTTGATAGCGGCGGCCATGTTCTCATCGCTGCGATGCGCGTCGCAGTCGATGAAGAAGGTGTACTCCCAGTTGCTACGGCCACTGGGTCGCTTGTCGATGTGGCTGAGATTGATACTCGCATCACGGAATACGCCCAGCACATCCACCAGCGCTCCGGGCTTGTGGGCGGTGACGAACATGATCGACGTCTTGTCCTCGCCCGTCGGAAGCGCCGATTCCGTGGCGATGATCAGGAAGCGCGTGACGTTGTTCGGCTTATCTTCGATGTGCTCAAACAGCGGCTTGACGCCGTAAATCTCCCCCGCCAGCTCGGACCCGATGGCGGCGGCGTTGGGTTCGTTGGCGGTGTGGCGAACCGCGGCCGACGAGCTCGCCATCGAGATCAATTCTGCCTCCGGATAGTGCTTGCTCAACCACTGTCGACACTGGCTGAAAATCTGCGGCTTGGAATAGATGCGCTCGATTTCGTTCGGCGGGCAGTTGGTCAACAACGTCTGCGATACGTCGATCAGCGCCTCGGCATAAACCGTGACGTCAAAGAGTTGGAACGCATCCAACGTGTCGGTTATGCCCCCGCCGATCGAGTTCTCGTACGGCACGAGTCCGTAGTGACAGCGCTTGGCCTGCACTTCCTCGAACACGTGATCGATCTCGTGCAGATCATCGCACTCGACTGATGAGCCAAAGTGACGGATCGCCGCCACGTGACTGAACGAGCCTTTCGGACCGAGATACCCCACCCGCAAGGGCAACTCCAAGCTGAAGCTCCCCGACATCAGCTCGCGATAGATCGCCTCGATCGTGCGATCCGACAGGGGCCCGGGATTGTTGGCGATCGCCCGGGCCAGGACTTCCTTTTCGCGATGCGGGGCGTAGATCGGCGTTCCGTCGCCGCGCTTCGCCTTGCCGATCTGGACCACAATCCGGGCTCGATCACTGACGATTTGCACCAATTTGCGATCGATCTCGTCGATCTCGCAGCGCAAGGCCGTCAAATCGACCTGATCTGCCGGCGATCGGCCCGCCTCGTCCTGTTCATCCTGTCTCGGCTGGTCTTGTGGCATCCTCATCCGCCTGCGTGTCGTGTAGCATCTGAGATCGGCACCGAATGGCCCGCGGTCGAATATCGCAGCCGGGAATTCCGAAAAAGTCAGACGGGAGCACCCGAGAAGCACTGTATGGATCAAGCCAACGACATCGCCCAGGCCATCACGGAGCTACCACTCGCCGGCATGATACCGGTGGGACTGGCCCTGATCGGGGGTTTGCTGCTCTGGGCGGCCGGTCGGAGGATCCTTCTGGGTGCCTTCGCCGCCATCGGATTGGTCCTGGGCGGTGCGGCCGGCTGGATGATCGGGGAGCTGATGGGCCTGGGAACGCAGATCTGGATCCCCGCGGTCGTCGGCGGCATCGTCTTCGCCTGCGTGGGGGCCCTTGCCTCGAGGCTTGTGGTGGCGGTCGCCTTCGCCCTGACCCTTGGGATTGCGGCCTCCCTGGCCACGATGACCCTCGCCCAGATCGGCGGCTCAAGCGACGCCCAGTCGACCCAAGAGCAACTCGCCGATCCCGAGGGCCTCTCCGGCCCGATCCCGGATATCCCCTTGCCGGATGAGCTTGCCGAGTGGCTTGATCGGATCGATCCAGATCGTCCCGATCAAGATCCTCCCGAAGCCCCACCCGAGCGTGCCCCACCTGATCTACCGCTGGATCTTCCCTTGGACCTCGCAGCTGAGTCCCTAGGCGACTCGCTGGAAATCCCCGAGCAAGCTCAGCGATACGTCGATCACATCCAACACATCGCCGGGCAGCTCAAGGAGGCATTGAAGGCGAAATGGGCTACCACACCAGCCTCGGCCCGACCAACGGTCATCGCCTCGGCCTTGAGCGGATTGCTCGTGGGGATGCTCCTTGGCGCTCTGGCTCGGGGTTTCAGCGCGGTTGTGGTCACTGCGTTCAGTGGATCGCTGCTTTGGCTGAGCTGCGCATGGACGCTTGTAAGCCGCGCCGGACTCTCTGAGGCCTCGTGGATGCCTGAGTCGTCGGGGAGCTCGCTGGTCTGGTGGATGGTCACCGCAGTTATCGGGCTTGCCATTCAGTGGACGATGCGACGCAAGCGTGCCGATAAGTCCGCCGACTAGTTCCTTCGAGCTTGGATAGGAAGTCGAACCGAACGAGGTCACAACGATCATCGTCGGCAGTGCGTAGCTGCGCAAGACGTTTGGATCAAGCTCTCCCCCTTTTTGCTCAGCACACAATCGAGGTCTTGCCATGAACAGCGCACCATTGGTACTTGCCCAAGCAACAGACGTCAGTCCGCTCGCCGCTGCGAATGAGACCGTCAATCGGCTCGACATTCTCAACCACCCGGAAGAACTGCTGGCGGCGCTCGCGAACCTGCACGTCGTGTGGGCGTCCATCTTCGTTGTGGTGGGCGCGCTGTGCATACTCAATGGCTACAAATGGCATAAGAAAGTCGTCATCGTCTGCGCTTTTCTCGGCGGGCTGGGGCTCGGCCATATGCTCAGCAAACAGATGGGCAACTCTCGCATCGTCATGGGCGCACTGGGGCTGCTCTGTGCGATCGTCGCGGCGCCGCTGCTGCGGTTTGCGGTGGCGATTTTCGGCGCGCTCACCGGCGCGTTCATCGGCGCTAACCTGTGGACGGCGTTCAGCCATTCGCCTGAGGCCCACCTCGCCGGCGCTGCGATGGGTGGGATCGCGCTGGGATTGGCCACGTTCATCATGTTCCGGCTCGTCGTGGTGATATTCACTTCGATCGGCGGCGCGGCCCTGGCCGTCTTTGGGGGAATCACCCTGCTGCTGCACGTTCCCGCCTGGAGCGAGTCGGTGCAAACGAGCCTCATCGCAAACCAACTGCTGCTGCCGCTGATCGTCACCGTTGCCGCCGTCACCGGCTTCGTCTTTCAGCACAGTCGAATGCGCGACGATTCCGAAAAAGAAGAAGCCGAAGCCGCCGCAACGTAGAAGCGCATCAAAGTGTAGCCCGGGGGCAACTTTATTTGAACGGTGCTTAGCGCGAAGCCGCAAGCGGCGGGGGCGCGAGCATTCGTTACGGCGACGTTGGTTGTTCGGGCTGGTCCGGGGCAACAGTCACGTCAAGGGCGGTCGTTTCGCGCTCGACTGTTACCGCTTGTGACGCCTTGAGCAATGACTGGGCGAACAGCGGAAGGATTACCACGCCGATCGCAGTCACGATCGCAGCGACGCGCGGCCACACGACCGGCCGGGCCACCACGGTTTCACTTTGGGGCGTGGATTGGGCCAGAATCGGTAGTCCCACGAGCCACAGGTAATAAAACGCACTAATAGCGCTGTTGACGCCCGCAATTACGATCAGCGCGATGTGCCCGGCATCGACGCCCGCGATGAACAGGTACAGCTTGCCGGCAAATCCCAGCAGCGGCGGAAATCCGATCAGCGAGCCGGCGGCGAGCGCCATCGCCACCGCCATCACCGGATACCGGTGGCGCAGACCGGCCAGGTCTGCCAGCGATTCGATCTCTTCACCCTTGCGCTCAAACGAAGCGAGCACCGCAAACGCAGCCGTGTTCATCACACCGTACGCAAGCAGATAAAACAGCACCGCGTTGAGTCCATGCGGCGGCCCGGCAATCAACCCGATCAGGATGTAGCCGCTATGCGCGATCGAGCTATAGGCGAGCATGCGCTTGGCGGATCGTTGCAGCAGCGCGCCGATATTTCCCAGCGTCATCGTGAGCACCGCCATAATCCACAGCGCGGTGAGGATCTCCCTCGGCAGGCCGTGCGCGCCGTTTCCATAATGCCCGCTCCAACCGACCGTGCTCAGGATGAGAATCAGGGCCACGGCGCCGGCCGTCTTGGGAACGAACGCGAGGAACGCCGTCACCGGCGAAGCCGCGCCTTCGTAAACGTCGGCTGCGTAGAAGTGCATCGGCACCACCGCCATTTTGAACGAGATGCCCATCACGGTAAGGATCAGCCCAACGATTGCGACTCGATTCAGACCGCCGGCCGCCGCTTGCGCCGCGAAAACGTCGCGCAACTTCGTCAGCTCGATCTCGCCCGTTGCGCCATACAGAAGCGCGAACCCATACAGGAACATCGCCGCCGACATCGCGCCCAGGAAGAAGTACTTCACCGCCGCCTCCTGGGCCTTGCGCGAGGGCCGGCTGATCGCCACCATGATGTACGTGGGCAGCGACGTCAGCTCCAAGGCCAGGAACAGCCAGATCAGGTCGTTGGCGTTGCACACCAACATCACGCCGATGATGCTCAGCATGAAGAATGAGAAGTACTCGCCCCGGTTCACGCGAATGGGATCGAAACGGGTCCGCCCGGCCGACATCGACGCCTCCAGGTCGCGATCAATCAGACCGACGCTGAGCATCGTCAGGATCACGCCGATCGCACAGACGAGCATCTTCACATACTTGCCCAGCATCGGCATCAGCAGCCCGGCGGCGCTGATGCGCTGTTCGCTGTACAGCAACGGCGTGATGATGAACGCCCCTACAAGAAAGACGCAGACCACCAACGGCAGCAGGTCGCGAAACATCTTCCGCCGCGACAGACCCATAACGGAGACGACGACTACGCCGACGAACAGCCATATCTCGGGAATCAGGAACCACAGCTTGTCAGCCATCATCGGCTCCCTTGTTCCGGTCGGAATCAGTCTCGGTCATCGTCAGTATCACGCGATCAAGCTCGTCGATCGCAGGCGCGTTCTCGGCCAGGTGTTGCCTGACGGTTTCCGGATACACCGCAAGAACCTGTGTGATCGGTCCCTCCAAAGCATCGGTCAGCGGCTTGGGCTGGAACCCGATGTAGAGGCAAAGCACCGCCAGTGGGACTAGCACGCCGATTTCCCGGAAGGTGAGATCGGCCGGAAGTTTCGCGCCGTGGCTGTTGTTGGTCGCGGCCGGCTCCTTGAGGGGACCAAACACGACCTTGCCCGTCATGATGAGCAGGTACATGGCGGCGATGATCATCCCCAGGGCAGCGGCCGCCGCATACCACGGCCCGAGCACTCCCGGATAGGCCGCGTTATCCGCGCTGGCTGTAAACGCGCCGATCAGGCACAAGAACTCGCTGATAAATCCGTTCAAGCCCGGTAAACCAACTGATGCCAGCACGAAGAACACCATGAAGAACGCCCACACCGGCATGCGCTTGGCGAGTCCACCGAGCTTGGACATTTCTCGCGTGTGGTAGCGCTCGTAGATCATTCCGACGAGGAAGAACAGCGCCCCGGTGGAAAGCCCGTGATTGATCATGTACAGAACCGAGCCCTGCACGCCCAGCGGGTTCAGGGCAAACAATCCCAGCACGCAAAATCCCAGGTGAGAGACCGAGGAGTAGGCAATGAGCCGCTTGATGTCTTCCTGCACCCAGCAGATAAGCCCCGCGTACAGGATGCCGATGATCGAGATCACCGCGATGACGGGCGCGTATTCCACGACCGCCTCCGGGACCATCGGCAGCACGAACCGGAACAGGCCGTAAGTCCCCAGCTTCAGCAGCACGGCGGCGAGGATGACGGAACCGGCCGTCGGCGCTTCGGTGTGCGCCAACGGAAGCCACGTATGCACGGGGAACAGCGGCACCTTCACCGCGAATCCGGTCATCAGCGCCAACAGCACCCAGGCTTGCTCGGTTGCGCTCAGTCCCGTAGCGGCGAACGTCGTCAACCGGGCGATGTCGAACGTCCATTCGCCGCCCGGCAACGCCGCGTGTTGCCAAGCGATATACAAGAACCCGGCCAGCGCAACCATTGAGCCGGTGAACGTGAACAGGAAGAACTTGATGCAGGCTTTGGCCCGATTGGTGCTCCCCCAGATTGCGATGAGGAAGTACATCGGGATGAGCGTGAACTCGAAGCAGACATAGAAGAAGATGAGATCGCGGGCAATGAACACGCCGATCATCGCCGCTTCGATGCCCAGCATCCAAGCGAAGTACTCTTTGATCCGCTCCCTGATCGCCGTGAACGATCCCCAGATACAAAGGGGCATGAGCAACGTGGTGAGCAGGACCAGGAACATCGACACCGAATCCGCGCCCATGTTCAGCGTGATACCGAACTCGTCCAGCCATCCCACCGGTGGGTCGGAAGCGAAGGCAAACCCGCCGTCATGCCAGTGGTCGAAGGCCATCGCCAGCACGACGCTGTAGAGGAACGTCGCCGTCGAGACGCCCAGTGCGATCCATTTCGCCCGGCGGCCCGGGAACACGGCGACCCCAATCGCGCCGAGCAGCGGCAAGATCATCAGTGGCACGAGCGACATCAGCCGGCACCTCCCATTACGCTGCGCACCCACTCGACGAACTGCGGCATCAGCACCACGAGCACCGCCACCAAGGCGAGGCCCCCCGCCATCGATACCGCGTAGGACTGCAAGATGCCGTTTTGCAGGGGTTGGAACGTCCTGGCTAAGGCGCGTGGCAACTTCGCGATGCCGTCCACGAGGAACATGTCCACAACGTAGCGATCAAAGAGGTTGAGGAAGTGACCCAAGATCCACAGGGGCGCTCGGACGGTCGCGTGGTACAGCTCATCGACGTACCACTTGTTCTCCATCGCCGTCGGCAGCCAGCGCGTCAGACCGTTGGCGAGCAGCGCGTTCTTCATACGTTCCGCTGCGCTGCGATTGGCCAGATGGAAGTACCACGCGAGGAGGATGCCCCCGATGCCGGCTGCACTAGCCACCCAGGGCATCCAACGGTGTGGGTTCGCCCAGAAGCCGTCGCCTTCAGCATGCGGACTTGGATAGACCGCTGTGGAATCCCCAACCCCACGCAGGACCCAGTCGCCCAGGAAGATCGACGCGATCGCACCGATCGTGATGACAACAAGGACAAGGTTGATGACCAGGCGCGGCGCGTGCGGGTGAAACTCCCCCCCACCATGCTCGCCGTTGTGATGGTCATCGCCGGGCTCAAAGTGGACCGGTCCGGCGCAGACACGGAACCACACGCGGAAAGCGTAGTACGCTGTAAACAACGCAGTAATCAGGCCGATGACGCCGAGCGCGACGAATCCGAATCCCGGCGTGATGAACGCCTGCGCGATGATCTCGTCCTTGGAGTAGAACCCGTTGGTAATCAGCGGGAAGCCGGCGAGGCACAGGCAGCCGTAGAACATCGTCCAACTGACAATGCGCCAGCCGGGCATGTGCCGCAGACCGGACACCTTGCGCAGATCAAGTTGCCCGGCAAAGCCGTGCATCACGGCCCCGGCGGTGAGGAACAACACGGCCTTGAAGAAGGCGTGGGTGAAGACGTGGTACGCTGCGCCGAAGGATGTCAGCACACCCAGCCCGAGGAACATGTACCCCAATTGCGAGATCGTCGAATAGGCGAAGATGCGCTTGATGTCGTATTGCGCCATGCCGATCGTCGCCGCCAGGAGCGCCGTGAGCCCGCCGATCCACGCGACGATGGGCAGAGCGTATTCGTCCAGCAGCATCACCGGATACATCCGCGCGATGAGATAGACCCCCGCGGTCACCATCGTCGCAGCGTGAATCAGGGCGGAGACCGGCGTAGGACCTTCCATCGCATCGGGAAGCCAAACGTATAGTGGAAGCTGCGCCGACTTGCCGAACGCGCCCAGCATCAACAGATACGGGATCGCGCGGACGGACCAACCGGCCGTTTCGGTGGAATATCCGCCGGCGTTCAGCGCCTCGAAGAGCACGCGATATTCGACCGTGCCGAAGTTGTGCCAGATGAAGTAGATGCCCAGCGCCAAGCCAAAGTCGCCGATGCGGTTGACGATGAACGCCTTCTTTGCGGCGGCGACGGCGGAGGGCTTCTTGTAGTAGTACCCAATGAGCCAATACGAGGCGAAACCGACGCCTTCCCAGCCCAGGTAGAGCATGACGAGGTTGTCGCCTAGAACGAGCGCGCTCATGGCAAAGAGGAACACACTGATCCCCGCAAAGAACCGCGTGTACCCCTTGCCGACGTCGACCTCCATGTACTCGGTGGCGTACAGCGCGATCAGCGTTCCCAGACCGGTCACAAAGAGCATCCACAGCAGTGTCAGCGAATCGACATAGAGCGCGAAGTTGGCGATGAACTGCACAGTTTCGCCCTCGCCGTTCCAACTGATATTCAGCCACTGAAGCGCGTGGATGATGACGGGATTCTCGTACTCGTAGCTGAAAAAGAGAGCCAGCGTGAGGAGGAACGACGTGCCGAGCAGCCCCACCGTGATCCAACCCGGTAGCTTGCTCTTGACCTTCATCACCGCGCAAAGGCCGCACAACACCGTCGAAAGCGCCGGCAGCCACAGGATCAGCGCCGCCCAGCCGAAGGCGTCCGTCGCCTGCGCGACCGGAACATCAACAACAGCCGACTCCGAGGAGACGACGATGGGCAAAATGGTTGCGGCGAACGAACCGAGCACGAGAACGACTACTCCTTCAACTCCGACCATACCTCGGCGCTGAGCGTCTCCCGCCGTCGGTACAACAGCACCACCAGCGCCAGTGCCAGCGCCGCTTCAGCCGCGGCGACCGTCAGAATGAATATCACAAACACTTGTCCGGACGCGTTCAGATGGAATCGGCCGAAGGCGATCATCGCGATCGCCGCCCCTTGGAACATCAGCTCCGTACAGAGGAACATGACGATCATGTTGCGCCGAGTCACGAACCCGATCAGTCCGATCACGAACAGTAACGCGCTGGTGAAGATGTAATGACTCAGCGTAATCGAGCCGAGGTTTTCGATCGCAGCCAGCATCATGCGTCGCCTCCGTTCGCAGCGTCACGTGCCGATTGGTGCGCTCGAGCTGCTTCGAGCTTCTCGTCATCGCTCAGCTCGATCTGTCGTTGGGCCAGAACCACCGCCCCGAACATCGCCATCAGCAGGATCACGCCCGCCAGCTCCAGGCTCGCCGGATATTGATGGACCAACGCCCAACCGACGCGCTGAATGTTCTGGGGCATCGCCGAATGGGGCAGACTGACCTCGTACGTCTGGCCGGACGATCCCAACGGACCCACCGTGAAGATGCCCCCCTGCTCGTCGATCCGGCTGAACTTGGCCGGGGTCTGGTCGGCGGGGAACGATTCTTCAAGATCGGGATCAACGCGGATCAGCTCACGGCGAAGCTGCCCCGGCATTTGCTCAAGCTCCCGCCAGGCCGCAACCTCCGCCGCCGCGACCGGAGGCTCTGTCAGCTCCGTCGACACGCCGCTGAAGATCATCTCGCTCAGCAGGGCGAGCATGACGAACCCCACCGCGACGCCCGCCGCCGGCTCACGCGGTATGCGATCGTACTCAGGCGATTGCACCGTCCCATCCTCCCCCGGCGCTTGCTGTGCCAGCATCAACACGAATAGATACGTAATGAGAATCGCCCCGGCGTAAACGATGATCAGCGCGAAGGCCATGAACTCCGCTTCCAGCAAAAGGAACAGACCGGCCGAACTCAGCACCACCATCACGAAATACAGCGCCGAGTAGATGGGCCGGCTGTGGGTAATCATCCGAACCGCCGAGGCGACTGCGATCAGGCTGAAAATGAAGAAAATGACGCCGGGCCGATCCGAAGGGTCGTCGCCCCCCAGCATGCCGACGAACTGCTGCACGAGCCATCCCAGCGCCCCAAGCCCCACGACCGTCGCCCCGAGCTTGAGAGCGCGGGCACCGGGGCGTACCAACAGATACAAGGCCGCCGTGGCGATGCCTAGAACACACGCAAGGTAGAAGATCGAGGATGCCATCAACGCGATCGCTTTTCGTCCGTCACCCTCCCGACGCCGTCCAAACCGCCGTCGGACCCAGGCGAACGGACCCGCGAGGGATGGGCAAGATATTGCCGGGACGGGCTTCTGGCAACCGACTGTGTGCAACAGTTCACAATCTCCGGGCTGGCGAGCCGATGTTGCCGCGAGGGCGGCGTTTCGCGGTCCCCCGCCGGCCCCGTAGGATCACCGGTCCATGCCTGACGCCCTCCGTCGAAGCCTGCCCAACGCCCTGACCCTGCTCCGCCTGGTCCTGGCCGCAGGATTCTTCGCCACCCTCAACGCCTACCGGTATCCCGACCACAACACGGCGTGGGCTGCCGTCGCCATCGCCATCTTCATCGCCGCCGCCGTGACCGACGCTTTCGACGGGTACCTGGCCCGAAAATGGGATGTTATTTCACAATTTGGCCGGCTCATGGACCCTTTTTGCGACAAAGTTCTCATCCTCGGCGCGTTCATCTACCTGGCCGGGCCGCGGTTCGTCGTCCGCGAGTGGGTAGAAGGTGGCGACGCCTCCTTCACCATGGTCACCGGCGTCTACCCCTGGATGGTCGTCATCATCCTCACCCGCGAGCTGCTCGTCACCGGCGTGCGAGGCGTACTGGAGTCCATGGGCGTCAGCTTCGGCTCCAAATGGTCGGGTAAGGCCAAGATGATTCTCCAGTCCATCGTGATCCCCACCACGCTCTTCGTGGTCATCGTGTTCAAGCCACACGAGAACCGGTGGGCGTTGTGGGTCTGTTCCGTGCTCATGTACGCGACGCTGATCGTGACCGTCTGGTCCGGCCTGCCCTATGTTCGAGGACTCCGCGCGGTGTATGCAGCGACGCGACACACCCAATCGGACGCGGACGAATGAACGTTCGTCTCCTGCTGATCACCGTGTTCGGTCTCGGCCACCTTCGCCCCGCCTCGGGAACCTGGGGCTCCACCCCACCGGTCGCCTTCGCACTGTTGCTGATATGGGTGCTGAGTCTCGACGGTTTGAGCGTTCACGATCAGTGGATCGTCAACATCTCGCTCGTCCTGATCGGGCTGATCTTCTCGATCGTGTGTGTGCGCTTCGGCGCTGAAGCGGAGCAATGCTTCGCCAAAAAAGACCCCGGACAGGTCGTGGCCGATGAGACCGCCGGGCAATGTATCGCCCTTTTGTTCCTGCCCTGGCGGCCGATGACCGACAAGGACGGATGGATTTGGAACCTCGTGCTCGCCGGCACGGCTTTCTTCGCCTTCCGCATCTTGGACATCATCAAACCCCCGCCCGCGAACCAAATCCAGCGCCTTGCCGGCGGTTGGGGCATCCTCGCCGACGACCTCATCGCGGGGCTCTATGCGCTGCTCGTCGCGCAGGGCATAGGGCGCGTGATATTACCGATGTTGCCATTGGGATAAATCGTCACGGCGGAGCTTGCGCTGTCAAGAGACGCGACCACCGGTCGCGGCTTTATATGCCAGCTCTGTGGTGAGATCCCTACAACGGCCTCACCTTGCGCATGTCGTGCGAAGATTCGAGCACCGAGCGCAGATTGCACAAGTACCAGCGCCAGTACGAGACCTCTTCCGCCATGGTGATCAATGAATCGACATCTTCCCTGAACGGGCCTTGGCGAAGCTCGACCCGGCAGCCCTCCTCCATATCCGGTTGAACCGACCAGTAGACCGGGGCATGTTGCTCGGAGTGCCCCGCCTGCCAGTCCCAGACGATCATGCCCCCCGCGTCGTAATCCAGAATCGCCACCGTCGTCGTGCGCGTGAAGTCCTTGTCCCAGCTCAGGACGATCCGACCGCCCGGACGAAGATCCACCTTCGCCGCCACCGGAAACCACCGCGTCAAACACCCCGCGGTCGTCAAGAACGTGAAGACCTCATCGTGATGCGAGGCGATCGTCTCTTCTAGAACGACCCAAACACCATCTGCTTCACGCTTGATCATGACATATTCCTCGGGTCACTGTTGACCGCACATGAGTCGTTTACGGCCGAACGCTCTGTGTGGTCGGGCCGGTCGGAACATCGACCGCCGTGCCCACGTCGAGCTCATGCGCGGTCAGATCATCATACGTTTCCCGCCGGCGTATGAGCGCCACCGACCTTCCGTCCACCATCACTTCCGCCGGCAGCGGCATCGAGTTATAGCGACTACTCATGGTCATGCCATAGGCCCCGGCCCCAAACACGGCCAGCAGATCGCCTCGATCGACCGGCGGAATCTTCCGGTCGATCGCCAGGAAGTCGCCCGTTTCACAGATCGGTCCCACGATATCAGCCGTGACCAATCCCGGCAGGTCCATCTGTTCAGCCCGGCGCGGCGGCACGTGCTCGCTAGACACCCGGCACGGCCAGATGAAATGAAACGCCCCGTAGTGTGACGGCCGCAACATCACGTTCATACCCCCATCGCAGATGACGAACGTCTTATCGCCCGACGGTTTTGTATAGAGCACCTTCAACAACAGCACGCCCGCGTTGGCGGTGATCGTCCGTCCCGGCTCGATGATGATCTGCAAACCGTTCCGTGCGCGTTCCTCAAGCAGCGGAACGATCTCGGCGGCGTACGCGCTGGCCAGAGGTGTCTGATCCGATTCATAATCCGCCCCGAACCCGCCGCCGATATCCAGCATCTCGATGGGGTATCCACGATCCGCCAACTCGTCGATGAGTTGCAGCACTTTCTCGATGCTTTGAACGTAGGGTTCGGCCGAGTAGATCGGGGAACCGAGATGAATGTGAAGACCGATCAGCACACAATGCCGATCGCCGCCGTAGCGCTCAAAGACCGTCTTGGCGCGCTCGATATCGACGCCGAACTTCGTCTCCTTCTTGCCCGTCGTCGTGTAGCGATGCGTATGCGGATCGACATCAGGATTGACGCGCAGGGCCGCCCGGCATGTGAGATTCATCGCCGCCGCGATCGCGCTGATATTCTCAAACTCCGATTCGGATTCGATGTTGAACCAGCCGACGCCGGCTTCGAGCGACTCGCGGATCTCGGCGTCCGTCTTGCCCACCCCGGCATACACGCATCGGGCCGGATCGACCCCGGCCAACCTGGCTCGGTGCAGTTCCCCCCCACTGACCAGGTCCATCCCCGCCCCACATTCAGCCAGCGTTCGGCAGATCGCGAGGTTGGAGCAGCTCTTGATTGAGTAACAGATCAGCGGATCAAGCGGCGCAAACGCCTCCGCCAGACGCGTGTAATGATCGACCAGCGTCGCCTTGGAATACACAAAGCACGGCGTGGCGAACTCTCGAGCAATGTCGGCAACCGCAAGAGACTCGCAATACAGTTCACCGGATTTGTACGTGAAATGATCCATGGTTACCGGCTACGACTACAGAGGGCGATTGTAGCGTGGAGTCGGCGGCTCGATGCGCGAAGCGATCCTGCGGGCATTCAGAATCTCGCGCAGACCCGAGAATGATCCATACCCATTCCATGCCGCGAAGATCAGCAGCAGAAGCGGGTGCATCGCAGTGTGTTGCTTGTCAGCAAAGTCCAACCCGGCGATCAAGAGGAACAAGGCTGCGCCAACGAAACCAACCAGCCCATAGATCAAGTTCCCGGCTATCGGTTTTACGAACGTGAGCAGCGCCGAGACAAGGAACGCGATTGACGAGCATTTCAGCGTCCAGTCCAGCAGAGCGACGAACAGCAGGAACTCTCCCGTGAGACCGCTGTGGTAATTCCAAGTCATCGCAAATCCGAAGTAGCCGAAGATCGCAGCACTGAGCAACATGATGCCCGGGCCGGCCAGTGCATTTGAATAGGATCTCTGCGTCATGGTGCGCCCGCCTCTGTTGGATGGTTGGGAGAACTCGCAGCCCTATTTTACTTCACTCATCTTGACAGCGCGGCGCTCACGCGCCGAGAGAACAGCCGCGTGCAGCACCCGCTGGGTCTGATACGCATCCTCAAAATCAGGCATCGGAACCACGGGCTTTCGGCCGGCAATCATCCGGATGATATCCGCCGCCTGACTCACGAACCCGTGCTCGTAACCGAGGAGGTGGGCCGGCGGCCAGTAAGCATCCACATAGGGATGGTCGCCGGCGTTGGTGCACATGATTCGACTCCATCCGCGCAGCGACGAATCGAGCGTGTTGTCCCACCACTGCAATTCGTTCATCCGCTCGAAGTCGAACTTGATCGCGCCCTTTTCGCCGTTGATCTCGATCCGGTTGCCGTTCTGATTACCCGTGGCCAACCGTGTCGCTTCGAACGAACCAATCGCACCCGACTTGAAGCGTGCAAGAAACAACACACAATCATCAACCGTCGACTTCCCCCGCCGCTTGCGGCTTCGCGCGCCCTTACCAGTCGTACCCACAACCCGACGTTCCTTAATAAACGTCTCTTGCACCGCACCGCTCACTTCAACAATCTCATCACCCGTGATAAACCGAGCCATGTCGATGATGTGGGCGTTGAGGTCGCCATGCGCACCGGAACCCGCCTGCTTGACGTCAAAGCGCCAACTGAGCGGCGTGTCCGGCCCACCCCAATCCTGCAGGTACTGCGCCCGGACATGGTAGATTCGACCCAACTTCCCTTTGCGCACGAGTTGATGGGCGAACGCCACGGCCGGGCACCGGCGATAGTTGAACCAGACGAACGTTTGGAGGCCACGGCGTTTGGCTTTGCGGGCGGCGTCGCGCATGGCCCGTGCATCGTCCAGCGTGCCCGCTAACGGTTTCTCGCAGGCGACGTGCTTGCCCGCCTCCAGCGCAGCGATCGACTGCGGCGCATGCACATGATTCGGCGAGCCCACATCAACAAGCTCGATCGTTTCATCGTCCAGAATGTCATCGAAGGAAGTCGTCGCGCGATCCCATCCCCACTTGCGGGCAAACGCGCGCGTCTCTTTCGCCTCGAGCGCGCAAACAGTCCGCATCACCACATCACGCGGCAAGTCGAAGAACTTGTTGACGCTCAGCCAGGCATTGGAGTGCGCGCGGCCCATGAACTTCGACCCGACGAGCGCGATGTTGAGCGGCTTGGGCACGCGTGTTGTTCTTTTCTACGCTTGAGGATACCTACGGATTGCTACCCACGGATTGCTATCCGTGGGCGTTGGATGACCACTATCGGTCCCACACGAGCTGCGGGTTGCGGGCGGCGGCGACCTCATCGGCCCGGCTGATCACCGCGTCGGTCGGCGCCTGCGCCAATAACGCGGGGTCGTTTTCAATCTCCTGCGCAATCTGCAGCATCACCGCCACGAACCGATCCAGCGTCCGCTTCGATTCGGTTTCCGTCGGCTCCACCATCAGACAATCATGCACCGGCCAGTGCATCGTCGGCGGATGAATGTCGTAATCAATCATCCGCTTGGCGATATCGTTGAGCGAAACACCCTTGTCGAGCAAGCGTTTGGGCACCGTCACGAATTCATGCGCACAGAAGCGCCCGTGCTCGGGATCGAAGAACGGCATCTCGTAGACGCGGCGCAGGCGCACCGCCAGATAGTTCGCGCTCAGCACTGACTTTTCCGCGATATTGCGCAACCCCTCGGGGCCGCACGCGGAGATATACGCCCAACAGCGAACGAGCACGCCGAACTGCCCGACGAAGCTGCGCACTTTGCCGATGGTTTTCGGTCGGTCGCGATCGAGCGAGAACGACCCGTCGTCGGCCATGATCACCTGCGGGATCGGCAGATACGGCGCCAGCTCCTTGCGGACCGCAATGGGACCAGCCCCCGGCCCGCCGCAGCCGTGCGGCGTCGAGAAGGTCTTGTGCGTGTTGAAGTGCATGATGTCAGCGCCGAAATCCCCAGGCCGAGTCTTGCCAAGGATCGCGTTCATGTTCGCGCCGTCGAGGTAGAGCTTGGCCCCGGCGTCGTGCATGATGTCCGCTGCCTCGGCAATCTTGCTATCAAAGAGTCCCGCGGTATTGGGGTTCGTGATCATAAACGCGGCGACGGTATCCGCACCGTGCTCGTTGATAATCCGGCGCAGATCATCGAGATCAGTATGGCCGTGGACGGTCTTCACCTGGACAACATCGCAACCGCACATGGCGCAACTAGCCGGGTTGGTGCCATGCGCATTGTCGGGGGCAAGGACGAGGTGGCGCTGCGGCTGACCGTGGTCTTTGAAGTACGCGCGGATGATCTTCAACGCCGTGTATTCGCCGTGGGCCCCAGCCGCCGGTTGCAGTGACACCTCATCGAGCCCGGAGATTTCCTCGAGGAAGCAACGGACCTCGTAGAGCAGGCGCAGTGCGCCTTGGATCTGCGTATCGTCCTGTAAGGGATGAAGCGACGCAAACCCAGGAAGCGCCGCCGCCCATTCGTTGATCCGCGGGTTGTGCTTCATGGTGCACGAGCCCAACGGATAGAAGTTGCCATCGACCGAGAAGTTGCGATTGGATAGATGCGTGTAATGCGCCATCACATCGTGCTGGCCGACCTCAGGTAGCTCGACCGGCGCGCCAAGAAGTTCATCGGGCAGTTCAGCCTGCGGCACATCCAGCGGCGGCAGATCAACCGCACGCTGCCCCGGCACGGACTTCTCAAAGATCAACGGCTCCACCGCGCGCTCGCCGCGCGTGGAAGCTCGTGCCTTGGAACCGCCGCCGCTGGTTGGTGGTTTCACTTCAGTAATCGTCGTCACTCGCCCACCTCTTGGAGCACGTCCACCAGTGCGTCCATCTCGTGCTTGGTTCGTTTCTCGGTTACGGCGATGAGCAGGTCGTTCGGTTCGCCGATGCGACCCATGCGCCGGCCGTGGGGCGCGATCCCGGCCAGGATCCGCCGCCGCTTGGCCGCTTCAATGATCTCCGTCACCTCCTTGGGGCAGGTCACGCAGAACTCGTTGAAGAACGGCCCGTCGAACTTCATCCCGTAACCATCGAGCTCGGCAATTCGTCCCGCCAGATAGTGCGCCTTGTGATAACACTGCTGGGCCGTCTCGCGCAACCCTTCCTTGCCAAGGGTCGTCATGTACATGGTGGCTCGAAGCGCGAGCAAACCCTGATTCGTGCAGATATTGGACGTCGCCTTCGCGCCTCGAATATGTTGCTCGCGCGTTTGCAACGTCAGGCAATAGGCGGGCCGACCGTCGGCGTCGATCGTCCGGCCAATGAGCCGACCGGGCATCTTGCGTACAAAATCCTTTGTTGCGGCAAACAATCCGATATACGGCCCGCCGAAGCTCAGCGGCACACCCAGCGGCTGTCCCTCGCCCGCCGCGATGTCGGCCCCACATTCGCCCGGCTTCTTCAAGAGCGCACACGCCATCGGATTGAATACCGCGATCGCAGCGGTCTTGTCTTTTTCGTGCGCTGCCTCGAAGCAACCGTTCCAATCTTCGATCAAACCCCAAATGTTCGGAGATTGAACAACGACGGCTGCGGTGTCATCATCCATCTGCCTTCGCACCGTGTCAGCGGTGACGCGCCCCTCGACCGCCGGCAGCTCGATCAACTCAAGCGGAAGCTCGTCGAGATAGGTGCGCAGTACCGCGAGGTAGTCCGGGTTCAAGGTGGACGCCGCGAGCACCCGCCGTTTGCCCGAACTGTTCACGGCCATCAACACGGCCTCGGCCACGGCCGTTGCGCCCTCATACATACTGGCGTTGGCGATATCCAGGGCGGTGAGCCGCGCGATCTGCGTCTGGAACTCGAAGAAGGCCTGGAGGGAACCTTGGGAAGCCTCAGCCTGATACGGCGTATAGGCGGTGAGGAACTCGCCTCGGCTGATGAGCTGATCGATCAGGACGGGATAGAAGT
>JADFNO010000226.1 GCA_022563315.1 Planctomycetota bacterium | reverse complement strand
ACTGAGCCAGGGAATCATCTTGTGCCGACCGATGGCTCGCCCGGTGAAGTAAGCGCCGGTGTCGCCGGCTTTGGTGAGCAGGATCACCCCGACAATCAGCCACGCCGAATGATCGCGTCGAAGGGCCAGGAAGAACCCCATCATCAGCCCGAGGTAGACCATCGCGAAGACGACCGCGCCCGCCGCCGCCACCACGCCTTGGACGTTGCGACCTTGGCTGAACGTGACCAGCGACAGTACAAACACCACGATCATCCCGGTGGAGAGGATGGCGATCGCCGTGGTCGCCTCCAGGCCCGCGGTCGTTTCAGTTTGCGTCGGGATGCTGTAGCTGAGCACGAGTCCCGTGATGGCGGCGAGACTCGTCAGCCAGGTGCGCGACGCAATGCCGTTGGCGCGGAAGATGCCCGAGAGCTCGCGGGCGGCCAGTGGCGCGACGACTAAAGCCAAGCCGAACAACACCAGTCCGCGCGGTGGATGTTGCTTTTGCGCGAACAAGTCCTGCCACATGCCGGCCAGTTCGACCCCGTCCAGCCAATCGTCCACCCACACGATCGCCAGGAGCACGATCACGAGGATTGGTCCGGTGATAAGTCGATGCTTTAGCACAGTTGCTCGGGCGATGTCGCGCTACTGGCGGGGGCCTTACATACCTCGCCCGGCTCCACCGCCGAGCTTTCCGGGGGCGAGTATAACGCCCCCCGGAAACCCAAGTTCCTTATCGCTTGCTCTTGACCGGAATCGACGGTGACTGGGGTGCGGGGTGACAGGCCGAGTCCTGCCCCAAGACGGCGGCCTGGAGGCCCTGTCGGGCCGCTTGGGCAGGGGTGGGGACAGATTGACATCGCAGACCCCTCGTCGTTAGATAAACGTCTTAGCGCGCCTCTGGCAGACAATCCAGAGGCTTGTTATGCGGGCAGAAAACCAAAGTTCCGCCTATTATGCCGATCAATCTAATTATTGTTGGTCTGGAGAATAAACATGAAACAGTTAGCCATCTTGATCTTTGCGGTGTTTTGGCTATGCACAACGGCTCAAGCGGAAATCAGTGTTGTTCCTTCGCTGGAGTGGTTGGCAGACCATTGCATTGATTCCGGGATCTATGTGGTTACTAAGGTGAAGGAGGAAGATGGGAAGAACAGTGTCAAATTGCACATGACACTGAAAAGGGGATTGAGGGGAACACCAACCAAAGAGACGGAACAAGGCTACTACAAGCGCCGCTTGAGTGAGCCCAATCGCGCCCTTGTAAAGAAGGGGGATGAGTTTCTGATCTGTTTCCAGTATTACAACACGGGAGAGAAGAGGGCAATTCAGACAATCAACCTGGACCATCCTCAGACAGCAGGTTACTCGGTCATTGCGGCATCGTGTGAGTTGAAGCTGCTCAAGACCAAGAAGGATATCCTAACGGTTTTCGAAGGTCGCCTGAAGTCTCATCCCAAAGGTGATCCCGTTGAGATCGGTGACTATTCGAAGGACAACAGGTTTGAATTGAGAGGTCATACGGAGATTTTTCGTGCGGTATACGGTGGTTCCGCCTGCTATCTGAGAGTGCCAAAGGACCTTGTTGAGAAGGTGAGAACAGAATCACAACGACAGGAACTGGAGGCCAACAAAGCGCTCGAGCGGACGCACAATAACGCGCGCCGCTGAGCTTGGTCGTTAGGCCGCTCCTTTGTGCCCATCGGATGCCGGTGGCCCGCACCTGAGCTCCATCCGTTACGCAGAGCCTTCCTGCCGTTCGCAGGTCTCGCTGACTCCCGGCGCGCCAGGATCCATGTCGAGGATCAACTTCTTCATCGGGCGGCGTTGGCGGATTCGATTTACCCATTAGTCGGACATCGCCATCAAGGCGGCGAGGTTATTCGCTTCACCCATTGGGTTCGGCGCTTAGAAACTATCTCAAAACCGGTGGCACGGGCGTCTCGCCCGTGCAAACGTCTCGCCGTGCGAACG
The DNA here is from genome assembly GCA_022563315.1 of Planctomycetota bacterium. Lineage (GTDB taxonomy): Bacteria > Planctomycetota > Phycisphaerae > Phycisphaerales > SM1A02 > JADFNO01. Next base: position 2,859 of record JADFNO010000226.1, on the reverse strand, counting down.
TAGCGCCATGATAAGTGTACGGGCGAGACGCCCGTACCACCGCAAGTGGGGTTCTGAGATAGTTTCTTATTCGGTGCTTCGAGGTGCAGAGTCACCGCACTCTACACCGGTGAACGCCATGTCGGCTGTTCAAGAACGCCGAGGTCATCTGGGAAATCCGGGGTTATAGATGTGCGCTCTGAGGGCCACACCCCGATGGTGCTTGGACAGTAAAAACGGGACATTCTATTCTTTCGGTAAAGTAGAATGTCACCTTTTCGTACCTTTGGGGTGGCGCTGCCAGATGAGGTGTGCTAGTTGGGGGACGATGAGTTGGCTCACGGCGGTTTCCACGGCATTGGTCGACCCGGGCATGGCGAAGATGAACGTGTCGCCGCCGGCTTCGGCCTCCTTTGCCACCAACCCGGCCACCGCTCGGCTCAACATGGCCGCGGCCTTTATGTCGCGGTAACTGAGCATCCGAAACAGCTCGCCGAACCCTTCGATTTCCACCGTCAGCAGGCGACGGACCACCTCGATGGTGGTGTCACGGGGGGCGATGCCGGTCCCGCCCGTGGTCAGGATGACCTGCACGCGAGTATCGGCCAGCCACGTGTCGATCTGGTGGGCGATGGCGGGGGGCTCATCCGGCACGATGCTGTGATGAACGATCGTGTGTCCCGCTTCCGTGAGCAGCCGCTGGATCAGCGGGCCGCTTCGGTCGGTCTCGGCCGTCCGCGTGTCCGACACCGTCAACACGGCGCAACGAACCGGGTTGTTGCGGGCGAAGGCGGTCGCTTTGTCTTGATGTTCTTCTGCGGACATGGTTGGGTGGAACTGCCAACGGTGCGACTAGGTTCTGTCTGATAGATCAAAACAGTGCCCTTCAATCTTAGTGGGACGGGCTTCCAGCCTGTCGTTTTCACTCTTACAGACGGGCAAGATGCCCGTCCCACTTTTCATCTGACAGAGCCTGGCCGGGGGACGGTAGGATGCACGGCATGAGAATCATCGGCCACGGCATCGACATTGTCGAGGTGGCGCGGATCGCGAGCATGCTTGAGGCGCACGGCGAGCGTTTCGTGACCCGCTGCTTCACCCGGGCCGAAGCGGGCTACGCTGAGTCGGCCCATCGGCGACGGGCGGAGCGCTACGCGGTCCGTTTCGCCTGCAAGGAAGCCGTCCTCAAGGCCCTCGGAACGGGGTGGCGGGACGGGATCGCCTGGCGGGATATCGAAGTTCGCCGCGAGCCGTCCGGCCGACCGAGCCTTGTTTTGACCGGTCGCTGTGCCGAGATTGCCGATGATCTGGGTATCGTGCAGTGGCATGTGAGCTTGAGCCACACCGACACCAGCGCCATCGCCAGCGTTTTGGGATGTGGCGCGGCGCTTGCAGCGGACCTGTGAAACGCCGGATACCATCCTGCCCATGGCCAAAAGACGGTCCAACCCCGCCCTGTATGAGCTGATCCAAGCCCGCCAGGGCAGCCGAGCGGCCCCGCTAACCCCGGCTCCCAAGTCGACCACTGCGGCCGCGCCCACGACGGGCGAGTCGATCGGGTGGTTCAGTCCCGGCCGGACCATCCGCCTGCCCATCGGCTACCTCTTCCTCGGGGCCGCTGGGCTGATACTCCTGGCGGTGTCGGCCTATATGTTCGGCTACCAGCACGGCGAGCGAGCGACCGAGCTCCAGTTCGGCGACCTCGCGGGCCGAACCGATGGGATCCCCAGCGCTCAGATCGCACAGGACCCCATGGCGACCGACTCTAGGACGGGGACCGGATCGCCACGCCCAACCCGCTATGGGCCAACGGCGGGGCGCTCGAATACCGGCCCCAGGTTCACCAACGGCGGTCGGGGGGGGCTGGTCCAGTCCGATCCGCGCGAGGCTGGGCTCAACTATTTCATCCTCATCCACACCCAGCACGAAAACGCCATCACGCTCGCGAACTTCTGCCGGGATGAATCGCTTGAAGCCTACGTCGTCAAAGCCAAGAATATGGACCAATATCAGGTGATCGTCCTTCCGGGGTATCGCAAAGGTGCGCGCGAGACCGAGCAGATCCGCGATCTGGAACGCCGAATCAAGGCCGTCACCAGAAAATGGAAGCTGCGGATTAACCCGCGGGACGATCTAAGCTATTATCCTGACCGATACGATGGCTGAGGCCAGTCACTGCGAGGAAGGATCGCCGCCATGAGTATGCACCGGAGTCTGAAAACCCAGCCGGGCGCCCTGAACGAGCACCGCAATGTCCTCACCCGGGCGGAGCGGATCGCCCGCCTGGTGGACCAAGACCGGTTTCGCATGGATGACGATTCACCGCTGAACCTGCCCAAGGTCGCCAACCGCGCGGTGTCCACGGGCAAGAAGAAGAAGGCCGCCGAAGAGACGACCGAGGAAGGGACCGCCACGACCGAGGAGGCCGCCGGCGACTCAGCCGCCTCGTCCGCTTCCAGCAGTTGACCCTTCCAACAGCGCCTTACGAACGTCAAACGACCCCCCAGCAGACTTGCCGGGCGATTCCTACACTGTCCCAAAGGGGGATCGGTTTCGTTGGTGCGCTCAGAGGGTTGTGTGGCTAAGGATGCCTGCTCGTGGCGACTTGTGTGATTCAATACGACGACATCATCAGCGCCCGCGCCCAAGCGATCGATGTCTCGGGCATTCGGCGGGTATTCGAACTCGGCGCGACGCTGGACAATCCCATCAACTTCTCGATCGGGCAGCCGGACTTTCCGGTTCCTGAGCCGCTCAAAGAAGCCGCGATCGAGGCCATCCGCGCCGACCGCAACGCCTACACCTTGACCCAGGGCGTTCAGGCGCTGCGCGACGCCATTACCGTTCGCCTCAGGGAGGACCTCAGCTGGCAGACGCCGT
>JADFNO010000057.1 GCA_022563315.1 Planctomycetota bacterium | reverse complement strand
CGGTGACGGTGTACTTGGCGCCGGTAAGCCGGCAGGCGAGTGATCCAACGCAATCACTTCCGGGCGGTGGGTAAGACGTCCAGGGACGCTGCGCGTCACCCGCTACATGCGATCACTGCGACCCGTCGCGCAGGATGGCCCGCACGGGACTTGCATCGAAACCCATCAACCTCAAGGGCAACGCGATCAGCTCGTACATCCCTGCCGGTACATCCTTCAGTACGATTCCTTCAAGTATCGCCATATCGTGTGCGAGAAATCGCTGATGCGCCGGCAGATCCTTGGACTCGAACAAATCCACACTGGGGGTATCGATGCCGACGAGCTTCACACCTTTTTCGTGAAGATCATCAACCAGGGCCGGACTCAGTCCCGCGAAGTCTTCGTTGAACTTCGTCGGGTCGGGATACGAACCGGTCCCCAGCAATACACGCTCAGCTTCTATTGACGCGACAATCTGCGACGGTTCGATTCGCGTGCCGCGCTTCACATCCACGTGCATGACCTGACACGGTCCTACATAAATGTCCAGTGCCTGTTCACCGATGCCCCGTGCATCAATCCCGTAATGGTTCGGCCCATCCGCATGCGCACCCAAATGAACCGTCGCATGCAGCGTAGACAAGGTGATGTTGTCGCCTTTGGCCAGATCCAATAGCACCTCGCGCGACGGCGGCGTGTCGCCCGGCCAGACAGCCAATGCTTCAGTAATCGGAGGCGTGATGTCGTAGATCATCATGCGATCCACCAAACGAGCGATACCAACAGGATGAAGAGAACCATTAGCAACATCGCCGTAACAATTCGATCCTGCCTTTTCGCTTTTTGCACCGCCTGGGCATATGGAATCCGCGAGAAGCTCACCATGTTGTAGAGCGGTAAGTACCATTGCGGCAGGAGACGGTGCACAACCCGCTCGCCTTTCTTTTTCCAGCGAAACAGCTTCGACGCAGCGTGATCGCGCATCTCCAGGAAATTGCTGATCGCCAAATCAGCGATGGCATCCGTATGCACCTTGCGCCGGTCGAAATATGTTGCCAACGCCTTGGACCAATCGCCGCGACAAACCTTGAGGCACTCCATGAGCGAAACGCAGTCTTCAAAGCCCGCGTTGATCCCCTGGCCATAGAACGGCACGATCGCATGCGCCGCGTCGCCGATCAGCGCTACTTTGTCCTGGTAGCACCACGGCCCGCAGCGCACGGTCACCAGTGAGCTCGTCGGGTTGCTGAGAAAATCCTCGACCAGCATCGGCATCAACGGAACCGCATCGGGGAAATGCGCCTTGAAGAACGGCATGACGTCCGCTTCTTGTCGCACCGCCTCGAAGCTGTGGGGCCCCTCGAACGGCCAAAAGAGCGTGCAGGTGAACGTCCGGTCCTTGTTTGGAAGCGCGATCATCATGTACCCGCCGCGCGGCCAGATGTGAAGCGCATTGGGGTCCATCGCAAACTCGCCGTCCGACGTGGGTGGGATGCACAGCTCCTTGTAGCCGTGCGCGAGATACGTCTGGTTATAGTCGAACCGATCGAGCAGGTGCATGCGCTCGCGCACGGCTGAAAACGCCCCGTCGGCCCCGATCACGACATCGCCTTGGACCCACGTGGTCTGGTTGGTTTGAGCGTTCAGCAATTGGACAGCCGGCGTCTCGATATCAACATCAACGCAGCGCTGATCAAAGTGATGCGTGACGTTTGGATACTGCTGGGCGGCGTCGAGCATCGTAACGTTCAGGGCGCCCCGCGAGACGGAGTTGATCGCGTCGTTCGGATTCTTGCTGTAAGGCTGAAAGCTCAGTTGCCCGGTGGGAGAATGGATCATCCGACCGCGCATAGCAATGGCATCCTCCAGCACTTTGCGATCAAGCCCGGCAAGCTTCAAGGCATGAATGGCGCGGACCGAGATTGCCAGGTTGATCGATCGCCCGCCGACGATCCCTTCCTTGCGCGGGTCGGCTCGCCGCTCATACACGACGACGTCATACCCCGCCTCGCCCAGCAGGCACGCCAGCAGCGCGCCGGTCAGCCCGGCTCCAACGATAATGATGCGCTCACGCTGGCCTCCGCCCATACGGACAGTGTAGTTGAAACACGGAGGGCCACGCACAAGAACAAGAGGAGTCAGGAGTCAGGAGTCAGAGGTCGGGGCAATTGCGGGCGGGCCGTAATGATCGCGTTTAGCGGGTGACGCGCAGCGTCCCTGCACGGCAGGACTCAAGACTCCACCCCCTCTCTCTTCACCTCCGTGGCCCTCCGTGTTTTCAATCTCTTTCTCCTACCCCGTCAGGACCTGCGCGAAACGCCACGCTTCGTGGAACGTGTTGTAGAACGGCGTCGGCGCGACACGAATCACGTTCGGCTCGCGGAAGTCGCAGATCACGCCTGCATCCAACAGCGCCTGGAACCGCTGCTGTGGCTTGTCGTGAACGAGAATCGAAAGCTGACAGCCTTGCGCTTCCGGATCGGCCGGGGTGATAATCTCATAGCTGTCCGACCCGGTGCGCTCGATCAGGAACCGAAGGTAGCCCGTGAGCTGTTTGGATTTCGCCCGCAGGGCGTCGATCCCAACTTCGTCAAACATCTCCAACGATGCGCGGAGCGCCGCCATCGCCAGGATCGGCGGATTACTGATCTGCCAGCCATCCGCGCCGCTTTGCGCGACGAACGGGCGCTGTAAGTGCATCTGGAATCGGCCCTGCGGGTCGTCGCCCCACCACCCGGCATACCGCGGCAGGTCGAGGTTCTTGCCATGCCGTTCATGCACGAAACAGCCGCCCACGGCGCCGGGACCGCTATTGAGATACTTGTACGAACACCACACCGCGAAATCGACGTCCCAATCGTGCAGTTGCGGCGCGATGTTGCCCGCCCCATGGGCAAGATCAAATCCGACACTGCACCCTTTGTTCTTGGCTGCGGCGGTGATCCGCGGGATGTCAAAGACCTGACCGGTATAGAAGTTCGGGCAGCCGAACATCACGAGCGCAATCTCGTCGCCTTGCTCATCAAGCGCCGTTTCGATGTCCTCGATGCGAAGTGTGTGCTCACCTTCTCGCGGCGCAAGTTGCAAGAGGCCGTCTTTCGGATCGATCCCACGGGTTCGCATATGGGTGGTGACTGCGTAAAGGTCTGACGGAAACGCCGGCCGCTCCATCATGATCTTGTATCGTGTCTGGGTCGGTTGATAGAACGTCACCAACATCAAGTGGATGTTAACACTCAAGCTGTTCATAAACACGACTTCGCCTGCGCCGGGTTTTGCCCCGACCAACCGAGCGCCGCTTTCGCTGAATATCTCGTGATACGAAAACCAAGGCGTCCGGCCGCCGAGATGCGCGTTGACCGCGAGCGTCCGCCAGTCGTCGATCTCCTGCAGGACGTACTCGCGGGCCTTTTCAGGCTGGAGGCCCAGCGAGTTGCCTGCGAAGTAAACTACGCGCTCACCATCCGAGCCGCGCGGACACAAGAACTTCTCGCGATAGATCGCCAGCGGGTCGCGATCATCGAGTTGCTGGGCAAACGCTTCAGTTGGCTGGTATGAATCGGTGGTCGGTGTTGCTGTCGTATCGGTGCGTGTCATACGTTGATCGTAGCCGCAACGACCGATTCAGCCTTGGGGTTGTCCGGCTTTATTCGCCGTGGTTACAGTCTCAGGCGATGCTGTGAACGCCGCCGCATCGAGATTCAGAAACTCCAGTGCGGTCCCGGCCAGCATGCGCTGCTTGTCCTTGGGGGAGACATCCCCCAGACCCTCGATCAGCCGGCCGGGACAGTCCTCCCCCAGCACGAACGGGTAATCCGTGCCGAGCGCGATGCGCTCGGGGCCCATCAGCTTGATGAGGTATCGCAGCGCTTGCGCATCATGCACGAGCGAATCGAGATAGATTCGGTTGAGGTACGAGCGGGGTTCGTGGGCACAATCACATGCGACAACCTCCGGGCGCGATCGATACCCATGTTCGATCCGCCCGATCGTGAACGGGAACGATCCGCCGCCGTGCGCGAAGGCCACGCGGAGAGTCGGCAGCCGATCCAGCACGCCGCCCAGAATCAACGAGCAGATCGCAAGACCCGTCTCGGCCGGCATTCCCACCAGCCACGGCAGCCAATACTTCTCCATGCGTTCTTGGCCGAGCATTTCCCACGGATGAACGAAAACCGCAGCGTCGAGTTGCGCCGCTGCTTCCAAGATCGCAACCACGGACGGGTCGTCGAGGTTGCGGCCGTTGACGTGGGTGCCGATCTCGATCCCGGCCAGACCGAGCTCATTCACGCACCGCTCAAGTTCTTTGGTCGCCAGCTCCTCATCCTGCATTGGGACTGTGCCCAGACCAACGAAGCGCTGCGGGTGTTCACGACATACTTCGGCGATGTGATCGTTGAGTAAGCGAGCAAGATCAAGCGCATCGAGCGCCTTGGCCCGATAGCTGAACATCACCGGAACAGTGGAGAGGACCTGCACGTGTACGCCGTGTTCATCGCAGTCGGCCAAGCGTTCGCGTGCGTCCCAGCAGTTTGCTTGGATCTCGCGGAAGCACTCGCCGTCGATCATCATGCGCGCGCAGCCGGGGCAATAGTGATCGAGCTTGGCCCATCCGCCGTAGCCGTATCGCGCGTGAAGGTCCGGCCAATCCTTGGGCAGGATGTGCGTATGGAGGTCAATTTTCAGGGCTGCGTGGTCGCGCAAGTTCAGGTAGCGTACCAGATTCGCAGCAACAGCGAAACGTGATTCGCCATCAAAGCCGAACTTTGCGTAGTGCCGATTGGCACGCAGCGGCACGGCGCCTGATCCACGAAAAACCGTCGGCTGCGCCGACCCCGGCGTGGAGACACGCCGGCTCGGATCAACCGGTGATCGTGACGTGTGGCGCCAGCGCCTCCCCACGTTCGGTACGCACCGCCGATGTACCGACAGGATATCCACAGCCCGGGCAACAACCGTGTCGACGAACGGCTCGATCACGATCGGAGACGCAGGGCAGTTCAGGGGGTGGCATTGCCAGCAACGCGCGGGCAGGCGCGACGAGGATCAGCGGATGAAGCGCAGTCGCCCGAAGTCAGGGATGACGGCTCGACCTCCGTCCCGCAACGGGTAGGGCGCCGGGAAGTAGACAACCCAAGCCTTACCCAACAATAGTTTTCGATTCACGATAAACGGGGCGTCGTCGATTTGCGCCGCCACGATCGGAGCCGGGCTGCCCCAAAGTCTCGAGTCGGACGAGAATGGGCTGTTGTCGCCCAGCATGAGGAACTGATCCGACTCGAGGATAGCCGGATTGTTCGGATGCGTTCCGAAAGCCCAGCCAGTGAGCGCCGGCTGATTCTTCTGACTTCGATCGTTCAGCCTCGCCGGCTGATAGTACAAGTCACGATCGACGCGGACTCGATGCAGCGTGACCGGTGAACCGCGAAAGTGCCACAAGAGCCTCGCCGGGTTCGGCGCCGCCCGCGGCAACCGGTCGAGGATTTCCTGATAAGCGAGCTGATAGGCGTTCTCCATCCGCAGCCGAGGCCTCCAGTCGTACTCCAGCGGTCCGACGGCGCGCTTACCGTCGAGGTAGATCGACAGCGATTGATCCACGTGCCAGAACTCGACATTGACGACACGTCCGGCCCCGCGCAGTTCGATGTTCTCGGTGCGTTGACGGTCCGTTTCTCCAGTCGCTTGACCGTCGTCGTCAATCGGCGTCATCTGCACGATTGCCTCGTATCGCCCCGTACCGTCGCGCCGCTTGAGAATGAACTCGAAACGATGCCCGCGCGTCACCAGTTCCAGTGTCGTCTCGAAGCCCGGCTGATCGGCAACGATCCCGGCCGAAACGCGAAGATCGCTGATGTTGAAGATCGGCGATCGGGAATTCGGGCTCGGCCGTTGCCTTGATGAGTACATCAGCATGTCGTACGACGTCCAATCGGTCAGCGGAATCTGGTGCAGGTCCCATTCGAGCGTCGAGGGTTCGGCCGTGTCACAGCGAAAACTGCGCTCAGCGGTTGTGTTCCAGTCTTGGCCGCTAAAGGGTGGGCTATAGGAACGATCCAGCTCGTCGGGCCGCAGGGGCATGAAATCGCTGTCGTAGATCGTTTGCCACACCGCCCGCTGGATATGCAACGGCTTTCGCTGAATCTTCAGGTCGCCGATCTCTGCATCGATATCGCCGACAAACACGTCGCCGTCAACCAGGAGGAGCTTTTCGTCAGGCAGACCGACCAGCCGTTTGATGTAGTTCTCGTCCTTGCCGTCGGGGTTCGTGGGGTTCTTGAACACCACGACGTCGAATCGCTTCGGGGCAAAGAACGGATACAAGCATTTGAGCACGAGGATCCGATCGCCCATGCTGTTGCGCGGCTGGCCTCGATCGGCCCGGGGAATCGCAAAGCGAGGACCGAGCTTCGGATCGTAGATTTCTCGTGCGCTGACATCAACCCGGGCGTCGACCGGGAACGTCGCGCCGGTCTGGCGGGAATGGAACCGGTAGTGTTGGCCGAGCAATGTTGGGGCCATCGACCCGGTCGGGATGACGAACCCCTCGGTGACAAAGCCGCGGAAGGTCATCGCCAGTACAAACGCGATAATCAGCGACTGGAGCGTTTCGATCGCAGTTCCTTCTTCGTGCAACTGATGAGGTGGGTTTGTCGTTGCCATGGCCCGATGGTAGGGGATATCGACGCAATGTTCGTCGTCAGGCGCGTACCGTTTTTCGATCGGCGTGATTCACAGGCTTCAGCGAGTGCGCGGACGGAGGCCGTTACGGAGCGCTCAGACGTGCGTTCAGGTGGAGGTGTCCTTGGGCGGGGGGGAGCTGCGGCGGCGGCGGCGACGGCGACGCTTGGATCGGGGCTGGGCCTCAGTCCCAGCATCGGCAGCCTTGGGCTCGGTCGCCTTTGCCGCCTCGCGGAAACTGTCCTGTTGTTGAGATTTGCGTTTGCGGCCGCGGCGGCGGCGCTTCGTTCGCTTCTCGTCGTCCGTGCGCTCCACGGTTTCCTCGACCGAGAGACCGCGCAGCGCGTCGCCCAGCTGCGGCTGCGACTTCTCCCATTCAGGTGTGCCGGGCATCGGGCACTCATCGGGGTCCATGAGCTCCTCGACGGGCACGGCGATCTCCTCGTCGTTGTGCTCCAGCCGGACCAGGGCCAACTGCACCAAGATCTTTGTGTCCACGACGACGCCCGGACCCTGCGACGTGCCCACGCGGGACTTGCGTGCCGGAAGATTCTTCCTCAGCTCCTGGTACGTATGGTCCTCATACCGCAGGCAACACATCAGACGCCCGCACCGGCCTGATATCTTCAACGGATCCAGCGGCACCTGTTGCTGCTTCGCGGACTTCATCGACACCGGCCTGAGCACCTTGAGGAAGTTCTTGCAGCAGCAGTGCTGGCCGCATCGTTCGTAGTCAGCCACGAGCCGGGCCTCGTCCCGGGCCCCGACCTGCCGCATCTCGATTCGTGATTTGAACTGGGCCGCAAGCTCCTTTACCAGCTCGCGGAAATCAACCCGGTCCGCGGCCATGAAGTAGAACGTGAGCAACTCCCCGCCGAGGATCGGCTCGACGTCGACGAGCTTCATCGCGAGGCTCAGCTCGTCGATCATCGCCTTACACGTCCGGACGTAATCCTTTTTGTTGGAGTTGATCGTGGATTGCTTGTTGAGGTCCTCAACCGTGGCGATGCGAAGGATCTTGCCGTTGGTGTAGAACGGGTAGTTATTGCCGCCGGAGTTCTCGATGTACTCCAGCATCTCCTGGCGGGTAACGGACTTGGAACAGCCGGCGTTCTCGCAGGTGGTGGTGAGCATTTCCACGATCTCCGTGCCGCGATGGGTCCGAGCCACCAGCTTGGAACCGCAGCCGGGCTTGGCCTCGCCTTCGTAGGGGTACTCACCGACCAACTTCATGGAGCCGAAGCGGACCACGATGGTCTTGGGGGGCTTGAGCTGTGCGTAGATCTCCTCATCGCTCATCGCGGTGCGGTGACGTGCGTCAGCGTCGGCCTCGAAGACCGGCAAAGGCATAATCGACATGAACGAATCTCATCGCGCTCGGCGTCGTCGGGACAGTGCGCCGAGTGGATCGCTTGCCCGATTGTCGTCAGGCTCGGGTTTCCTAGCACCGGACGTCCCCTGACCAGACGCCGGCTCCAAACGCAATGAGTGGGGGAAGTATAGCAGCAGTCAGCGATCGGCTCTTAGGTCGATTTGGACGGGACATTCAGTCCTGATCTACTGATACTCTCAACCTCGCGAGCGCTTCGTCGGAGGCCTTGTTTCTGAGGGCCTGCTGGACGATCGAAAAGCCGGCGTTGTCTGTCGCGGTCAGATCGCCTCCCGCTGCTAATAGAGCGTCGATGACTCGGACTTGCTCACCATAGGGGCTCACATACATCAACGGAGTCTTCCCTTTTGCATCCCTTGCGTTGGCATCAGCACCGGCAGCGAGAAGGGCTTCGACGGCCTTGATTGCCCCGGTATCGACTGCGTGCATCAGCGCGGTGCGACCGTCATTGTCGGTGGCGTTGACTTCTGCACCGGCATCCATCAGGCGAGCGATCATCTCACCCGTCTCGTAGTCCTGAGCAACATGCATGAGCGCCGTTTGACCTCGGGTATCTCTCGTATGGACATCGGCACCTGCTCCCAGCAGAATCTCCACAGCCTGCAAGCCCCCTTGCCGTGCTGCCCATGTCAACGGTGTTTGGCCTGAGCCATCACGCGCCTCTAGGTCAGCGCCCGCATCTAGAATCAAGAGTATCTTCGACGAATCAAACCTGTAGGCCGCTTGGTGAAGTGCTGTAGCACCGCTGCTTCTGCCGATCGTAACGTCTGCGCCAGCCTCGATGAGAGCTTCGACCCCATTGGCGTCGCCGAACAGCGCCGCCATCATCAATGGCGTCCACCCCACCATGTTCTCTTGCACATCGACTGTCGCCCCAGCACTCAGCAGGGCTATCAACGCGGCCCGGTTTTCGGAAACCTCTGCGGCATAGTGAAGTGCCGTTTTTCCATCACCAGTTGTTGCTGCTGTGTCGGCGCCCGCAGCGACGAGGGCCTGTACGATTTCCGGGCTTCGGCTCGTTGCTGCGTACATCAGAGGCGTCACGCCGGCTATCGTGTGCCCTGGAAGAGGGTCGGCAAGGTCCGGATGACTGACCGGTGGCATCTGCACTTCCGACGTTCGATTAACATCCACGCCGCGCGACAGTTCGCGCTCAACGGTCTCGATATCGCCGCGATTTATTGCTGCGATCATGCGTTCGTACGATCTGGAGTCGTAGTACAACACGCCGATCACAACGACGCAACCAATCACGACAAGTGCAATGCAGCAAATCAACAGCCACTGTGTTCGTCTTCGCATTGTTCTACTCGTGGCAATTGTACGCGCAGGCCCTCCGTGGCCTCATTCACGCTTGGCGCGGTCCAGGAACCCGAATTGTGCAAGACTACTCGTGCCAAGCCCATCAAACCTGGGCGTTGCCGGTACTATTGGCTAGCCGGTTCCTTTCCCCCAACAAACCGTTCTCGTTTTACTATGGCAGAGAGCACCAATCCATTTCACAGTTGTCCGCATTGCGGGTTGGTGCAGACGGCGCCGCAGCAAGTCTCGCCGTCGATGCGCGTGTGCTGTGCGCGTTGTGAAGGCACGTTGTTTCGGCGCTCGACGCAGTTTAGAAGTGGCGCGACGACTGCCGCCATCGCTATGGCCGCCCTGATTCTCTATCCGTTTGCGGTCGGATTGCCGATGGTGAGCATCACGAAGTTCGGCCACGAGCACGAATCGAGCATTCTCGCGGGGATTGGGACGCTGCTTGGACGCGGGCATATCTTCATCGGGCTCATCGTGCTCGTGTGTTCGTTCGTCATTCCCGTTCTGAAGCTGGGCGGGCTATTCGTACTTTCCACCGGAGGGCTGGGGCTCACGCAACGCCATCGTGCCTTGACGTACCGTCTGGTGGAGTGGACCGGGCGCTGGGGGATGCTCGATGTGCTGCTGGTGGCGATACTCGTGGCCGTGCTCAAGCTCGGTGATCTGGTGGAAGTTTCGGCGGGCCCGGCGGCGGTGGCCTTTGGACTATGCGTCCTACTGAGTCTGCTCGCAGCGGCGAGCTTTGATCCACATCGGATATGGGAATCCGAAGTATGACGAATAAACCAACTGGCAGCGCAAAGACTGATGGATCGCCCAAGGCTGTGCCACAGGCTGTCCTCAAACCCCAACGCCGATTGTCGCCGGCGATGCTTGTACCTGTGGCGGCACTCCTCTTTGCCGGTTGGTTGGGGTACACGGCATGGGTGTCGCGCGGGTACATCATCACAGTGCAGCTGGATCAAGGCCACGGCATCAAGACCGGACACGAAGTTCGCTATCGCGGCATCACCGTCGGCGAGGTGCGAAAAGTGAAGCTGGCTGAGGGATTCGACGGCGTCATTGTGACGGTCAGTCTTGCCACCCAAGCGGATCAGTTGGCTCACAGCGGCAGCCGGTTTTGGGTTGTGCGCCCGCAACTGGGTCTGGAAGGCGTCCAGGGGCTGGAGACTTTGATGGGGCCGCGGTACTTGGCGGTCGCGCCGGGTCTCGGTGCTCTGCAGCGTCATTTCATTGGGCTCAATGAGCCGCCGGTGGTTGAAACCATCGAGCCGGGTGATCTGGAAATCGTTCTGCAAGCAACAAAGCGCGGGGGGCTGCGCCGCGGCGCACCGGTGACGTATCGCCAGGTGCCGGTGGGCGCGGTGTTGTCCGTTGGCCTGGCCAGCGACGGCGGCGCGGTGGAAGCTCGTGTCCATATCGAGAAAGCGTACGCGCAGCTGGTTCGTGAAGGGACACGCTTCTTCTCGGTCGGCGGGCTCGAGGCTGATGTGGGGTTGACCGGCGTGTCGTTGGAAGTGGAATCGCTAGCGGCGCTGATCACTGGCGGAGTGGCGTTGGCGACACCCCCGGATGCCGGGGAGATCGTTCACACCGGCCATCGATTCGTCATGGACGCCGAGCCGCCCGAGGATTGGTTGACGTGGCAGCCGATGGCGGTGATCGGCAACTCGATGCTCCCGCCGGGCGCGCCGGTTCCCACGCCGCTGCGCGCGCGGATTGGGTGGAGGCAAGGCTTTTGGATATCGCGCGCCAAGTCACGCCAGGGTTGGGTACTCCAAACACCAGTTGGCTTGTTGGGACCGGCCAATCTACTTCGCCCCGATGAAGATGCCGACAGCGAGACGGTCGTGCTGGAGGTTGGCGGCGCCGTAGTCCGATCGAGGCCGGGCGCGGGACACAACGGCTTGATGCTCGTTCCGATCCATGTCGTACAGCCGGGATGGCCCGCGCAACGGCACCGATCGCCGTCGGCACCGGAAGACTGTGTCGCCATTGGTGATCCGACCGCAACACCCTTGCCGTTGGCGGCAGCGCGTCTTACCGTGCTTGATGAAACGTGGGTGATTGATCCGGCCGTGCCCGTAGACGACTCCTGGCACGGCGCCGTGGTCGTCGCGCGGTCCGACGGCTTCGTTGTCGGCATCCTGCTTGTCGATGATGGTCAAGCGATCGTTGTCCTCATTCCCTCATCATTTACTACGCCGTAAAAGCCGGTCCTGACTACCGCCGTTGGCGACCCCCGACGGTCAACCGCACCTTTCGCGGCCTGCGGGTCGCGGCGCTTCCGGAGGCGCACGAAGGACAACTATCACCGGACTTGCGTCGTGGAACGAACATGCGCACGACCATCCATGCCCCCCACGCCGCCACCGGCGTCACGACCCAGAATTGCCAATCGCCAAGCGGAAGCCCCAACACGCTATGTCACTCCCATTGCGCCGACAGCTGTGTACGTGATCCATGCAGCCACGTAGGCCAACGACGACATGTAACCCAACTGTAGCAGCGCCCACCGCCACTGCCCGGTTTCTCGACGTGTTACGACCAGCGTCGGCAGACATTGCATCGCCAGCACGTAAAAGATCAGCAGGCTGGCGCTGGTCGCCGGGGTGAACACAGCCCGTCCGTCGGTGCGCTTGGCCGATCTGATCCGCTCGATCACCTCGGGATCGTCCGCATCGTCGCCGGCTGAGACCACCACCGCCATCGTCGAGACGAAGACCTCCCGCGCCGCGAAACTGCTCAAGACCCCGATCGTGAGCTGCCAGTCATAGCCCAGCGGCGCGAACACCGGTTGGGCAAATCGGCCCATTCGGCCCAGCAAACTGTGCTCGGCGGCATAGCTCGATTCCAGACGATCAGCTTGGGTCGTCAAGCTCGCGGCAAGGGCAGGCGCTTCGTCCAGCACCGTCTGGGCTTGTGCACGCAGCTCCAGCGCCTCAGTGGGAGGATCGACTTTGGGATACGCACTGAGCCACCACAGCAAGACACAAATCGCCAGGATCACCGTGCCCGCCTTGCGCAAGAACATCCAGGCTCGGTCCAGCGTCGTCAACAATGCGGTTCGCAGCGAGGGAATCTTGTAGCTGGGCAGTTCCAAGACCATTGGCTGAGAAGGACCGCGCAGCAGGCTGCCCCGCACCACCAGCGCCGTGAGCAAGCCCGCGATCACGCCGATCGCATAGCACGCCGTGAACGCCAAGCCTGCATACAACGGCTGATCGCCGAACAAGATTCCGATCAGCAGGACATAGACCGGCAGTCTCGCCGAGCAGCTCATGAACGGTGCGACGAGAATCGTAGCCAGGCGGTCGCGCCGGTCCGGGATCATGCGCGCGGACATGATGGCGGGAATCGCACAGGCGTGAGCGGACAGCAGGGGGACGAACGAATGGCCGGGTAGTCCGAATCGCCGTAGGAGTCGATCCATGACAAACGCAGCCCGCGCCAGGTACCCGGTGTCCTCCAGCAGCGTAAGCAGGAAGAACAAGAGGCAAATCTGCGGCAGGAACACGATGGTCCCGGCGATGCCGCCAACGATGCCGTTGGCGACGAGATCGTGTATGGCCCCCGGCGGGATGAGTCCGGCCAGTGAGCCGCCGAGCGTCCCGAACACGAAGTCGATGAGGTTCATGGGAAGTTGCGCCAACGAGAAGATCGTGTAGAACAATCCGACCATGACCGCGGCGAAGATGACGACGCCGAACACCGGATGCGTGAAGGCGGCGTCGAGCCGGTCTGTAAGCGTGTCCTCGGCAGCGCCGACCGCGGACGCGCCGCCAACGCTGTGCTGGACCACGGCGTCGGCCCAAGCCACTGAGGCTTGTATGTCAGCCGGATCAGGCACGCCAGTTCCACCGACCGCGGCCTCCGGGAGCGCCGCAAGAAGGTCTGGTATCCCTTGGCCGCTTCGAGCGCAGATGCTCACCACGGGGCAGCCGAGGTGTCGGCTCAATCGCTCGGCGTCAATGGTCAAACCCCGGCGCTGGGCCAGGTCGGTCATGTTCAGAGCCACCACCGCAGGCACGCCTTCGTGCAGCACCTGAGCGACGAACAGCAGATTGCGGGCGAGGTTGGTGGCGTCGGTCACGATCACCACGGCATCCGTGCGATCGGCGCCGTTGCGTTCCGCTGTGCGCTCTTCTTGCAAATACTGCTTGCAAACGCGCGACTCTGGAAGGTCCAGGTGCAGGCTGTACACACCCGGCAGATCGATCACGTCGATGGATTGGCCGTGGGCGCGGCAGCGACCGATGCGTGTCTCCACCGTCGTTCCCGGAAAGTTGGCCGTTCGCGCCCGCAGCGCACAGAGGCGGTTGAACAACGTTGTTTTGCCCGTGTTGGGATTCCCGAGCAAGGCGTAGCGCCGCCTCATCGCGCCGTCCGGTACCCGGGCGACGGACCCAGGACTCGCCGGCTCGGTCAAAACGGGTGACGTCGACATCGCGCTCAGTAAGCTAGGTCTGCGGGAAGAGTTGGTGAACAAGAATCCGCCGCGCCAAAGTACCGGCAAGTCCCAGGCGAGTGCAGTTGATCCGGATGATGCACGGCTCGCCCGGCCGACACACGCACAATTCGCAGTGATTGGTCAGACCCATCGCTTCGAGCAGTTGGGCCTCAGCCGGATTGACATTCATCGCCGCCACTCGGCAGCGCTGGCCGCTGGCCAATTGCGCAAGGGGCACCGTCGGGCTGGATCGAGTCGGGACGGGATTGTCATGAGCGGCGGTCATGGCTACGGATACCTGCCCGGTCTCGGTATTGAGACTGCGTCTCAATTGCGACAGCAGTCTAGCATAACGGACCAGCTTGTCCAGTGATCGACTCCGCCAGGGGCGTAAGTGCAAATATCTCGCCAGGCCTGGGTTGGGGAGGCGGGCCATCCACTGACCATCCTGGGCCGAGCTACACTGGGCCGCTGGCACCGCCGCAGCCGGCGGCAACAGTCGTGCAAGACCCCACTAGTGATCCGACAGTCCAATCCGACCCGTCCTCGTAGAGCAGAACCAAGCGATGGAACGCGAGCCTCCGCGTCAGATCGGCCAGTACCAGATCCAGCGCGTGCTCGGCACTGGCGGGATGGCGACCGTCTACGCCGCCCTGCAGCGGCAGCCCCGGCGGACCGTGGCCGTCAAGGTGCTCAGGACCGAGGTTGCCTCGGAGGCGACCCTGCGCCGGTTCAAGCGGGAGGTGGAGATCCTCGGCCGGCTCCGGCACCCCTGCATCGCCCAAGTCTTTGAAGCGGGCACGTTCGACGACGGCGAGGGGTCCTCCCTCTACCTCGCGGTGGAATACGTTCCCGGCGCTAAGACGATCCTCGAATACGCCGAGGCCAAACAGCTCGAGTTGGCGGATCGCCTGAAGCTGTTCATCAAGGTTTGCTCCGCCGCGGAGCACGCTCACAAGCAGCGGGTGATTCACCGCGATCTCAAGCCCAACAACATCCTTGTGGACTCGTCGGGGCGGTTGAAGTTGATCGACTTCGGCGTGGCCCATGCGGCCGACCCCGATCTGGGAGAGCGCACCAGACACACCGAGACCGGCCAACTACTCGGGACGATCCAATACATGAGTCCGGAGCAGGTGGACGCAACACTGAGCGACATTGATCCTCGCAGCGACGTGTATGCGTTGGGCGTGGTGCTCTACGAGCTGTTGACGGGGCGGCATCCCTATGAGTTGGAGGGTCTGCGCATACACGAGGCGCTGCGCGTCATCCTCACTCGGCCGCCGCGCCCCCCGAGTGACGTCGCGCCACAGCTACGCGGCGACCTCGAAACGATCATCCTCAAAGCACTGGCAAAGGACCGCAGGCAGCGATATCGGGATGCGGGCAGCATGGGGCGCGACATTGTGCGGTTCCTGCGGCGCGAGCCGATTCACGCCAAAACCGGCGGGTCCGTCTACCGCGCCAAACTGTTCGTCGTGCGCCGCCGCAAGCAACTGACGGTGGCGGGCGTGATCGGGGCGGCGCTGGTCGTGACGCTCACCGTTGCGGCGTGGCTTATCATGCGAGCCCAGGAGCAGGTGCAACACGCTGAGCGCGCTACGCAGCGGCAGGAGGAGACGAACCTCGAGATCCAGCAGTCGCTTCAGGAGCAGATCGAATCCGCGCGCGACGCGGCGAAACAGCCGGACCGAACGCTGTTTCGACTCGCCGCCCATGATGACGCGGTAAGCGCCCTGGCGTTTGATCCGACCGGCCGACGGCTCGTCTCCGCGTCTCACGACGGGTCGATCGCAATGTGGGACCTTGCCGAGCGAAGCGAACGCTTCGGATCCCTGGAGCATGAAGCGCCCGTGACATACTTGGCGGTAAGCGGGGATGGATCACGGCTGGCCGCCGCAGACGAGGACGGGCTGCTCGTCGTGTACGACGCCGCCACCGGCGAGGTCCAACGCCGGATCCGGACGGGGGCTTCGGTTGTTCGCTGCCTGGCGCTTGATTACGTAGGAGACCGGCTGGCCGTCGGTCGTGACGACTTGACCATCTCGCTTTGGGCGACCCAACAGCCCGAGCCGATCCGAACCTTCCGCGGCACGACCGGGTCGTTCCATCTGGTGGCTTTCAGTCCAGACGGGCAGCACCTTGCGGCGGTCTCCGAAACCGACGCGGTGTACGTGTGGGACATTGAGACTACCCAGCGCCGGTGGCAGCAGGCCGGCCCGGAGGCAACCATCGCCCTTCGTTTCACCCCCGCCGGCGATCGACTGCTGTGCGTTTCCTTGCGAAAGGGCGGGACATGGTTTGACCCGGCCACGGGCGACGCCGTCGCCCGGTTGTCGCTGGGGCGCCAGACGTTGACCGATGCGGCCCTTGATCCGACCGGGCAATGGCTGGCCGCGGTCGTGGACGAGCGCACGGTGCGTGTCTGGAATCTCGTCGCAGGCGAACCGGTGGGCCCGCCGATTACGAGCGAGCAGCCGATTCAGTCCCTCGCCATCCACCCCGAAGGAACGTGGCTCGCCCTGGGTGAAGCTGCCGGCGACATCGTCGTGGTTCCTGTCGTTCATGAGCCGTAGGGAACTCGCCGTCGATATGCATGGGCACACGCTTGAGAATCGGCGTCGCGATGGCCGGTGGGCGTGTGTAGCATCTCTCCAGCCGTCTTTGGCAACATGCCGATGACCGACCTCAGTAAGGCAAGGGAGTCACACTTCACCGTGGATGCCGCGATTGTCACTGCCGCGAGCCTGCGACCGTATCTTGAGCAATGCGGGTACCAAGGGTCACGTTTGGCTACGGACTACTCCTTCGACGGTGAAACGGCACCGCTCGTTGGATTCTTCGGTCGACCTTGGGACGCGCGTTCCGCGTGTGTGGCGGCGGTCGATTCGAAGGGCGATACCCGTGCGTCTGCGGCCACATGCTATACCCTTGGCACGCCGACGGTCTTCGTCTGTCGTGGCGATGGTTTCGACTGCTGGACTATATCTGGCGACGGTCCCGCTCAAAACAAGCCTATTGACGCGCAGGAGATCCGTGGTTTCTTCCAGACTCATGCCGATGATCTCAGTCCAGAGACGATATACGCTGCAAAAACGCGTCGCCCCGTAGCGGCGCAACGTCAACTGTGGTTCGTGGATGTCGGGCTCATGCCAGCTGTGGAGCGCCGCATGGGCCAGGCGCTGCATCGGCTCGTGGAAGGGGCCATCCAGGACTTGTCCGCAGAACTGGGGGGTCAGTTGCGGAGCCGAAAGGCCTTGACTGACCTCTACAAGACGGTGTTCTGGCTGCTCGCAGCCAAACTGCTCAACGAAAAGGATGTTGAGAACTTCAAGAGGATCGACTTGAAGAATGTGGACGAGGTCTTTGATCGCGTGGGTAGGCACTACGCGGATACCGCGACTCTACCTCCCGGCGGCAAGAAGTGGCGAGCCGCCATTGATGCGGTGGCCGCAAACATCGCTTCGTGGGGGAACCTCGGAAATATCTCCCCTGAGGCGCTCGGGTACTTGTACGAGCAGGCGCTAGTTGACAAGAAGCCCAAGGGAGCCCGGGCGAAGAAGATCCCCAAGGGTCGGGACATCCGTAGAGAGCTGGGGATCCACAGTACACCACCGGTATTGGTGGATCACATGCTTGCGCAGTTGTGGACGCTCATCGAGCAGATCCCGCCCGTTGATCGCCGCGTTTTCGAACCCGCGTGCGGGCACGGTGCGTTTCTTGTCGCGGCGCTGCGCTGGCTTCGTGAATACTCGGGTGTGCAGGAGGGCATCGACCGGCATCGATACTTGCGCGACCGCTTGTACGGTGTCGAGGTTGATTCTTTCGCTCGCGAACTCTGCAAGCTATCGTTGACGCTGGCCGATGTGCCACACCGCAACTCATGGCGGATCGACCAGAACGATATGTTCGCGCCGAGCGTGCTGAAGAACGCGGCAGCGCAGTGCACCGTACTCCTCGCCAACCCGCCGTACGAGCGGTTCAGAGTCACCGACAAGAACCGATACCAGAAGGCCGGCGAGCCAGTAACAGCGATCACAAAAGCAGTCGAGATGCTCAAACGAACACTGCCTCACTTGCCGCCGGGCGGAGTCTTCGGTGTCGTGATGCCCCAAGGTGTACTGCATGACAAAGAGTCGATCGAGATGCGCAGGCTCTTGCTGACCGAATTCGAACTCAGCGAAATCTCGCTCTTCGCCGACAACCTTTTCGAGGAGTCGGACCACGAGGTGGCCGTGCTCATGGGGCGACGCCGAAAGCCAACCGCGTCGAGTACGCTCATGTACCGTCGCGTCCGTGAACGCGGGATGGCAGCGTTCAAGGAGCGGCTAACCTTCTCATCAGTGCAAGTCGTTGATCAAGCCTGTTTCGCAGCATCGGCGACCGCCGAGCTTCGTGTCGCCGAACTTGACGCAGTTTGGAAACGGCTCGCAGAGTGTCCGTTGCTCAAGTCGGTAGCAATACTTGGGCAGGGTCTGACGTACAAAGGTAGAGGACTGCCAACAAACACATGGACAATCCACAAACCGCCCCGCAAAGGCGACGCTCGAGGTTTCAAGGGGGTCCCCAGCGATCTGGCCATTTACGGTGAGCCGCCGCTGGTCGGGATGAATCTCGATCGGTCGGTGTTGTTACATGTGAGAACCGGGCTTCCTAGTGGAAGGCCACAGGTGCTGGTGAACTATGCACCAGTTAGCCGAGAAGCGTGGCGGCTCAAGGCGGTCTTGGATCCGAACGGGCGAGCCATCTCCAGTCGCTACATCAATGTGCGCCCGAGGCCTGCGGCACCGTCATGCATGGCACTCTGGGCTTTGCTAAACTCGCCGGTTGCGCACGCGTTCGCGTATTGCCCCCTTATGAAGCGT
>JADFNO010000225.1 GCA_022563315.1 Planctomycetota bacterium | reverse complement strand
TAACGTATGGTGCGAAGACTCCCGGCGGCCTTCCCGACACCGGCGAGCCCTGCCCGGCGGACCTCGTCGTGGACGGCGTCGTTGGCGTGAAGGATCTGCTCTTCTTGCTCGGTACCTGGGGGCCGTGCCCGAAGAAGGGAGATTGTCCCGCGGACCTCGTCGTGGACGGCGTCGTTGGCGTGAAGGACCTGCTCTTCTTGCTGGGCGCCTGGGGCCCCTGCCCGTAAGCGGCGCCAGCCGACTTGTTCTAACCATCACACCCCCGGCCTTCACCGGCCGGGGGTTTTCCTTTGCACGCTCAGATCACCCTGACACCGCGATTCGATCGATTCTCACCGGCAATCGGCGGTCTGGGGAATCCCTGAGGAAGGACCGGCGTATGTATTTATGAAACCGTCGCCGACCGTCAGGCCTCGGCGCGGTATGCTGCAGGCGACGCCCTTGATATGAGGAACGTGCGATGAAGGTTGCGATAGCGGTGCTCTGTGCGGTGATGGCGATGGACGTGCCGTCGGGGCGTCCGCCGACCGGGCCCTTGCAGCGCGTTGAGCCGAGGATGTACGACTTCAGCTTCAACGTCACCCTGAGCACGGTCTGGCAGCAGGACGTAACGCAGCGACGGCGCTACCGGCTCCAGAACGCCCCCATCGTCTTCCCGGTGATCTTCCAAGGCGCCTACAGCCGGATCCCCAGTGAGTCGCTTTGGGCCAAACTCTGGCTTGAAGGTCGCGAAGATCTTACGTTGTCACAGCGAACGCGGGTGGACTCGGGCTTTCCACATCATTCACATCTGGCCGTGTTCACGGTGCCTCAGTTCAGCGGCTATTCACTGCGTTGGCGGCTCGGATACCGGGTGCAGGTCTGGTCGAGCCGAATCAACGACGCCGAAGCGGCACAGATTGCCTGGCCGCGCGAATGGCCCAAGGAAGTTCAGGACGGTCTGCAACGGCAGATGTACATCGAGTCGGACAACACCGTCTTCGCGGAAACCGTGGCGAAAATCAGTGAAGGGCAGCTTCGCATGGTCCCGCCGTACTTGGCCGCCAAGGACATCGTGCGATACTGCATCAACAACATGCGCCTTAGCGGTGACGGCGTGAACCGAGGCAACGGCGGGATGTTGCACGGATTGGAGATCGTCGGGGCAACCCGCGCTGCGGCCACCGGCGTGGGCGGGCCGCACGACCTCGTGTGTCTGTGCGTGGCCATGCTGCGGGCCGCAGGCATCCCCGCCCGGCCGGTCATTGGGGTGGAGGAGAACGAAATCGACCGCGCCGTCTTCGTAAGCTGGGCGGAGTTCTATCTCCCCGGCGCCGGTTGGATTCCCTTCGATCCGGTTGAGATGCGCGGAAAAGGGATACGACACCTGGATGTGCGCCAGCCCTGGCCCGAGTTCGGCACGATGGATGATCTGAATCGGAGAATACCGCTGGCGTACCACTTCGTGCCGCCGGCTGCGGTGGAAGCGCCGCAAAATGCCGCGGTATGGGGCTGGGACCCCCGGCCGGGCCGGGACCCCTCCAGCGAGCAAATCATCGTCATGAGCATCATCTCACGAGGCCGCGGCGTGGATGACGCCCGCTAAGTCCGGACGTGCTTCTACCGCAATAGACGCATGGCCAAGAGCGCGAAGGCGATGGCCGTGATAAAGGCGACGAGGGTGAGCCATCGGCGACGGAACCACCCCTGCACCGGAGGTTGGCTCACCGTTTCGCCGTGGAGATAGGCGCCGCACGACGAGCAGACTTCCGCCTGGTCCCACACCTCGGCCCCGCAATCCGGGCAGAAGGCGGTGTCGCCGCTGAAGCGCTCCAGGTCCTCGGGGCTTGGGTCTTGGTCAATCATCGTCAGTCCACCGTCGGCGTCGAGGCAG
Organism: Planctomycetota bacterium; assembly: GCA_022563315.1. Lineage (GTDB taxonomy): Bacteria > Planctomycetota > Phycisphaerae > Phycisphaerales > SM1A02 > JADFNO01. The sequence continues at coordinate 2,956 of JADFNO010000225.1, read as the reverse complement.
GCGTGGATCCCACCTGGTTGTGGGAGATATAAAGGGTCGGCTTGCGACGGAAGCGAAAGGCCCATCGCGGGGCCATCCGAAGGTACTCATGCTATTCGAGATTCGAGCTGTAGGTGTGGGCGCGATACTGAACCACCCATGGAATTGGGCCGCTGGCGGAACCTCCTAAGCCGGGGCAATAGCTTAGAAGTTCTACTTGGAATCGCGCGGGCATGAGGCACGATGTCCGACAGTGCCAGGATACCCCGGGCGGGCTGTTCGATCGTACCGATTTCTTCGGGACGAGCAGAGCAGCAACAGCCTCGCTGAGGTGTCCGATCAGGGATCGAAGAAGCAGGCGAAGATGAGGGATGCTGACGTGTCCCCTCCGCACTCCAACGGCCCTCACCGGCCGGGGGTTTTCGTTGGGCCGTGAGCGCCTTTTTGTCAGGACGGATATCCGCCGCAGTGTGCTCGGAGCGCGGCCGCGGCCCCGTCAGGGGTGCCAACGGAGCGGGGCCGAACCATTAAGATGGGAGTTGGAGGCAATCTGGGAAATCTCGCGGACCCTCGGCTTGGTCCAATGCCCTTGGATGACGCCCCCCATCGGCACGCCCCGATCGGCAGAGGTCGAAGGCATCCGCACCCCGCGCGGCCCTCGGTCCATCGATATTTTTCTGTTGACTTGCGACGGGACATCCGTTCCAATATTGGAGATAGCGTAAGAAGCGTTGGGCGGGACGGCAGTGGGGCCGCAATGTGCCGGGGGCGGCAAGGCGGTCGGCCTTCGCCCAAAGTTGAAAGAAGGAGAGGGAATCGCGGACCGTGGGGCATACCGGTCCATACCGTCGGCGTTTCTCTCCGGCTAAATTCGGTAGAAGTAGACGACGAAGGAGAACTAGGACATGGTTAAAAGGAACTGTACAAACAGGACCGGCCGCGCTGGTGCGGGTATCTTCGCGTCCATGGCGCTCGTTGCCATCGGCGCCATGGCACCCTCAGCCGCGGGGCAGTGTGAATCGTGCAGCGCGGGATCGGATGGCAGTCTCGGTATCGTAGGTGGGTCCCTGCAAGTATGCGGTGATGGTCAATGGACCGGCTTTGCCTTCCCATTCAACACCGGTGGTGGCATGGTCGATACGGTCACCGTACATCTGACGACCAATCTGGGCGGCGGTGACTTGTACATCATGGGTAACATCGTGGATGGCAAGGGTGTTTGTCAGCCGGACATCACCAACATCCTCTCTACGAGTTGCTGCGCGCTCGAGCCGTTAGTCGCTGGCGCACCGGAGGACATTCATTTTTCGCCTGTTGACACCCCAGCGGATGACCTGACCTGGGTCGTCTTCGTCGAGCGAACGGGAACGGCTGGTCAAGACAAGGACGGTAATTTCGACGGGTCCAACGGCGCGTCCGTCCGATTCGCCCGCGACACCAACACGCCGTCCTTGCCAAATCAGGCGTTCGGCAACTTGGTCGGAACGGGCAACCCAGGAGACTGGACCGATCTGGACGACTTCGCCTTTGGCAACTGCTACGTGGTTGGACTGTCGTTCACGGGTCAGGATCCAGATATCGTCGACTGCGCAGACTTCATCGGCTCCTGCTGCCTGTTCGACGGTAGCTGCGAAGAACCGTCGCACGACTTCCTGTGCTTCCCAGGAGAAGGCAGCACCTACGCCGGCGACGGCGTGGACTGCCTCGGCGCCAACTGCGAGGCGCTGTGCCAGTTCTCCGACCCCAAATTCCCGTTCCATCCCTGCGGTCAGCCCGACGCCGGTCCCTGCGCGTTCGGCAATGGCTCGCCCGGCTGCGATGATCCGGTCTGCTGCTGCCTGGTTTGCAACATTCAGCCCGAGTGCTGCACCACGGAATGGACCGAGGAATGCGCGGCGCTGGCCATCTTGAACGACTGTGCGCCCGAGCCCGGCGTGCCGGCCGATCTTGCGACGGGCGACGACCCGAGTGTCGACGGCTACCTGCGCATCGGCACGGATGACTTCGGCTCCTGGGCCGACCCCGGCTTCGGCGGCAACGCGATCGGTGATACCTTCAATCCGGTCGGTCCTGAGGGGCCGAGTGGACCCACCTTTGGGCAGTACTTCTCTGTCTACCGCCAGGCTCAAGGTGAAGCTGAGGCCCTCACGACCCACAGCGGAATGGACGGTCTTTGCCCCAACGACACCTCGATGACACGTAACATCACTTCGCTGTCCGTGAGCACCGACACCAACAGCGACGGCGTCAATGACACCAGGGTCAGCACGTGGGATCTCACCTCCAAGTCGGGCATGGATACGTCCTGGCAACTCACCCAGCACGTCTTTAACGACACGCCCAAGGGTGGCCCGCTGGTGGCGATCGTCACGTTCGAGTTCGAGATCACCAACAACAGCGGTGTACCGGTGGGCTTCATCCTGCATCGCCACCACGATATGGACTCGCTGTTTGGTACTAATGACTTCGCCGATGACAACGTCGGCACCGGCACCAACGGCTCCAAGCTTGACCGCTACGTCTATCAGGGCGAGGCTGGCTTCCCTGAGACCCACATGACGCTCAGCTCGCCTACGGGCACCGTCTATTACGGCGGCAAGCAGAATATCAATCCCGACCCCGATGATCCCAAGTGCCCGGACTTTGGTTTCGGGTCCGACGTCCAGATCTGTACGAACCTCGGTACGCCGGGCTGCTGGCAGAACCATATCGCCGGCGTGGGCACCGCTGCCGATGGCGACAGTGGGACTGACGGCAACGGCCAAGGCGGTGGCGATGGGTTCATCGGCCTGGAGATCCCGGTTTCCCTGCCCGCTAAGGGCCTCGGCGTCGTTAACGTCAGCGTCATGCTAACGTATGGTGCGAAGACTCCCGGCGGCCTTCCCGACACCGGCGAGCCCTGCCCGGCGGACCTCGTCGTGGACGGCGTCGTTGGCGTGAAGGATCTGCTCTTCTTGCTCGGTACCTGGGGGCCGTG
>JADFNO010000056.1 GCA_022563315.1 Planctomycetota bacterium | reverse complement strand
GTGGACTTGGTCCTTCGCCGTCCGCATCGAAAACCATTGAAGTCCAAATCGTGCCGCCAACACCTCCGCCGGGGAATGTCTTCCAAGACGGTTCGCATTGCCCGAGACAGTGTGAACTTCCTACTAGTAAAGTCAAACCGGCAAGCACGAGCGGCGTTACAGGATCAGATCCCCGGAACAGGTACAGTGCATCCAACCGTCCCATCTGATTCTCCTCTCGGTAAATGAGTAGAAGATCTTCCTACATAGCCTACCTCCGATCAGTCCTCTTATCCAAACCCTTTTGCAGGAACACCGGACATGTAACCTTGGGGTCCTCGTCCGGGCACGGCGAATTCTACCCTTTGGTTCCAGGTAGCGCGTCGGCCCGCACAGCGGACCCTACGGCTACCGCAGGCCCAAGGCCTGCCCTACGATGCCGCGGGATCGGGGACTCGCCTCAACCGCTCGATGCGCAGAGGGACCGGAGGTCTTGCGTTCAGTTCTGGTGTCGTGGACAGGGGGTGATCCGGCGGACCGGACAAGTGTCATCGGGAACCCGAGGTGATAAGGGGCTTTGGTTCGTCAGTCTCTGCCAGCGGCGGGATGTTTAGGATGCGGTTGAGCCGGGCGTTGCCGCCGCGCTCGACGATCCCGACTCGAACCTGTTTGCCCGCCAGGAGCCTTGCCCCGTCGGTGATGCGGAAGATTTTGACGGCGGTCCGAGTCGGCGAGAGGGTGGCGATCGGGCGGCGCTGCCGACTCATCCCGGGCGCGGAGAGATATCCGTCGAAGGTCAAGGAGCGGTCACCGGTGTTGGTGAGGTACAGCATGACGATGAGGTCGTACGTGCCGGTCTGGATGTTGCGAACCGCCTGCCACTGCGTGGACAGACGAACCTCCTTCAGGCCGACTTCCAGTTCGGTGCGCACGTTCAAGTGATATTCATGGTCGGCCTCGACGACGATCTCGGCATCCACGTGGGTGCGCTGGGCGATCACCCCGGGATCGAACGTCAGTATGATCGGCAGGCGGCGCTGGTCGCCCGGCTGAAGGGTGACGCGGTGCCATCGTGGCGTGATGCGCCAGCCGTCGGGAGGTCTCAGTCGAATCTCGGCCGAGATCGGCATGTCCCAGGGGTTGGTGATGATCAGCTCTTGTTCGTGCGCCTGGCGGCGGGCGGGCACAAAGCCCGGTACGATCGAGAATCCCGCGCGGAACTTCGCGAGGTTGAGATTCACGTGCTCGATAAAGACGGGTACGCGGTCCAGGGCGACGGTGTGAACGCCGTCGACGGGATAGATCGTTTCACGTTTTCCAAAGACGTCCACGACATCGATCGGCCCGTTGGCCAGCAGCATTCGTATCACAGCCTTGTCTTTGGGCGCCTGCTCGTTCCAGGCGACGATCACCGCGTCGCGCGGACCGGCGCCGGTGAGCGTCCAGCCGCGCAGTCCGTCTCCAAGCGGCATCTCGGCGAGAAAGCGCCGGCGGCCGAGTTGGTTGGCAAGCGTGTGCCACGGTCCAAACGACGGGTCCGGCATCATCTGCGGGCGGTGCTCGCCGCGACGGGACCACGGGGCGTCGATCGTCAAGCGCTCAAACCCAGCCCGCCACGCGAACAGTGTCCGGAGCACGAGATCGGTAACGCGCTCGCGCGGGTGGTACGATCCGGCCGGGGACTGCTCCAATGTCACGGAGCGCATCGATCCTGCGTCCCGCCAGAGAGAAGCGTATTCGCTCAGCGCGTCCGGCTGGACGTGATAGGGCAGCGCGACATTGAATCCGTGCGGTGAAGGCACCGCGAACGGCGCACGCTCGATCGGCCAGGGAATGTTGATCACCGGCCCGGCCACGAACTCGGATAACGCATCGTTCGCGCCCGTGAGCAGCAACAGCAACTGCTCCTGCGTGATGTCCTGGAATGCTTCGGCAGGGCCAACCTGCCATTGGCGCACGTCCATTGAGAAGTTGGCCAGGACGTTGTCCAGGTCCGGCTGCTCCTGGCGCTCCCGTGTCGTGGGACGCTGCACGTCGTCTAAGAGGAACGTGAGCTCGATGGAGTCGGCGAGGAGCTCCTTGGCCGCTTGGCGCACCGCCGGCGCATTGGGCGCCTTGGGGCCTCGCAGCATCGCTTCCGAGTCCAATCCGTTCAGCGATATCACGGCCCGGGACACACCCAATTGCCGCAATACCGCCACGGCCGTCTTGAGATCCTCGGCCGGAGTCGGCGGCAGCACTACGCCGAACGTGTTCTCGTGCGGACGCGATCCGACCGGATCGTTCGGCATCACGACCAGGTCCAGCTGTCGACGAGCAATTGTCCGTGTGCCGGCTCGCACGTCCAACACCGCGCTGTACCAACCGGGTCCGAAGGTCGAGAGATCTATCACCCGGCGCGTCGTTCCCCGATCGATCGGGAACGTCTCCTCGCCGACGATCGCGCCGTCGAGATCGAGCAGACGGAGCCGACCCGTGAGATCTTCGCCGGTTAGATCGCGGATCAAGACGCTCAGTTGTGCATTATCCGATACCGGCACCACGTTGCCGAGGGACGACGTGGCAAGCTCGATGCGAGGCTGGTTTGTGATCGTGACATCGTCGAACCACGCTCGCCCCGACATATCCTCAAGCAGCGGTTCCTCGGGAGGCCGGTTCGGACCGATGTACTGCTGTGGTTGCAGCAACTGTAACTCGACGACGAGATCAACCGCATCGTCGAAGTTGCCTTGGACAAGGATTGAAGCAAGCTGCCAGGCGCCGCCGGTCCGAAAGAGTCGACTGTCCAGCCGACTTTCGGCGACCGGGTTGCCGGCGTCGTCGTTCAGCCACGCAGAGAGTCGCGCGCGGGAATGCGTTAGTCCATCCGTACGGATCCAAGCCGTTACGCGATAGTCGCTTCCCGGTAAGACCGGAAGCACCGCGGTGGGAATTCGGGCTGACAGTGATCCGCCGTCGAGCTCGAACCCGAACGACCAGTTGCCCCCATGAGCGGCGTCGCGAGTCAGGTGTGTCCGACCGAACCGCGGGAACCCTTGTTGCGGCGCTTCGTGCCGATAGAAATTGATCGGCATGACGTACGGGGCTTGCTCGGCCTCTTCGAAATCGTAGAGCCGCACGAGTCGGGCAAACGACGGCATCTCCGCTTGCGCCTGCAACGACGGAGGTTCGCCGCCCGCGCCGGCACCGGCCGCCAGCGCGCCGAGCGCTACGAACATCATTCGACGGTTCTGACGCTGCATCCCATGTGTTATCGGTCGATTGGACGAACCGCTCCATGTTTGCCGATGTCATTGATCCCGCGCTGAGCGGGTCTGCTGGAAAGGCTCACATGGTTTCCGTACTACGCACATTGCTCGTGGCCGGCGTGCTTTGCGGACTTGTCGTTGCCGCGTTCTGGCGGATGAGCGCCGATCAAGATCAACGTGCACTCGATCGTCTGGAGACGCTCAACGCCGAGATGGAATCGCGCCTGGCGCAAAAGAGCGCGATGATTGCGCGGCTCAACCGAAGCCGGCGTTTGGCGCATATCCACATCTTGGGACAAACCACCGACGCCGACGAGCAGATCACCCAAACCCGCCTGCTCTTGATCGAGCTGGATGACGATTCGACCGAGCTCGCCCGGCAGACGTTCACGATCCCCGGTGATGTCCTGTTCGTCGACGCCTGGACCGTGAAGTTCGATCGCAACGATGTGGCCGAGGGACATCCGCAGCGCGGTCGTACGCTCGTGCTGCTGCGCCGAATCTACTCGGATCGCATGGCCCCGCGCGATGGTCTTGCGATCGACACCCCCGGCGCGATTCCGCCTGGGTATGCGATCGGTGACGCGGGGAACTACCAGAAACGGCTTTGGGAGTATTTCTGGCAGTTGGCGATGGATGCTCAGGCGGCGGCGGCGGCGGGAGTAAGGGTCGCACAGGGTGAGGTGGTCTACAAGCCGGTGCGCGCCGGACAGATCTACGAGTTGGTCGTTGACGGGGCCGGTGGAATGAATCTCATGCCGATGCCCGCGGATGATGCAGCGCTCTCGCGCGCCGATGGCTAGTCGATCACCCAAGCATCCCCGGCCGCTGAGTGTGCTCGAACAGTTCATTCCGCGCTGCCGGCGGTGTCCCGAGCTGCGCCGCTATTGCGGGCAAGTTGCCGCCGAGAAGCGTCGTGCGTTTCAAGATTGGACCTACTGGGGAAAACCGGTGCCCGGATTCGGCGACCGGCGCGCGCGAATCCTGATCGTGGGCCTGGCCCCGGCTGCACACGGCGCGAACCGAACGGGGCGAATGTTCACCGGCGATCGCTCGGGTGACTTCCTCTATGCAGGATTGCACCGCGCTGGCTTGGCGAACCAGCCGCGGGCCACGCATCGGGGCGATGGCTTGCGATTGTCAGGCGTCTACATCACCGCCGCGCTTCGCTGCGCGCCGCCGGGGAACAAACCGACCGCACGCCAACTTGCGAATTGCCGCTCGTACCTGATCGAAGAGCTCGCCGTCTTGCGCCCAGCCGTCACCGTTTGTCTGGGAGCGGTCGCGTGGACTGCGGTGTTGGCCGTGCTGCGAGACGCCGGTTGCGAGCTTCCGCGCCCCAAGCCCAAGTTCGCGCACGGCGCTGTGTGTCCACTCCAAACAACGACCCTTGTCGGCTGTTACCACGTCAGCCAGCAGAACACATTCACGGGCCGGCTGACCGAACGAATGTTGGATGATGTGTTGCGGCGCGCCAAGGTTCTGTCGACCCGTGCTTCCTGAGGCCGCAAGTACCTCGGAATCAGCGCTAGGAATAGCCTAAAAGCGCGCAAAAACGACTCCCGACCCCGTTTTTGGGATGGTGGGGTGAAAGTGAGAGTACTTTCGGGGGGGGAGGAGGGGTGGGCGCTGGTTGTGGCCTACGCGGCTTTGCCCCATTGGCGAAAGAACGTCTTGGCGCGGTCGGGGTGCGCATCAATGCTGGGGTCGCCCGGTCGCCAATTGGCCGGACACACCTCGCCGTGCTTCTCGTGAAACTGCAGCGCGTCCACGAGGCGCAGCGCCTCATCGACGTTCCGCCCCAACGGGAGGTCGTTGATGAGCATGTGACGGATCACGCCCTCACGATCAATGAGAAACAACCCGCGCAACGCGACGCCCGCATCCTCCAGAAGTACGCCATAGGCCCGGCTGATGGAATGCGTCTGGTCCGAGATCATGGCAAACGCGACGTCGTCGAGGCCTCCTTCGGCGCGAGGCGTGTTCTGCCACGCCAGGTGCGTGTATTGGCTGTCCACCGACACGCCGAGCACTACCGTATCTCGCTCAGCGAACGCCTCGACCGCGTCGCTGAAGGCCACGATCTCGGTCGGGCAGACGAAGGTGAAATCCAACGGCCAGAAAAACAACACGACGTACCGGCCCCGATACTCACTGAGCCGAACCTGCTCGAAGCGCTTATTGATGACGGCGGTCGCCTCGAAATCCGGCGCTGGTCGGCCGATGCCGGCCCCCGGCGGGGTCGCGATCGAATCCAGGCGTGCCAGTGGATTTGACGTCTCCAGCGTGGCGGTGGTGTGTCCGGAGACGGGCGGGTTCGTCGGCTGACCAGTCATGGGTCGTACCTCCAGGGAACTCCAAGGTTTATGACCTGCGATCTATCGGCGCGGATCGAGACGGACATTGGTGCGATCGGCGGTTTGGTCCCAACGGCGTCCCAAGCTACCCTTTGAGACGCCGAACTCCGGTCGCGTGCGTCCGGCAGGCTAACGGCCCAACATCGTGAACTGACCGGTCACCGCGAGGCGAACTGATTAATGCAGGTACTCATTACGGGCGCGACAGGCCTCATTGGTCGACGACTCGTCCTCGATCGTTTGGAGCGAGATGATCAAGTCGTGATCGTTTCGCGCGACGCCGCTCGGGCTGGTCGCCTCTTTGCCGCTGCCGCCAACCAGAGAGTCACCGTGATTGGGGGCAACCCCGCCGTTCCCGGTCCCTGGCAAGATGCGGTCAATGGGTGCGATGCCGTCATTCACCTCGCCGGCGCCGGCATCGCCGACCGCCGGTGGAATACCGCCTACAAGAAGGTTCTCTTGGACAGTCGCATCGACAGCACGCATCAGGTCGTGGAAGCGATTGATGCTGCGGTCGATCGGCCCGGCGTCCTGATCAACGCCTCTGCGGTTGGATACTACGGCGACACCGCTGATCAAACTGTGGATGAGGGCGCCGCTCCGGGCGACGACTTCCTGGCCAAGCTCACCGTGCGGTGGGAGGAGCAGGCGCACAGGGCCCGCAGCGCAGGCGTGCGCGTCGTGCGGCTTCGATTCGGGATCGTCCTGGACGAGCGGGGCGGAGCGCTGGCGAAGATGATCACGCCGTTTCGTCTCATGCTCGGCGGACCGCTCGGTTCCGGGCGCCAATACATGCCGTGGATCCATTGGCGCGACGTCGTCGGCCTCATCGACCTGGCCCTGAAGGACCGTGAGCTATCAGGTCCAGTGAATGTCGTTGCGCCCGAGCCCGTGACCAACCGCACCTTTGCCCGAACGCTGGGCTCGGTCCTGCGCCGCCCGGCATTGGTTCCGACCCCGCGATTCGCCCTGCGGCTGGCTATCGGCGAGTTCGCCAAGTATGTCACAATGAGCCAGCGCGTCGCGCCCGCCAAGGCCGAGCGCCTCGGCTATCGGTTTCTCTATCCGGAGTTGCGCCCAGCCCTTGATTCACTGGTTGGCCTGCGGCGACGGTCGAACCTGGAAATTGTGGATCGATCGTCGATATCCCCAACTACCGTCGCTTCGGGGGCCCCGGGGGCGCCTCCCGAGCCGCCGCGAACTGATGGGGCCGGGCCCGCCCGCACCGAACCGTCGAAACCGCAATCGCCCATGCGCCTGCTCGCCATTGATGTCGATGGGACGCTGCTGCGATCGGACGCGCGGCTGAGTCAAGGCGTGGTCCAGGCCTGCCGGGCGGCGGAGCGCGCCGGCTGTGTTGTCGTTCTTGCGACTGCCCGCGGACCGCGCATGACCAGTTGGATCATCCAGGCCCTCGATATCACTGCGCCCACCATCAACTACAACGGCGCACTGATCTGGAACCCGCTGGACAACGTCGCGCAGTTTCATGAGCCGCTATCGGGCGAGTTGGCCGGGCGGATTATCGCTGAGGCCCGCTCGATTGATCCGCAGATCATGGTCGCGATCGAGGTGCTGGATCGTTGGTTTACCGACCGCATCGATCGTCAGTTCGATCAACTGACCGATCCGGACGCCATCGCCCCGCTGCGCAGTTTCTTGTCGGACCCGGTCACCAGAGTGACGCTGCTCGGCATGCCGGAGCCGATCCAACGAATTCTCGGTTCAATCCGCGAGAAATACTGGCAGAAGCGCGAGGTCGCCCTATTCAATCCCGATCCGCAAGTGATCCAGGTCACGCACCGGTTAGTGGACAAGGGGATCGCCCTGCAGCGGGTGGCGCAGCGAATGGGGGCCGATCGCGAAGAGGTGATGGTCATCGCCGACGCGGACAACGATCTGGGCATGATGGAGTGGGCGGGCCTTGCGGTGGCGGTGGGCAACGCTACAGATCAGGTCAAGCAGCTCGCCGACGCTGTGGTGCCCAGCAACGACGATCAGGGCGTCGCTCGCGCGATCCATCGATATATTTTGACGCGTCGGTAGGGCTCAGATCGACCTCTCTCTCGCTCAACGACCGCAGCGGCCCGCAACACGCTGATCGTACGGTACACTCTGGCCGCGAGATTATAGAGAGGAGGCCGATGAACAAGGTCTGGCTTGATGGTGCGTTGGTTGACCAGGATCAGGCGAAGATATCCGTCTTCGATCATGCGGTGTTGTATGGTGATGGATGCTTCGAGGGAATCCGTGCATATAACGGGCGCATATTCAAGCTCGGGTCGCATCTGAATCGGATGTACGAGTCCGCCGAGCGGATTCGACTCGACCCGCCGTATTCACGGCAAGAGATCGAGCAGGCGATTCGCGAGACGGTCGCCGCAAACAATTTGACCGATGCATACATCCGCCTTGTCTTCACGCGCGGTGTCGGTACGCTCGGCTTGCACCCGTTTCGGTGTCCCAAGGCGACGGCGTTTATCATCGCTGACACGATCGAGCTGTATCCGCAAGCGCTCTATGACAACGGCCTGAGAGTTATCGTTGCCAAGCGGCGGCGAATCCCGATCGAATCACTCGATCCCGCGCTCAAGAGTCTGAACTATCTCAACAACATCATGGCCAAGATCGAGGCGATCGATGCTGATGCGCTCGAAGCGATCATGCTCAACACGGATGACTACGTCAGCGAATGTACCGGCGACAATATCTTCATCGTCACCAACGGCCGGATCATCACGCCGCCCATCGAAGCGGGCATTCTGCACGGCATTACCCGGCGATTCGTGATCGAGGAGCTTGCCCCGCATCTGAAGTACCAAATTTGTGAAGAGATGATGAAGCTCGATGATGTGCTCAAAGCCGACGAGGTCTTTTTGACCGGCACCGCGGCGGAGATCATCGGCGTGAACCGTGTGGACGACCAAACGATCGGCTCCGGCAAAGTCGGACCAGTAACCAAGTCCTTGGTCACGGAGTTCCGCCGGCGTGTCAACGTGGACGCGCCGGAGGATTGATGAGGAATAGGGATGCGCCATGCGCGATGAGGTATGCAGCTGGATGATGCCGCCTGAAGGTCAGATGAGGGACTAGGGGGTCGAATCATGCGTTGCAAATCCTGCGGCTACTCACTCTGGAATATCAAGGCGCGACAGTGCCCCGAATGCGGCGCGTCGTTCCGTCCCAGCGAACACGAGTTCGCCCCTGGGAAGGTCCAGTTCTGTTGCCCGCATTGCGATCAGAAGTATTTCGGCACCAGCGATCGAGGGCACTTGGAGCCAACTCATTTCGAGTGTTCCAATTGCGGCAAGCGAATCCACATGGACGAAATGATGGTCGCCCCGGCCGAGGGAATCCCTGAGCAACAGACGGCCGTCGATCGGATGCCGTGGCTCGAGCGAGGCGAGGGCGGAATTTTCAAGGCGTGGTTCGCGACGATCAAATGGGCCATGATCGAGCCGCACCGGGTCATCCGCGCAACCCCAGCCGATACATCAATCGGTCGCGCATGGCTCTTTGGGCTGTGTACAGCGGTCATCTTTCTGACGTTCGGGGTGTATATCCCGTGGCTCGTCTACGGAGCGGCCGTGTCGTTTGGTCCAGGGCAAAGCGGTATTGGCGGACTGTGGTTTACCATCGGCGGAATCGGGACCATCGTCTTCGGATCGCTGGCCGTGGGTCTGTATTTGTTGACATGGGCTGGGATCGCGCACGGTATTCTGCGAATCACCGGCAAGACTGCGCATACATTCCGAAGAACGTGCCACGCAATCTGCTACAGCGCACCGGCGGGCGTCGTGTTGGCGGTGCCGTGCTGCAATGTTTTGTTTGGCTTGGTATGGTGGATCGCCAGCGCTGCGATCATGGTCAAAGAAGCGCACAAGGTTCACGGGGCTCGCGCTGCAATTGCAGTTGTCGTTTGGCCTTTTATCTCCGTGTATCTTGTGCAGGCATTAACCGGGTTACAAGGCATCTTTCTGTTGGCGGTGTTAATGCCTTTGGCATTTGGCGGCGGTTTCGGCGGGGGACCGTTCGCAGGCGGCATGGCAGTGTCGACCGAGACGTCTACTGTTGCGCAAGCAGTCCTTTCGTCGGCGAATTCAAGCAACGGGACCGGACCCACCCATGCACTGGAGCTCACGCTAGGCAGCAACATGATTATGTCATCTTGGGGTTCGAACTTCTGTGATCCCAATACACAGACTACCCCCGCGGATATCCCCGTTGGTGACGGAACGTTCCAGGATTTCATCGACAGCTCGCGAAGTTCGCAGTTTGGCGAGATTAAGGACGCCATCGACGCGATGCCGAGTAATGTCGTCGCCCATCGACTTGGCGATTTCGTTTTCACCTATCACGGGGCAGCCTTGAATAGTTGGGATTCCCAGCTGTGGGTCGTCATCATGCTCCCCGATCCGGATGTCAACGGCATGCCCAACGCCGGTGACCCGATCTACATCGCAACCGCTGATTACAACGTGACGCAGACGACGTTCGGGCAACTGTCGGCGCAGATTCAACGACAGAACCAGCACCGCGCCACCCTGAGCTTGCCGCCGCTGCCCGACTTGACGACGGTCACGCATGGCAACCCGGCGGTGGCCGGGCAACAGCCGACGGGCGACGATCCGAATGAGGAGTAGCGGTGGGGCGCGTGACGATCGATTGAATATGATCGGCTCGGCGTTCGCGTGCCTCCCTTCGGGAACTTGATGTGCATTGTAGAAACTGCGATTACGCGCTGTGGAACCTGACGACGAGCATCTGCCCGGAATGCGGCGTGGTGTTCGCGCCCAGCGAATTTGAGTTCGTCCCCAACAGTGTTCGTTTCTGTTGTCCGCATTGCCAGCAAACCTATTACGGAGTGGATTCCAAAGGACATCTCGTCCCTCGGGAGTTCGAATGCGTCAAATGCGGCGCCGCGATCGACATGGACCGAATGGTTCTGCTCCCGGCTGAAGGTGTAGCCGAACGGCGAACCAGGCCCGATGCGAACCCGTGGCTTGAGCGCAAGGATCGAGGATTCTTCAAAGCATGGATCGCGACGGTGGGCAAGAGTCTCGCCGGTCAAGCGGTAATGATGCGCGGACTCGGCGATCAAGTTCGTCCAGGGGAGGCCTGGCGCTTCGCCCTGCTGATGCTTGTTGTGTGGCTTGGCGTTGGCGTGGCGCTTCCGTTCTTTGGCTTCGCCGTATTCACGTCCCTTGGCAGTGCATCCCGCGCCACCGTAGCGCTTGGAGCCGCCGCAGGCACGACACTGGGCCTGGCCACAGTCTGGCTAACCTTGATCCTCCTTTGGGGTCTTTCAACACACGGTTTGCTGCGAATCACGGGAGGCGCCGAGCACACGATCGGCCGAACGTTCGAAGCGATTCTGTATAGCTCAGGCGTAACATTTCCCTTGGCCGTTCCGCTGCTCGGTGTGTATTGCGGCTCAACATTCGTAATGATCTGGTGGCTGGTGAGCGCGGTCCTGATGATCGTGTACGGACAAAAAGTGCATGGCGGACGAGCGACATTCGCTACGCTTGCATTCCCCGGAACAGTGTTCATCCTCATCGTCGCTGGGTATATGGGGCTAGCGTCATACACAGTCACTCGGATGCAGACGATGGGGCCGGGCACATCCTGGTCCACCGGCTTCTCCGCCACCCAAACGCTCGCCACCGATGTGATGGACTATGCCCGAATGAATAACGGCTCGGGACCGCCGCACGTGATCCTACTTTTGCAGAGTGATGTAGAGCCGAACGGTCGCGCCATCCGCATGTGGAACACCTCAGCCGACGATTTTGTGGAGGCCTCAACGAATACCTACACCGAAGACATCCCGGTTGATAACGCGACCTTGGATGATTTTGAGATTCTGACTTCGACCGAGCGGCAAAGTGCCGTGGCGAACGTGCTCGATGCGATGCCGGAGAATGTCGTCGCGTACCGTTTCGGTGATTATGTGTTCACGTATCACGGGGCGGACCTGAGCACGCCGGACAATCTTCTGTGGATCGTGGTGATGTTGCCCGATCCCGGCGTCAACAAAACGCTGGCCCCTTGGCAAACGATCGAAGTCGGCCTTGCTGATCAAACCGTGACCACGTTTCAGGCGAGATACCTGGCCGAACAGATCAGAACTCAGAACATATATCGCGAGTCGATCGGACTACCGCCGCTTCCTGATCTGACGACGGTGACGCACGACGCCCCGGCCGTGGCGAAGCAGATAGAGAGCGAGGACTAGCCCCTCCTGTTAGGATTTCTCTATGCGATTGCGCAAGGCCTTTCTCTGGTCGATGATCGTGTCGCTATGCTTGGCGGCGCTCTTGGGCATTGTCGCCTTGCTGCTACCCGACTTTGTGCGCAAAGAAGAGCAGATTCTTGTTTCAACGGTGCTGTTCGCGCTCTATAGCCTGCTGGCGTTGTGCTGCTCGATTGTGATGGAGAAAAGGCGACTGGTCACACTGATGTGGGTGGGCATTGCGGGGGCGGCTGCGGGGCTTGGCCTGTGGCTCGTCGTCATCTGGTTCGATCCGTTGATGGACGGGCAAACTGAGGAGAACCTAGTCAGAGCGGCCGGGACATTCACCACACCGGCTGTTCTGTTCGCCCAATGCGGACTGCTCTTGCTGCCGCGCCTGGATGGGCTGTGGGCTGCCGTGATGCGACGAGGGACGATCGTCGTGTCGGCCATGCTGGCGGCGACAATCGTCTTCATGATCTGGTGGTGGGATTGGATCGACAACTACGTCGACGATGAACTCATCGCGCGCGGGATGGGCGTGATGGGCATCCTGACCGCCTGCGGAACGGTCATCACACCGATCGTGTGGAAAGTGCAAGCGGTCCATCGCGTTGGCTCAGTGGATTCGATTCCCTCGCGTCTTCGTATTGATATCAAGTGTCCGCGCTGCAAGACCCAGCAGCAACTGCGAACAGGGCCCGCCAAGTGCGCCGATTGTGGCTTGCGCATTACCATTGACGTCCAAGAGCCGCGCTGCACCTGCGGCTATCAACTTTACCGATTGGAAAGCGAGCGCTGCCCCGAATGTGGGCGCGAGGTTCCACAAGCCGATCGCTGGGCGGGGGGGCAAACGGACGGCGCGAGTCCCACCCCCATTTAGCCCCCGGTGAATACACCGGGGGCGGACCGCGCCCGAGCAGCGATGCGACGTGAAATCCACGGATATATCGTTGAAATACCGACGGTTTTTTCGGAGTACCGGCGCGGACTTGAAGTGCGGGCGCTCATTGCCCCCGGTGTATTCACCGGGGGCTAAATGCCCCGCTCGATTCGACAGTCAATGTTACAGCCGGTTGCGTTTCCTCAACCGCCTCTACGTGCAAACGCTGAGAACGAAGTTTCGACCAATCGTCAATAGAGAGGTCCGGTGAACTTGAATCGGTATGGAGCCGCAGCAGGTTGTACTCGTTGTCGCGCTGCGCGGGAATGAAGCCGGCATCACGAATCAAGCGACAGATCATCGGCTCGTTGAGGCAATAGGTCGTGCCGGCTGCGCTGACGACATTCTCCTCCATCATCACCGATCCCATATCGTTCGCGCCGTAGTGCAGCGCGATCTGCCCGATATGCGGGCCCATCGTCACCCAGCTCGATCCGATCGAATAGATATTGTCGAGATACAGCCGACTCAGCGCCTGCGTGCGCAAGTAATCCGAGGATCCAGCCATGCGCACGCGCCGGCCGAACAGGGGATGGGCGTTCTTATCCCCGGAGCCATCGAGTTTCGCCACGACGTCGCCGGGGAACGGCTGGTCAAGATCGTCGCCTTCACCCTGGCCCCATTCCAGGCACCGCCCCAACGGCGTGTTCTCGCGCTGGAACGGCCAGGCGATGAACGCTTTGTATCGTCCGCCGTCGTCCGCGGCGAAGTCGGCGATGGCGCGATCCTGCCATTGCCGCACCAGCTCCATGTGGTGAATGCGATCGGCGACGCCTTCGATGTGGCCGAACATCATCGTGGCCGAAGTGTTCATGCCCAATTCGTGCGCAACGCGCATGGTCGTGAGCCATTCTTGGGTGTCGCATTTGCCAAGCCCGATCTTGCGGCGCACGGCCGGGGCGAAGATTTCCCCGCCGCCGCCCGGTATGGAATCGAGTCCGGCCTCTTGCAGTCGCTTCATCACCCACCGCAACTTCGCTTGGAGGCTTGCGCCCGGCGCATCGAAAAAGCGGATGAACTCGATGAATTCCGGCGGGCTGAACGCGTGAATATGGACGTTGGGGAAGCGCTGCTTGATCGCCGACAGCAAGTCGGTGTACCAGCTCAGCGGCAACTTAGGGTTCATGCCGCCTTGCATGAGGATCTGCGTTCCGCCGATGTCAACCAGTTCCTGGATCTTGTCGAGCACCTCGTCATACTCGAGCGTGTAGGCGTCGTCCTCATCGCCATCGCGTCGAAAGGCGCAAAAAGTGCACTTTGCCGTGCAAACGTTGGTGTAGTTGATGTTGCGGTCGATGACGTAGGTGCGGATCGACTCGCCGTGGAGTCGGCGACAGACGGCGTCCGCCCACCGTCCCAGCTCGTGGATCGGCATCTCGTGAAACAGCCGAAGGGCCTGGGCCCCGCTGAGACGGAGCTGACCGGCCGCCACGTCGGCCATCACGGCGGGGTCGAGCACGTCGAGCTCGGCACGGGTGGGAGGGGGCATGAGCGAGTCACCTGTGACCGTCGGCAGCGGTCGAGGCATCATACGGGGCCCCGATTGATTGTCGACCCGGCGGTTGGAGTGAATCCGGACCTTGCCCGTGGTTTCACTTATCACACCTTCAAGTCCAGTCGATCAAGTCGATTACGGGTCGTGCCGACGCACGGTGCTCCCACTTGGGGTCTTCGCCATGTTACAGTCTAATACTCCTCCGATTCGGGTCGCTCATGGCCAGTTGCGGTTCATGGTCCTGGCGTGTTGTTGGCTCGTCGGCCTGTCGCTTTGCGCACAGATCCTCATCTGGTCTTTGGCGACGTTCACTGAAATGCGCTATGCGGAGGCAACGACGTCCGACAATACGCCGCTGGTGGTTCAGGCGGCCGACAACCAGCCGCCGTCGATCATCACCGCGACCGAGGCCGGCCGGCGGAACGCGGCGAAGAGAGCAGCGCCCGGTATGCCTGAACGTCGTGCGCTCAGTCACTACGATCGGCTGTTCAGCGCCGGCACGTCTACGGCGAGAACGCTGGGGATGCTGGCTGTTTTGACGCTGTGCCCGCTCGTGGCCGTGGGCTTGGTTCTGGGCACGTTGTGCGGCGCGCCTCGCTTGGATCGAGGCATCTCTGCTTTGACGTGGGCGATCGTGCTGACGCTGCTGGCCCTGCCCCTGGGTGGGTGGCTCGGTATGCCGTGGCAGGACGGCGCTCTGAGCACCTACCGGCACATGATTCAGGAGGTTGAGATCGCCAGGTACCGCAACGTTGGGTCGGGTTTTGGCTTGCAGTACTACGCCCGGTTCCTGTTACTGCCTGGACTATGCCTCCTCGGGTTCGTATTGCTCGGATTCCGGTTCAGCGGCGCGTTGGAGGGCGTGCTTCCCGTGAAGGCCAACGAAGCGATCGATCCTGCCTTGGAGCAGGAGGCGTCCAACATCGCCGCATCCAGTCTTCATAGCGCAGGGCGATCGGCCGGCGCGCTCGGTCGAACGGTGGTGCCCGTTGAGGCAGAGCAACCGTCGCCCGCCAGGCAGCCCATGCCCGCCGCGACGCAGGTGTCGGTCGGCGAAGCGCCCAAGCGCTTGCTCTGATACGTATTGCCATCGATCTGTGAGCGTTCAGCGGCCGGCGGACGGCTAATTCGCTTCGAACAGTCGTTTGTTCGTGCCGCCCGGCCCGATCAGGGCAAACACCGGCCCCCCGCAGCCCGGACACCGCCCGACGTAGGCGGTCGCATCTTTGTTCCGGTAGAGCCGCCCATAGACATGACAGCACCGGTACAGGACCGACAGAAACCTGCGGCGCGGTCCCGGCGGCAGCTTGAGGCGGCCCTGTGCGAACTGAACGCCCTCGATTCTTACAATTTCCTCCGGATCGCTCACGTACTCAGTATCGGCCGTGCAATGCGTCTCGCTTCACCCGCCGGTGCAACCGGCGATGGCAACCATACTCGTTTCAGGTGATACACGCTTCTTGTACGGCTGCGCAGATTCTTGCGGCCTGCTGAAGAACACCGACGACTTCGGCTTCCAACTCAGCTGCCTCCGCCTTGTCGTTCAGCAGCGGAATGTTGATTCGCACGTTGCAGGCGGCAGCCCGAGCCCCAGCCTCGGCCAGCAGGGCGGTGATCGCCAAGTCGCTGCGCAGATTGCGGACCGTCTTGCCCGACAGTCGTTCGGTCAGTCGCAGTGTGGCCATCGACGCCCCCATGACCTGACGTGGCGCGTCGATGGCGGCGGCGACGGCGTCATTCCATTCGGCTTGACGACGCACATCATCCGCCGGGAGTCCCCACAGATCCGAAAGATGTGCGAACGCCTCGGCGTCGGCGTCGGCAAGCCGAAGCGCTGAGCCTTGCAGTTCCGCGAGCGTGCGCAGGGCCTCCTCGTGCAGCTCCTTGTGATCCGCCAGCGACGGTTTGGAGCAGGAGTAGTTGACGACCATTTGCCCCAGCGCAGCCGCCAAGGCGCTGGTGATCGCGGCCACCGCGCCTCCACCCGGCGTGGGCGTTTTCGCGGCAATCGCTGCGAGCAGGTCCTCGACACGTTCTTGGCCGATTGTCATCACCGTTGCTACTCCCGAATCTCAGCCCCGAGCTGCGACTGTATTGCCGCCACCACTTTCGCCGCATGCCCGTCCACCTCTTCAGTGGTCAGCGTTCGGTCGGGAGCGCGGAATCGCAGCCGCACCGTCACCGATTTTCGATCCTGTCCGATCTGCTTGCCACGAAACGTCGTCACGAACTCGACCGCTTCCAAAACATCGATCTTCAACTTCTGAACCACGTTGTCGAGCTGCTCCCAACGCAACTGCTCAGACACGATGGCCGAGATATCGCGCTCCACCCGGGGGAAAGTCGGCAGCGCCTGAGCCTCCGTGGCTGGTGGATAACGGTCGTAAAACTGCGGCAACT
Organism: Planctomycetota bacterium; assembly: GCA_022563315.1. Lineage (GTDB taxonomy): Bacteria > Planctomycetota > Phycisphaerae > Phycisphaerales > SM1A02 > JADFNO01. The sequence continues at coordinate 2,076 of JADFNO010000056.1, read as the reverse complement.
CAAGCTCCGCCGCCGCGATCGGCTCATCGAGTTGGAACAAACGCAAGACATGCGGTGCTACAACGCCCAGCCGACCGATTTCGTCGCCGTTCAGTCTCACCACCGCGCCGGGGTCGAGCCACTTTGCGTCGTTACACGGGCTCACTTGGATCGTCGCCTCGTGGCCGAATATGAGTTCGGCCAACCGCTCCACGACGCCGCGGATCGGTCGTAGGCCGTCATCGATGCGATCCATGTCAGTAATGATCGCGAGCCGAACATGCTCCCGGTGCGCATCGTCAGCGTTGACGAATGTTGACGCGGATTCGAAGAGTCGAAGCTGCTTCACGCCGTGGTCGCGGTTGCGGGCGCGGACGCGCAGCAAGCTCGGGACAATAGACGGACGTAACACCGGCTCGGCCTTGGCCCGCGCGTCGTCCACGCGCAGCGCCGAGCGTCCTGGGGGCAAGAACGGTTCAGCCAGCTTCTCGGCCAAAAGCGAGTGTGTGACCGTCTCCACGAAATCCATCCCGACGAGGAGGTTCGCCACGGCTTGCCGGGCAAGCTCAGTCGCCTGCGGCGGCGCGACGCGAACTTCGATCGTCTCAGTTACCGGAATCGTGTCGTGCCCGGACATTCGGCTCACCTCTTCAATGAGATCAATTTCGCGATGAATATCGAGGCGGTAGATCGGCACAACACAGTGAACAATCTCGCCCTCGAGCCGCGGCCGAAATTCGAGTCGATCCAGCCATTGCAGCATCTGCTCGTTACTGATCTCGATGCCGAGTAATGCTCGGCAGCGATCCGGGCGCATGCTCGTCGTGCGCGGCTCGGGAATCGGCTGTCCCTCCGCCAGCACGCCCTCGCACAGCTCGCCGCCACACAACTCGAGGATCAGCTCCACTAAGCGCTCGGCTGCGAAATCCACTTGACCCGGGTGGACGCCGCGCTCGAACCGGTAGCTTGAATCGCTGGCGATGTTGAGCCGGCGACTGCTGTTGCGCACGGTGACGGGATCGAAGCTGGCCGCCTCGATCAGTATGTCAGTCGTCGTCTCGGTGACGGCGGTCTCGGCCCCGCCTTTGACCCCGGCGATCGCCACCGCGCGGCGTTCGTCGGCGATCACGAGATCTTGCTCGGTGAGCTTCACGTGTGCCGCGCCTTCACCGATGGGCAGGAACGACTCGCCGTCTTTTGCCATGCGAATGACGATCTGCGCGCCGCTGAGCTTGGCCAGGTCGAACACGTGCGTCGGCTGGCCCAGCTCAAACAGCACGAAGTTGGCGATATCGACCAGGTTGTTGCGTGGGATTTGGCCGATGGCCAGGAGCCGATCGGTGAGCCACTTCGGCGACGGGCCGACCCGCAGACCGCGAATGACCCGCCCGGTGTACAGGGGGCAGAGCTTGGGCGCCTTGTTGATGACGGTCACGAACTGATCGGCAGGCCCCGCGGTGGGGCGGGGGCTCGGCCTGGGGGCCTTGAGCGTGCGGCCTGAGATCGCGGCGATTTCCCTCGCCATCCCAACGTGACACCCGACGTCGCCGCGGTTGGACGCCATCTCGAAGTCCTGCCGGACGTCGCCACCGTCTACATCGGCGCGCCCTTCCAGTGGGAACCCGGCGCGTGTAAGCAGCTCGGCCTGCTCATCGGCGCTGGCCGGCGGGTCGAGATACGCATTGATCCAGTTCACGCTCGCATACATCGCGCCGCTCAAGGTACCGCAGCGCGGGCCAACCGACAAAGTCGCCCGCGGCGCCCTGGGCCGGGACACGGCCGTCGCAGGAGGCTCGCCGCGATCACTTGCTGTGCTGGCGCATCGACGTACACTCCTGCCATGCCCACCGTGCGACTCCCCCGATGCACGATCGCGATCGTGATAACGCTCGGCGGCTGCACGGCCGCGCCCGATTACGCCGTGGACCCGCTCTCCGGCGCGCCGGCCGATTTCACCGTTGATTTGACCATTCTCGGCACCCTTGACGGCGAGCCCACGCCGCCGGTACACCTGCGCCCCGGCCGATTCGTCCTGTTTCCGGACGGCTCGCTGCATTTCGGCCTCGATGAGGACCGCGGCGTGAACTGGCTGCCGCT
>JADFNO010000224.1 GCA_022563315.1 Planctomycetota bacterium | reverse complement strand
CGATCAGCGGTACCACGGCCATCGTCGGGGCCTACGGGGACGACGACAACGGCGCCTGGTCCGGCTCGGCATACCTCTTTGATGCTGCCGCCCCCGGAAACTGCCCCGGGGACCTCGACGACAGCAACGACGTTGGCGTGAAGGATCTGCTCTTCTTGCTGGGGGCATGGGGGCCGTGCCCGAAGAAGGGAGATTGCCCCGCCGACTTCGACGGCAGCGGCGACGTCGGCGTGAAGGATCTACTCATCTTGCTCGGCAACTGGGGACCGTGTCCGTGAAGAAGGCACTAGGCATTTGGCATTTGGCATTAGGCGAGACATTGAGCGCCGTGTTTCGCCGGCGGGCTTGACCCGCCGGGGGGACCGGAGCAACGTGCCGTTTCGCCGATGGCATCATGGCATCATGGCGAAGAGAAGGCACTTGGGGATTCACTTTCACTGATAGCCGCAACCAAATATCAGAGCCGTGGCGTCTCGCCGCGGAGTCGAGCCCGAGCCTCAACGGCGAGGGCTCGACCGTCCGCCGCGAGGGGACTGCGGGCCAGGAATTCCAGCCGTAGGGCAGGCGTTGAGCCTGCCAAATCCCTATGATCCATCTATAGAGCCGGGCGTGCAGCAAGCGTCCTGGCCCGGCCTTACGCGGAGGTTCCCCGGAATGGCTGAACAACACAAACGGACAATCGCGATGGCGACGACCACCTTGATCGGCATTCTTCTGCTGACGGTATCGGCGTATGCCGCGCCCCAGCCCGCACCCCAGAGGGCTTCTGATATGTCGGGCGACGGCTTCAACGACACGGGGCGCGCCGCCGTCGTGTCGTCCCGACCTCACGAGAATCGATCCGTAGGTGAAGGGGCGCTGCCCGCCGGTGATCCCAGCTCCGGCGGGGAGTGGCAGCCGCCGATGCTTTGGGATGTGATCGCGATCCACGCCGCCGTCATGCCCACCGGTGAGGTGCTGCACTATTCCTACCCCGGTGACAAGGACGGCTCACGAGCCCGTCTGTGGAACCCCGTCACCGAACAGTTCAGTGTCGTGAATATGAACACCGACATCTTCTGTAGCGGTCATTCCTTCCTTCCCGACGGTTCACTGTTCGTAACGGGCGGAAATGATTACGACTGCCAGTTCCAGGGGCGTACCGTTACCAACACGTTTGATTCGTTCACACAGACCTGGACCCAGCTCGGTGACATGAGTGTGGGGCGGTGGTATCCCACGAATATCACGCTCGGCGATGGACGAGTGCTGATTCTCTCGGGACTCGACCAAGCGTGCGAGCTCACGCCGGTGATGGAGGTGTTCACGCCTGGCCGCGGGCTCGAGGTCGTCCCCGGAGGCGAGCGCTTCGTGCAGTTGTATCCACGACTGCATCTGTTGACTTCGGGAAAGGTCGCCCACGTCGGCCCCGAAGCGGGAACCTTCACGTTCGATCCCGAAGCCGGCCTCTGGCAATTTGTCGATCACTCGAACTTCGGCGGGCGGGGTAATGGAACCAGTGTGCTTATTCCCGGACGCACCGATCAAATAATGATCATCGGCGGCGGCTTCCCCGTGACGGGAACGTGCGAGATCATCGACCTCTCCCAGCCGACGCCCCAATGGCAATGGACAGGGTCAATGAATCACCCCCGCGGACACGCCGATGCCCTCATCCTGCCGAACAAAACCGTCCTTGTCGTCGGCGGGGGCACGGATGGACTGTTCGGCAACCCCGTGCTTATTCCCGAACTGTTCGATCCGGAAACGGAGTCGTGGACCGAATTGCCGCCACATGTTTTTGGGCGAATGTACCACGCCACAACCGTGCTGCTAGCAGATGGTCGAGTTCTGGTTGCCGGGCAGAATTCCGGACCAAGTGCGTTCTGGGCCGAAATCTATAAGCCCGCGTATCTGTTCCAAGGGCCACGACCGCTGATCACGGCCGCTCCGATCCGCATCGGCTATGGACAGCCGTTCACGATCGACACGCCCCAGGCGGCCGAGATTGAATCCGTGGCCCTCATCGCACTCTCGGCTGTGACCCATTCCGGCAACTACACGCAGCGGTTCGTGGAGATCGACTTCACGGTCGCGGCCGAGGCCGAGGATCGGTTGATCGCGGTTGGACCGCCCAACGCCAACAACGCCCCTCCGGGCTACTACATGCTGTTTATCCTCAACTCGGGCGGCGTGCCCGCCATCGCCACGTTCCTCCAACTCGGCGATCCGATTCCCGGCGATTTGGACGGCGACGGATCCGTGGGCGTCAAGGACTTGCTCATACTGCTCGGGTTGTGGGGCCCCTGCCCCGATTGCAAAGCTTGCCTAGCCGACCTCGACGGTGACTGCACCGTCGGCGTCAAGGACTTGCTCACCCTACTCGGCAATTGGGGGTAGATGAAGAAGAAGGCATCATGGCATCGCCAGCGCGCCGCTTTGATGGGTACTGCTAAACGCGTCTACGATTGCGCGGTGGATAGGTTGACGCAATTCGGCGAAGACCGCTCGCAAGGACGCGGCGGCGCGCTGGGGACGGCGCATCCGTACGGTAGCCTTTGAGCCTGCCCGATAACAAGCGAGTAAGGCCAAGGCCTGATCTACGTACTCCAAGCGCGAAAGTGGCGGGAATTTAGGCTTGAAAATCGTGGGCGGCCGTTACACTGGTATGCGAATGGCTGGGTGGTCGACCCCTGACGAAGCCATATGAGAACGGTCGCTTCAAGCGGAGGAGAAAAGGATGCGACAACGAATAACGCCACTTCTTGCCGCGGCAATATCGGTGCTGATCACTGGGCCGGTTCACGCCGACGACATCGAATGGACCGGTGGTGGGGATGGCACGACATTCGCCGATCCACTCAACTGGAACCCCATGAGCGCCCCCGGGCAGTTCGACACGGCGATCTTCAACATCAGCTTCCCACTCGTCACACTTGGTAAATCTAGTGTCGAAAACGACCGCCTCAGCGTCCCTCCGTTGGGTGACGGCACGCTGAACCTGAACGGAAACAACTACGAACTGTTCGGTTTCACCGGGCCATCATCTATCGACGTCGAGGGCATGGTCACGATCTCCGACGGGCAACTCTTCAGCGGCAATGGAGCGTTGATTCATCCGTCCGGTTCCATGACCCTCTCAGATCTATTTTGGCTCCATTCCGGCGGGCTCGACATTCAGGGCTCGCTCTCGCTCTCGCCGGTGCCGGGTCCTATCTCTACCTCGGTGACGATTGAGCAATTCCTGAACATCCGTGGCAGCGGCGCATGCGAAGGCCCCGGTTCCTCCCTGACGATCTCCAATTTCGCGTCGGTATTGGCGAACGACTACGCGGTGGGAACGGAAGCCGGCGCCAGCTCACTGACCCTCCAAAGCGGCGGTACGCTTGTCCGGACCGGTCCACTTGATCCGTTCACCTTTACGCTATTGGCTCAGCACCCGGACGCGTGCGTCACCGTTACCGTCGATGACAGCGAGTGGAGGTTCCTCGGGCGACTGGTCATCGGTGCCGGCGGCTCAGCCACGCTCGCCATTTTGAACCACGGTAACGTACTATGCAGCGGAGCTCAGATCGCCAACCAACCCGGTTCCGAGGGGACGGTGACTGTTACCGGCACTGACTCAAAGAACACACATACCAGTTGGGAAATAACGGAGGAACTTAACGTCGGCAATGGCTCGCTGCTCATCGAGAACGGCGCCAAGGTCGACTGCGGCTCGGCCTTCATCGGCAACGAGGACGGGCCCCCCGGCGCCGTCACCGTGACCGACCTCGATTCGGCGTGGGAAATCGAGGGCGAACTGAACATCGGCCCCGGCGACCTGACCGTCTCCGCCGGCGGCTTCGTGTTGAGTAGCGACGGATTCATCGGCGGCGAAAAAGGGGCGGGGAGCGTCACCGTAACCGGCGCGGACTCGCAATGGATCAATCCGGGCCTGTTCATCGTCGGCATTGAACCCAAAAGCAGTGGATCGCTCGATATTGCCGACGGCGGCGCGATGCTAAGCGGCCCCAGCTACCTCGGCCTCTTTGCCGGTTCCAGCGGCACGGTGACCGTCGATGGGCCCGGCTCGACCTGGATCGACTTGTCGGATCTTTACGTCGGCGACTTCGGCGCCGGGACGCTGAACATTACCAACGGCGGGTCCGTCTTCAATACCGCCGGCTTCGTGGGCAGCTTCGCCGGATCCAACGGCGCCGCGCTCGTCGATGGTCCCGGCTCAACCTGGACGAACTTGGTCTCGTTGGCCGTCGGAAACTTCGGCGTCGGTTCGCTCACCGTCAGCAATGGCGGCGCCGTCGCCGCACCGCAAATTACCATCAGCGACACCGGTGAGGTCCACGGCGATGGCATCCTTGCTGGGAATGTCACGAATTCCGGTCTCGCCAGCCCCGGCCTGTCCATCGGCACGCTCAACATCCACGGCGACTACCTTCAAACCCCCACTGGCGTGCTGAACATCGAGCTGAGCGCATCCGGCGGCGACCGTCTCGCCATCACCGGCCACGCCGAGCTGTCCAATACGACGCTCATGCTTTCGGTGGTCAGCGGCGACGAGCCGACCAATGGGCAGATGTTCACGGTTCTCACCGCAGCTTCGATCGGCGGCCAGGAGTTTACGGTGATCGACGGTGACAGGCAATACGAGGTGACCTACAGCCAGATCGACGTGGTGGTCACCGTCCTAGCGCCGCTCTGCCCGGCTGATCTCGACGGCAGCGGCGACGTTGGCGTGAAGGATCTGCTCTTCTTGCTGGGCGCCTGGGGGCCGTGCCCGAAGAAGGGAGACTGCCCCGCCGACTTCGACAACAGCAACGACGTCGGCGTGAAGGATCTGCTCATCTTGCTCGGCAACTGGGGGCCGT
>JADFNO010000223.1 GCA_022563315.1 Planctomycetota bacterium | reverse complement strand
GCACCGCGCGGATGTCGGCGCCGTAATATTCGCACAGGTTGGCGATCTCGTTGATGAAGCTGACCCGGCAGGCCAGAATCGCGTTCGAGGCGTATTTGATCATCTCCGATGAAGGGATGTCGGTGACGATGATCGGGTTCCCCTGGCGAACGAATGGATCGTACAGATCGCGCAGCCGCTGGGCCGCCGCATCGTCGTCGACGCCGAAGATGACCCGATCCGGCCGGAGGAAGTCGTTGACCGCAGCGCCCTCTTTGAGAAACTCCGGATTGTTGGCGATGTAAAATGGCCGGCTCGTTCTTTTGCGGATCAGATCGCGGACACGATGCGTTGTCCCCACCGGCACTGTTGACTTCACTACAACGAGCTTGGGCGCGGCATCGGTCGTGCCGCGCTCAATTGCCTCCGCGATATCTTGGGCCGCGGCCATGACGGCCGAGAGATCGACCGAACCTTCGTCGTCGGCTGCGGGCGTACCGACGCAGATGAGAATCACCTCGGCTTCGGCGTAGGCGTGATGTTTGTCGGTGGTGAAGTGAAGTCGGCCGGCATCGACGTTCCGGGCGATCAATTCACTCAACCCTGGCTCGTGGATCGGGCATTCGCCGCGGGCGAGCTTCGCGATCTTTTCTTCGTCGATGTCGAGGCAGGTTACGTCGTTACCGGTGTTGGCGAAACCGCCTCCGGAAACCAGTCCGACATACCCGGTGCCGACTATCGTGAGCTTCATCGTCGATTGTCCTCTGCCCGGGCGTAGGTTAGATGCCGCACGTATCCATACTACTCACAAGAGGCATGGGATCGTTGCGAAATATGTCCGTCGAACCAGGCTCGCTGCGCTTCAGCGCACCCTCCATCTGCAACAACGCCCGCTTGACCGCCAGTGCGGGTCCGCCTTGGTCGCAGCTTCCACTGAACCCGTGCAGGTGGCCGGCAGCGGAAATCACTCGATGGCAGGGGATGATGATGGGCAGCCCATTGCGTCGCATCGCTTGGCCGGCTGCGCGTGCAGCGTTGCCTCGCCCGCCCGCCATCGTCGCTAACTCGCCGTAACTGCGCGTTTCGCCTCTCGGGATCGATCGGCACGCCTCCCAGCATCGACGCATGAAGGGACTTCCGGTCGGCGTGGGGACATCATCAAAGTCCACCACCTCGCCGGCGAAGTATCGCTCCAAACGCACAGCCAGTTCCGGCCGCAGCCTCTCATCCTGAATCGCGTCATCGGGTAAGCCGTGGCAATCGTCAGTCAGATCAAGCCAGGTTGTTGACAGCGAGCCACGCTCATCCTCAATCAGCGCGAACCGACCGGTGGGGGTCCTGAGGATTCGGTATCGAACTGGAATGCGGATCATTGGAGCACCTCGACCCCCGGAATTGACCCCCGGATTTGACTACTGATTGATAACGACAAGGGCTGGCAAATTGTAACGCAACAATCCTACCACGAACAATCATCGCTTGGATGGAATCCACTGAACCTCCGCCACGACCGGGAAATGGTCCGACACCGAGGCGGTGTCATCGCTTCGCAGACGAAGGCGGTGCAGGGCGTCCGGATTGAGGTCGCGCGCGTCCAAGACAAAGGTGTTCCGCAACGCCAAGGTGCTGCTGGAAAACAACAGGTAGTCCAATCGGCCGGGCACAAATGACTGCTTCCGATCAGACCACGTCGCATTCGACAGGCCATCCAGTTGATACGGCTCAGCTTCGATCAACGAAAGACCGGTTATATCCAGCCGGGTTGTCAGCAAGTTCAACGGTCGGCGCGAACCGACCAGATTGAAATCGCCGGCCACGATGACGCCATCGAACGTTCCCGACTCGGCCAACTTCCGCAGCTCCTCGCGAATGGTCTCGACTTCCAGAATGCGAATAAAATCCTGTTGGCTTCCGATCCCGCCGCAGCAGCGAAGGTGAACGGAAATACACAGCAGCCGCTTGTTGGCAAACTGAACAAAAGCGCCGGCCACACGGAGCGATCGCTGCGGCCAATCGGGATACGGCAGGAGTTCAAACGGCTCGGCCGATTCGAGCGGCAGCTTCGACGCCACTGCACAGCGCAGATTGCCGCCGCCTGCGCCGAAGACAACCTGCCATTGGTTCGATCCGTCAGGAAGCAACCGGCGATTGAGAAATGATTGAAGCTGCGCTGCCGAGCTCCGATCCGTCAGTTCCTGCAAAAAGATCACATCGGGATCGATCGCCGCTAGCACACGCACGAACGGCTCGGGTTGATCGAACAGCGATCCATTGGCCGCGTTCCAGCTCATGAGGCGCAGCGCCCCCGCCCCCGGAATTTTGGACGGAAGTTGAGCGGTCGCGGTTTGCTCAGCGATCCTCAAAGGTGCGAGGTCGGAACCAAACACCGCAGTTTGGTCGATGATACTTCCCTCGGGATCGGTGCAAACAATCCTTCCTTGCATTCGACCGCCGGCCAAGACAGTTGGAATTCCCGCAAGCTTCGCGCCGCGCTCGATGCGAAACTCGAAGCGCCGGCTGGCGTAGGTCGGCCCGAACGTGAACCCGATGTCATACGGGTTCAGAGACGGCGCATTGGGCATGGTCGAAACAAGTGCAACGCCGCCGGGACGCCGATCGCGACCAAGTGGGGCGTCGGGGCTGAGAATAATGTCGAGGTCCGCGCCGCTGAGTCCGAACGTGAGTCGTCCTGTTGATCTTTCCCCATCAACATCCAGCACGAGATGAACGGCCACATCCAGTTTCTGGATGTTCACAGTTCTGCCGAAATCGACAAGCAAATGGACGAACCGCCCGTCGGATGCAAGTCGAACCTCGCGCAATTCGATCGTCTCGCCGAGGGCATCGACGGGATCGATCAGCGTCGGTTGGACTGGGTCCCAATCGTCGAATCGGCCATCTATGACGATCAATGGGGGTGAACTTTCCCCGACAAGTAGGGCAATCAACGTGAACAGCAAGCAACTTGGCATCGGATTGGTACAGTAGATGGACGAAGTCCCAATCATCGTAGGGCAGGGGGACATGACCGCAACCGCACCCGTCACCTCTGAGCAGAACTTGGCCGGCCGAGCCCGCTGCCCGCGCTGTGGCTACGACCTGCGCGGGGCGATCGGAACGTGGACCGATCAATGCCCGCTTCACGGAACCTGTACCGAATGTGGCTTGCAGTTTGCCTGGGCCGAAGTCCTTCATCCCGAGAAGTTCGAGCCGCGGTGGTGTATCGAGTTCGCCCCCGGAATGCGCCGAGGTGTCCTTTTGCGCGCGAGCCTCGCAACTTTCATCCGTTCATTCTGGCCGTTTGGGTTCTGGCGTGCGCTGAAGATGTCCATGCCCATCCGCTGGCGGCGACTGGTCATGTATATCGCCATACTCTGCCTTCCCCTGCTGGCGAGCTACGTCACCATTCAGTCAGCTGCTGCGCTCCGTGTTCGATCCAACATCGCGCAGATTTTGACGACGACCCGGCAGGAAATTGCCCAATCTATCATCCGGTTGCAACAGTCTTATGTTCCGCCGGACGCCCCCTGGCAACGCCAATCTGTGCTCGCAGAGATTCAGAGGCTTCAGGCGATAATGGCGGCAGGCGATTCAATCAATCACTCGCCCCTCGACGCCGTGATCGAGGCTGTGCTTACGCCATTTAGTAAACGTTCACGTGGGATAATCACTCTGCAAGGCGCGGTCATTCCATACCCGGGGCCGAGGCGACTTCATTCTCGGGCCCTCCAGGAGGATGTATTTTCCGTAAATCCCCTCACTGGCCGCCCTCGTATTGACCTGACCATCGCATGGTTCGGCCTGGGTGTCTGGATGTGGTTGCTATTGCCGCTGAGCTTTGTGTTGCTGCCGGTGTCGCGCCGCCGAGCGAAAGTGCGTTGGGGTCACATCGCGCGCGTCTCCGCCTACGGATTTTTCATACCGGTTACCGCGATCGTCGGCTCGATGCTTTGTATAAGCATTGGATACGCTCTGGACCCTCTCATTTATCTGATGCTCCGTTGCGCTCATGTGTTGAGCCGCTACTTCATGCCCGCCCTGATCATCATTTGGTGGGCAACGTCGATTCGCCACTACCTTCGGATGCCTCACAGCTGGTTCGTAGCCGTGCTCCTGTCCGGGATGTTGTTCCTCCTGTATCTGGCAGCATTGTGGTTCATCTACCCTGATTTCCTGCTCGCCTTGTGGTAGCGATCTCTCGTACATGACTGGGCGAGGCGAGCGACCCGCCGTACACTGTCGCTATGACTGCCCAAACGACAACTTCCGCGACGGCCTTGGACACACTGTCTGAGAGCCTGCTGCGACTCCTGGACGAACACGATCCCGAAGTCGCGTCGCTGCTCGCCGACGAAGCCCAGCGCCAAGCCGACACAATCGAATTGATCGCCAGTGAGAACCACGTCAGCCCCGCTGTAATGCACGCCATGGGGTCGTGGATGACCAACAAGTATGCCGAGGGATATCCAGGCAAACGGTACTATTCCGGCTGCGTCAATTACGATCGGGCTGAGCAACTGGCCATCGATCGCGCAACGAAACTCTTTGGTTGCAAGTTCGCCAACGTGCAGCCCCACTCCGGCGCGAACGCCAACTTGGCCGTGTACTTCGCGCTGCTCGAGCCCGGCGATACGCTGATGAGCGTTGTCCTTTCCGACGGCGGACATCTCACCCACGGTTCGCCCGTCTCCATCTCCGGCAAGTGGCTCAAGCCCGTCCACTACCCGCTGGTCTACGACGAATCACGCGCCGACTACGGTTACATCGACTACGATGCGGTCGAAAAACTCGCGCTTCAGCACAAACCCAAGATCATTCTTTGTGGATATTCCGCCTATTCGCGCGTGATCGATTTCGAGCGCTTTCGCGCCGTCGCCGACAAAGTGG
>JADFNO010000055.1 GCA_022563315.1 Planctomycetota bacterium | reverse complement strand
CAACTCGCCTCGTTTCATTACAAGTCAGGCCGACCCGGCGCGGTGACCGCCGTGTACCGGATGGTTCATCGCGCGCCAACGGTCGCCAGCCGGTTCGTTGGTCGCCCCGACGAAACAACGATCGTCGGTGTGCTGGTCCGCAGTTTGCCATCATTGGGTTGTCAGCTTCGAGACCGCGCGACGAACGATCGATACCGGGGAATAGGCGTGCTCGGGGCGGCGGCGATGGTGAACCGCGAAGTCCGCACGATCAGCCGAGTTGTCATCCATCCACAATGGCGAGGGATCGGTCTGGCCGTGCGGCTGGTTCGACACGCCCTTGACGACCCCGAAACAGCGTACACCGAAGCGCTGGCCGCCATGGGGCGCGTCCATCCCTTCTTCGAACGCGCGGGGATGGTCCGTTACGACCGGCCGCCGCGACCGGAGTACGCCCGGCTGCTCGACGCCTTCGACCGGCTTGATTTGAACTCCGGTTCACTTGCTTCGCTTCGCCTCGTCGTTGCTGCTCTTGAAACCAAAAGTGCAGACGATCGACGATGGATCGAGTCGGAGCTTCGACGTTGGCACCGCGCAGCGTTTAGAACCACCAAAGAACGTATTGCGGCGATGTCACTGGCAGAACTCTTGGCGGCCGCCCGGGACCGGCTGCTCAGTCAACCTGTGTATTACCTGTATCACCACGGCTCAACTTGACGTCTCTAAACACCCTGCGGCAATGACAACCATCACGGCGGGAGCGAGGGCGTTTGACAACACCCTCTTGCACGTGAGCTCCCCACCATGCCGACCATTGCACTTGACCTACTCGACGATCATCCCGACAACGCCAATCGAATGGGCGAGGACGTGCTCGCAAAGCTCGTCGCCCATATTCGCGACAACGGCAAGTACCCGCCGCTGATCATCCGTCCTCATCCGCAACATGCGGGGAGATATCAAATCCTCGACGGCCACCACCGCGCCAAGGCATTGCATCAGCTTGGGAGGACGGAGGCGTGCTGCGAGATCTGGGACGTCGATGAGGCGCAGACCGATCTGCTGCTGCTGACGTTGAATCGACTGTGCGGCGAGGATGATCCGTATCGCCGCGGCGCGCTGCTGAAGCGCGCTGCCGACCTGTGCGATCTAAGCGAACTTGCAGCGAAGCTTCCGGAGGACGTGCAAAAGATTCGCAAATTGATCGAGGCGACCCAAGCGCCGCCGTCGCCTTCGCCGCCGCCGGACCTCGCTTCGATGCCGCAGGCGGTGACCTTTTTCCTCACCGCACCGCAGCGCGACCGGCTGTTCGATCGACTCAAAGCGGTCGCACGCGATCGAAGTGAAGCGCTGGTGGCGTTGCTCGAACTGGGCTCAACCGTTCGTCACCCCTAGCCGCTGACGATCGTCCGCCTTTGTGTGAACACGTACCCACTATGGCTTGTCACGGAGAGCATCCATGACCGTTTCGCGTCGTCTGCGGCGAAACACCAAAGCGATGACCGCGTTTCTCGTTGAGCAGTTGCTTGAGGGCACGCTCAGACCGGCTGAGATCGCGGCACAGGTCGGAATGAGTCTGGCGGAACTTGCCGCCTGGGCGGTGGACCCGGCCAACGCACGCACGCTTGAGGGGTTGGCCAGGCTCGCCGACACACGGGCCCAGATGCTGTTGAGCGGATACCGCGCGGCGGCGGCGGTTCGACTCATTGAGATCGCCACGGACAAGGAGAAGGGCGAGCTTTCTCGCAAAGCTTGTGTCGATCTGCTCCGCGCGGATCTCGGGGTGTTCAGTCCGCCAAGCACGGGCAGTAGCGATACGCCGCCGCCCGCCCCGGATGAGCGCGCCATTTTGGACGCGCTCGAGCGACTCGGCGAAGAGGACGTGCCGTGAAACCGGCGCACCAAGCCAACGGCGCCGACCACAAGCAAACAGTCAGCCACCGCGACGCGCTCGCCGTTCGCCGAGCCGTCCGATTGATTGCCCCACGGTCGCCGAAACAGTTGCACGCTTATATCCGCATCGTCCTGGGATTTGACATTCCCCGCCGGCCGATCGTGACCGGACATTCCGCACCGTTTGCCTACCTTGAGCACGCGTACTTCGAGGACCGCCAGCCGCGCGACTGCGTAGTGTGGGCCAACCGCGGCGGGGGCAAGACGCAGCTTGGCGCGATCGCCACCCTCCTGGATATGTTGTTCAAGCCAGGCATCGAAATCCGAATCCTCGGTGGATCGTTCGACCAGTCGTCGAAGATGTATCGCTACCTGAGGCGGCTGCTGGAGTCCGACCTCTTCGGGGACCTCATCGACGGCAAGTTCACCGGCCATGCGGTTCAGTTGCGCAACGGCTCGCGGGTCGAGGTCCTGGCTCAATCGCAGACTGCGGTCAGAGGTCAGCGCGTACACAAGGTTCGTTGCGATGAGGTGGAGCTGTTTGAGGTGGATATTTGGGAAGCGGCCCAGCTCGTGACGCGCTCGGGCCAATGCGGCGAGGTCTACGTGCCCGCCTCGATCGAAGCGCTGAGCACGATGCACCGTCCGTTCGGGCTCATGCAGCGCCTGGTGCGGGACTCGTCGGCCACGAATCGGCGGGTGTTCCGTTGGAGCGTCCTGGACGTGTTGCGCCGGTGCGAACCGCAGCGATCATGCGCCGCCTGTCCGCTGTGGCAGGATTGTCAGGGCGAGGCCAAACGCGCCCGCGGCTTCATCGAGATCGACGATGCCATTCAACAGCTCGGTCGAGTTGGCGCGGAAACGTGGCAGTCGGAGATGCTCTGCCGGCGGCCGAGCCGTTCGGATTCGGTCTACCCGGAATTCGCGCCCAAAGTTCATGTTAGCGATTTCGACATCGCCCCAATCGTCACGGCCGCAAACCGACGCGACCGCTACACATGGATCGGGGGCATCGACTTCGGCTACCGCTCGCCCACCGTCCTGCTCTGGGCCTTTGTCGATGATCGCGACGTGCTGCACATCGTGGACGAGCTTGTTGTGCGCGAGCACACGACTGAGCAGATCATCGCGCAGGCCAAGCAGCGGGCATGGCCGAAGCCGGATTGGATCGGCGCCGACCCGGCTGGTCATCAACGCAACGAACACACCGGCACGAGCACGATCACCCTGTGGCGGCGAGCCGGCTATGCCGTCCGTGCTCGGTGCGTCGGGATCGAGACGGGGGTCAAGGCGGTTCGCCGGCGGCTGCAACGGGCTGACGGTGCGGTCGGCTTGCGCATTCACTCCCGCTGTAACACGCTCATTGAGGCGCTGACCATGTACCACTACCCGCCGGAGAAACCGGAAGCGGAGACGCCGGTGAAGGACGGCCACGACCACGCCGCCGACGCCCTGCGTTACATGATCATCAACCTCGACCGCGGCGACTGGAACGTCACCGTGCGGACGTATTGAAGCGGAGGGCATCAAGGCATCAAGGGAAGGCGACGGAACCGCGATCTGCGGCCGCGGTTTCTCGTGTTCAAGGTCTGAACGAGCCGGCTGGATAGGGCACAGCTCACTGGTCGAGCCTTGCGGCCGGACTGTTTCTTGGCGGTGGGGGCTTGTTGGAACCGCCCTGAATCGCTAGCGTAGAGTTCTCGGTACACAGACAGAGGCTGGTCTTTGAGCCTAGCGGGGCCGTCAGGCCGGCGGGGGCCTGCCAGCTTCCAGCTGAATTTGATGGACCGATCACGCCTGGAGGACCTTGTTCATGGCCAAGATGTTTTACACGCTAGAGGAAGTCTGCCAGAAGCTCGACAAGACCGAAGACGAGCTCAAGGCAATGGTGGCCAGCGGCCAGATCCAGGAGTTTCGTGACCGCGACAAGCTGATGTTCAAGGTCGAGCAGATCGACCTGCTGGCCAGCACCGACGACGATGCTTCGGAGGTCCATCTGGACCTCGAGGGAAGTGCTGGGTCGTCAGGGCTGGCCCTGGAGAGCGAAGCGTCATCGTTAGGCTTGACGGACTCGCGTGAGGGCACGGGGGTCTCCGTCTTCGATACCGATCACGGGGGTGAGGATGCAGCGGAAGGAACTCGCGCCGGCGAGGCGGTCGAGGAAGAGCTGAGCCTGGATGCTGTGGGCTCGGGCAGCGGCCTGTTGGATCTCACCCGCGAATCAGATGAGACGTCACTCGGCGCCGAGTTGCTCGAGGAGGTCTATGCCGGCGACGATAACGTAGAGATTCCCGCCCACGCCTCAGGGCTGTTCGAAGCCGCCGGCACCGAGAGCCCCGGCGACGCGGTCGCCGCCGAACCAACTGGGATGACCAGCATGCCGGTGGTGGTCGAGGCCTACGACGGGGGCGGGTCCGGGTTGGGCGCGGGTTTGTTGCTCGGGGCCTTGGCAGCCCTGGTGTGTGTAGCCATCATCGCCATCGTCGGCGTCACCGGCGCCTCGCCCGCCCTGGCGCAGTCCTTTGCCCTAAACCTGTGGCTATGGTTCGGCGGGCTGTTTGGCCTGACCGTTGTTCTGGGGCTCGTGGGGCTGTTCGTCGGCAAAGCCTCAGAGTAAGCGGCGAGCCGCCCGGCGCATGTGTGTATGTTACAAGCCCTGGGCACACGTCCGGGGCTTTTTCACAGAGCACTCCGCCTCTACTTAACCATGGTCCTGACCCGCTACGGCGTTCGTGAATGGCTATCGGCAACCGCGGTCGCGGCGCTGGCTGCCATGGTCCTGCTGTGGCTTGGGTGGTGGTGGGGGCTGATCCCCGTCGCTGTGGTCTGGCTGAGCGTGCTGTGGTTCTTCCGCGACCCGATCCGGCGCATCTCGTCGAGCGACGACGCGCGAATCATGCTCTGCCCCGCTGATGGGAAAATCAGCGCGATCGAAACCGTCGATCACCACGAGGCGGTCGGCGGACCCGCCACGGTCATCCGCATCTTCCTGAGCGTTCTGGATGTCCACATCAACCGATCACCAGCGGCCGGTGAAGTCGTCTCCGTTCGGCACACCTCCGGCGCGTTCCACGACGCGCGCACGCCTCAATCAGCGACGGAGAACGAGTCGAACCTCATTGTGCTGAAGCTGGACGATGGGCAAACGATCGGCGTGCGCCAAATCGCCGGCAAGATCGCGCGGCGGATTGTGTGCCGGCTCAAGGTCGGCGATCGGGTCGATGCGGGACAGCGCTTCGGGATGATCAAGTTCGGCTCCAGCACCGAGCTCATCCTGGGGAACCGGACCGAAGTCGCACTGCACGTCGCCGTTGGCCAGCGCGTCAAGGCAGGTCTCACCGTCTTGGCAACGATCGCGCCTCTCGATCCTGAGCCTGTCACGACAACGGCGGCGTCGCCCACCCAGGCCATCAACTCCTGACCGCGAGCAACGGGGCGATGATCGCGAGACGACGGTCCCCGCCGCTACACTGTTGGACGATGCCACGCCGGTCGATCGAGCAGTTTCGCCAGCAACGGGCCGAAGGTCAGGCTCGGCTCGCCGCCCACGATCATCTGGGATTGAAGCGGTTCCTTCGGCTTGATACTGCCGCCTACGAGGACGGCGCCCTGCCCGGCCGCACCAAGGAGTTGCTCGGCCTCACGGCCTCCACCGTCCTGCGGTGCCACGACTGCATCGATTATCACCTTGAGCAGTGCGTCAAGGCCGGCTACACCAAGGAGCAGATCATCGATGCGTTGAACGTCGCCTTGGTTGTCGGCGGGTCGATCGTCATTCCGCATCTTCGTCATGCTGTGCTGAGTCTCGACGAGCTCCTGGCGGAAAAGCGCTGAGCCTGAACGCGCAGCGCGATGAGGCAAACGCCGGTTCGCCGACTTCTCAATAACGATTAGGCGGTGACGTCGAGTTGAGACTGATCTTCTTCAGTCTCGTGCTGGGCCGATTTCTCTGGGGCTTGATGGTCAGGTTCGGCTTTGTCGGGGTCGTTGGACGACAGGTCCCGGACGGCCTCCGCCGTCTCCAGTCCAGCCACGTGCAGGTCGACAAGGTCCTGAAATCGCCGAGTCTGATCGCTGGCACGGCGTTCACGATCGCGAGCTTTGCTCACAACCTGCTGGGCTTGAGCCACCTGTAGCAACGAGGTCAGAATGGGTGAGCCGATCGTACTCATCTATACAGATTATCGACCGGACCAGCATGGTGGCTGAAGCGGGTGGTCGGTGGTCGGGGCAAAGGGAGGGTGACTTGACGAGCTGGATCAGTCGCACAGCACCCCAATGACCGATCGCCCTTCCCCCGGTCGGTTGGGCCGAAGATTATCGGAGTCGTCCTACTTCTCGGGTGTCTGGGGCAATTGAGTCGGAGCCCCTAACTCGCCGAGCCACACCTCTCTGAGCAGGCCCAGCAGTGGGTCGTCGCTCCTAACCTTGCCCATGATGGTTAGGCTCGCTTTCACGAGCGAACGATCATCGAGCTGGTGTCCGATGTAGGCGAGGAGGAAGGCGTTGGACGCCCGATCGCGCTGCTCGGGCAGACGACGTTGCAGCGCGTCGATCACCGTCTTGAGCCGAATCCGATTCGGCAACAGGCTCTGGTCATATTGCACGTCGATCATTTCCGGATGAGTCGCCAGCAACCGACGCAGGGTCAGCGCCGCCGGCACATACAAGCCCGCCCCGATCTGCGCATGGGCCATACCCGCCGTCGCCAGGGGATGACCGGGGACAAACCTCAGGGCCCGACGGAAGCGACTCTCCGCCCAGAAGTACTCGCCGTCGCGGAGCCTCTGTTCGGCCTGGGCGAGCAACTCGTTGAAGCGGGTTCGGTCCTGACTGGCCAATTGCTTTAAGCGCTCGCCGTGGCGCAGGGCCGGCACGAGATCCCGAAGGTTCAGTTCCGAGGTCTCGTCGTCTTCCTCGTCACCCTCGGCCATCGCTTCGGCGTCAAGCGCGGCGGCCGCTTCGGTTTCGAGCAACTGCTCGCGGAGCCTGCGAAACTGCTCATCAAGCTGTTCGAGCAGGCTCAGCTCGACGTCCACGTCAGCGTTCTCGCGCTGCGCGTAGCGCTTCGCGATGCGTTGAAGAATCCGTTGGTAGTCCGGCTCACGGTCCGGCTCGATAAGGAGTTGGACCACCTGCGGCTCGACTCGGCCCGCGGCCATGCCGGACTCGACGGGTGTCTTGCCAAGCGGAAGGTCCTTGAAGCGGGTGTCAAATTGGCTACCCAGCGGGTCGATCGCTCGCCCCGCGAGCAGATCCTCACGGATGCGGGCCATGTCGAAGCTGGTTAGCCCGAGCGTGTGGTACTGGATCTCGACCGGTTCAAGCTGCATCCCGCGCAAACTCGAAACGCTCACCGCCAGCCTGCGCCCCTCCTGATCGGTAAGAATCCCGACTACCTGCGGCTGAACGCCGGCCTCGATGAGGCTGCTGCTCGTCGCGGCCGCCGCGTACCGATCAAGCCGAATCCGATTCTCGATCAACAATTGTCGGGGAAAGACACGCTGCTCCCTGATCGTGCCGAGCGTTGCCCCGGACCCCTCGCGACGGTATTCGAGCAGGCCCAGTTGCTGGCCGTATCGAAGCTGCTCGAACGTCCGCCCCGTGGCGATCAGCGCTGAGGCCGAGTAGGCGCTTCCAGCCCGAAACAGGAAGAGCGCATCGGACCCGAGCTCGTCGCGAAAATCGTTCGGTGCGGTGTACCCGATGGTGCCGCGAAACCCGCGACCCGCCACGACATTCCCGGTCACGAGGAAATTCCGCGCTCTGTAGTCAATACCGACGCTACGGGGGTTGCGCCCGCCGCTCCCGACGGCCGTGTTGGCGTCAAGCGCATGCTGCGCGACCGCCGGCACCACCGGAACACAAATGGATCCAAACCACAGACACGCTATGAGCCATCTTCGTCGCATATCGAGTCTCTCCGCCGCCGTTCGCGGCCAACCGAATGATCGCCTCAGACCAGTCATCGACGCGGGATTCAGACGATCCTCCAACCAGGGTGATTCGACCGGGCCGTGGTGCGTCTGAAGATTATTCCCCGCGGCTCGGGGCTGGACTAGGGCGCGTCCCCATTAGTGTGCCGAAGTTGCCCCTGCATCGCCCACACGACGTCCATGACGTCCTCTGAGACGCACATTACGACCAGGAACACGAGCTTGCCGTCGCTGAACATGATCACGTCTTGCGGGCAGCCGGAAGTCTTGGGAAAAAGAGTGCTGTCCAGCGGGAGTTCGTCCTTGAACGGTTGGCCCTCGCTCAGGTCGAATTGCCCGTAGTCGGGCACAATATGGAGGCTGACCAGCCCCGGCCTTCTATCCTGACGGCGGTAGAGGAAATGGCAGCCGCGCTCGCAATGCGGCACGTCGCACTCCATCGCCCCGACGAACTCATAGCCGACGTCCCCAAGATCGAAAACGGTCAGCGCCGCGTCCAGATGGTCCTCCATCAACCGCTGGGCCTCCCCGAGACTGCTATAGGTGATCATCGCGCCATCGGAGGCGGTGGTGGCGACATGCTCCCCGGCGACCGAGGCCGCGGCCTCGACCGCTTGCCCGACCCGCGTTGGTTGGTCGTCAATTGGCGTTCCCAAGATCCCAACCAGCACCGCACCCGCCACCACAAACAGCGACGCGGCGACCGCAAATACGTTGGCCCGGCGAGGCCCCTGAAGCCACCGCGCAAATGAGAATCCAGCCGGCTCGGCCTCGACCTCCGCCTTGTCCGTCTCAAGACGATGCTGAATCCGTTCGGCCAGGTCCGCGGGCGCCGACGGGCACGCGGCCGTCATCACGACGCCAACCCGCTCGCGCAGCCGACGCTCCGATTCCACCAGCGTCCGGTCCTCCGGATGCGCTTCCAGGTGCCGCTGGAGCTGGCCGGCCTGCGCCTGGTCGAGTTCGCCATCGCAGTCCAAGCGGATCAGTTCGGATATCGATCGATCACTCATCAGTACTACGCCACTCGTTCATCACAGCCCCCGGCCGACGCGTTGATTCACCCCGGCCTTGCACTGGAACACTAACCTCCCGATCGCCCCATTTCTTCGGCCAAATCCGCCAATTGGTCCCCCAAGATGCTCCGGGCGCGGTGGAGCCGGCTCATCACCGTCCCGATCGGGATTCCCTCGATCTGGGCGATCTCCCGGTACTTCAGACCCTCAACGCCCCACAACAGCAGCACCGTCCGATACTCGGGCCGCAAGTTATCGATCGCCTCCTTCAGCCGCTCATCCACATACTCCCACTGCAGGCTTTGGAGATTCCAGGCGGGCGAGGGCTCGTCCGGCGCGGGCCCCTCGTCCGCGGCGCCATGGAGCTCCTCGACAGCCAGCGGCTGACGCTTGTTCTTGGCCAGCCGCGTATAGAAGACGTTGTGGAGGATCTTGAAGAGCCACGGCCGAATGCCCCCACCCCGCTCCTCGAACCGCTCTGCGACCCGCAGGGCCTTGAGGTACGTCTCCTGCACGAGATCCGACGCGTCGTCCGGGTGACGCGCCAACTGGATCGCCATGCGGTACACGGCATCCAGGTGCGAAAGGGCCAGTTTCTCGAATTCTTCCCGATCCACGAGTTGTTCCAGATACACCAGGTCCGCAAACCCACATGATCCATCACTTGCCGACGTCTGGCAATCCCGCGCAGTATGCCCGCAGACCGCCATACCCGAGCCGGCCAATGGCCCCGCCTCTTGGCCGGAGCACGCCCCCGTTTGTACGCAACCGGCGACCGCGACGTTCCCCAGGCCACCCTACAATGGCGGCCCATGGCCCGCGACGTGTCCTACATCACCACCCCCATTTACTACGTCAACGACAAGCCGCATATCGGGCACGCGTACACCACCACTGTTTGCGACGTGTATGCGCGGTTCATGCGATTTGCCGGCCGTGACGTCTTTTTCCTTACCGGCACCGACGAGCATGGGGTGCGGATCGAGAAGGTCGCCAGCGCTCAGGGCATCACCCCCCAGCAGCTTGCCGACGACAACGCTGCGGAGTTTCAACGAGTTCTCCCGTTGCTGGGTTCCACCAACGACGATTTCATCCGAACAACCGAGCCGCGTCATACCCGGCAGGTGCAGAATCTCGTCCAGAAGCTCGTCGACGCCGGCGTCGTGTACCTCGGTGAGTTCGAAGGCTGGTACGACGAAGGCCAGGAGGAGTACATCCCCCAGAACAAGGCCAAGGAGCTGGGGTACAAATCCCCTGTGAACCACAAACCACTGGTTCGCGCCAAAGAGAGCAATTATTACTTCCGTCTCAGTGCCTTCCAGGAGAAGCTTGAGAAGCTCTTTGACGAGCAACAAGACTTCGTCCGCCCCCAGGCGCGGCGCAACGAAGTGCTCGGCCGACTGCGCGAGGGGCTTGCGGACGTCCCCATCAGCCGCACGAACTTCACGTGGGGCGTGCCGATGCCCAACGATCCCAAGCACGTGATCTACGTCTGGATCGACGCGCTGATGAACTACGTTACTGCCCTGGGGCTCGGCGAACCCGACAGTGACGCCTTTGCCCAGCGCGGCAAATATTGGCCCCCCGATTACCACGTCATCGGCAAGGAGATCCTCTGGTTCCATGCGGTGATCTGGCCCGCCATCCTCATGGCCCTTGACGTGCCGCTTCCCCGCTGCATCTACGCCCATAGTTTCTGGATTCGTGAAGGCCAGAAGATGAGCAAGTCGCTGGGCAACTTCATCGATTTGCCGACGATCCAGAAGTATGTTGACGCCTACGGGCTCGATGCGTGGCGGTACTACATGGCCACGCAAGGACCGCTCGGGGCGACGGACGCTGATTTCAGCGATAAACACTTCCACGACATCTACACCACGGATCTTGTCAACACCGTCGGCAACTGCGCCAGCCGGGTCGCGGCCATGATCGGCAAGTACTTCGACGGAGCCGTGCCCGCAGAGACCGACGGCGGCTCGCCCCGCCGGATCGCCGACCACGATTGGCCTGCGATCTGTCAGCGAACCGTCGCTGAATCCCGGGCGGCGATGGATAAACTCGACCTGAGTGGATCAATCGGCGCCGCGGTCGGCCTCGTCCGCAAGATTGACGCATTCATCAACCTTACCGAGCCATACAAGCTCGCCAAGGACGAGTCGAGGCGAGATGAGCTGGGGGCGATCCTGTACCAGTGCTGTGAGGCGCTGCGCATCGCGTCGCTGCTGTTGTGGGCGGTCATGCCCGAGAGAATGGAGCAACTTTGGACATCGATGAACCAATCGATCGACCCCAGGGCGGGCAAGCTTCAGGCGCTGACGAGTTGGGGCGGTTTGCAAAGCGGCGCTTCCATACAGAAACTGGCGCTCTTTCCGCGCATGGAGAAACCTTCCGTTTAGAAGAGCGCCGACTCGTCGATATGCAGGCTATGATCTGCCAAGCCTGATCGCCTTTCGCAAATGTAAGAGATTTATCTGAGGAACACCTGATGTCCAGCTCACCCATGCTCGCTGAACCAAAACCTGAGATACCCGCGACAACGACGTCAAGCGCCGGCGAGCTCACGACCGAGCGGCTGCAAAGCTTCCAGGCCGACTTTGGCGACAAACCGGCCTACAAACTCGCGCAGAATGCGGTCACACAGACGACGGTGGACGACATCGCGCTGAACCGAGCCGTCATCACGAGCACCGATCACACGTTCTCGAATCTGCTCGACGACTGGGAGGTTACGAACCAGAAGAAGTCCGGCCGGTGTTGGATGTTCGCCGGCCTGAACCTGCTCCGGGTCGGCGCGATGAAGAAGATGAACCTCAAGGACTTCCAATTCAGCCAGAACTACACGCTGTTCTGGGACAAGCTCGAACGGGCCAACTACTTCCTCGAAGCGATCATCGAGACCGCCGATCAGCCCATTGACGACCGCACCGTCGCGTTTCTGCTGGGGCATCCGGTCGATGACGGCGGGCAATGGAACATGTTCGTCAACGTCGTCAAGAAGCATGGGTTGGTTCCCCAAGCGTTCATGCCCGAGACCGAAAGCTCCTCGAACACCGCGCGCATGAACAGCATCTTGATCGCGAAGCTGCGTGAAGCGGCGATGCAGCTTCGGGACCTACGCGCAAGCGGCGCTCCGATGGAGGCCGCCCGCGCCGCGAAGCAGGATGTGCTCAAGGTCATTTACCGAATCCTTTCGATGCACCTTGGTACGCCGCCGACAAGCTTTGATTGGCAATGGAACGACAAAGACAAGAAGTTCAATCGCGACGGGGAGCTCACGCCGCAGCAATTCGCCGAAAACTACATCACGCTGCCCATCGACGAGTACGTGTGCATGGTGAACGATCCGCGCGAGACGAGCCCGTTTGGCAAGACGTTCACCGTCCAACATCTCGGCAACGTGGTCGGTGGCCAGATCGTCAAGTACCTCAACGTCGAGATGGACGTCATGAAAGACATCGCCATGCGCACCATCACCGACGGCGAGCCGGTGTGGTTCGGCTGCGACGTGGGCAAGATGATGCGCCGCGACCTGGGGATCTGGGACGCCGAGCTTTTTGACTATAAGAATCTTTACGACACGCCCTTTGATCTGACCAAGTCGGATCGGCTGCTGTATCACCAAACGGTGATGACCCACGCGATGTTGTTCACCGGCGTGGACGTCGTGGATGGAAAGCCGCGGCGGTGGCGCGTCGAGAACAGTTGGGGTGATGAGAACGGCAAGAAGGGCTTCTTCGTTATGAACGATTCGTGGTTCGGCGAGTACATGTTCGAGATCGCCGCCCGTAAGAGCTATCTGCCCCCGGAATTGCAGGAAGCGCTGGAGCTGGAGCCGATCGTCCTGCCGCCATGGGATCCAATGGGTTCGCTCGCACGATAACAAAAGATCGTTCCTACCATTTAGCCCCCGGTGACTACACCGGGGGCCTCTTCGTTGCGCTCACAAGCGTCACGGGATGTTCCAAACGACAAGACATGCTTCCTCCCGACGAGTCGGGAATGAAGCATGGCACCCGCCATTCCCTCCCCCTTCCAGGGGGAGGGCGAGGGTGGGGGTTGAGTGATCGTACGAGAGTCTGCGTGGTGATCGAAGCCGGGATGAACCGGTCGAGCCGGCTCACAAAATCGCAACGCGGATATCCACGCGTTCACAAACCCCGACCCACCCCCTCGCCCCCTCGCCCCCTCCCTGGAAGGGAGGGGGAAACGTTCGTTCTCCGATCAACGCCCATCGTCCTTCTTCTTGTCTCCTCCCAACAAGCCGCCGAGGCCGTCGCCAATGCTTTTGATCGCGTCGCCGAGGCCTTCGGTGACTTCATCAAGTCCTCCGCCGGCGTCCTTGATTCGGTCACCAAGACCGGTCGCAACATCAAGACCGATTTCCGCCAGCGAGCCCAATCCCTGCCCCAGATCGCCCAAGATATCGCTCGGAATAAGGCCGCCGCCTTTTTGCACAATCGCGGCCAGCACCGCCTTGATTATCACGCTGGTCAGTTCGGACATCAGCACGCTGCCGTCGGTACCCGAGCCGACGTCGTGCAGTCGAACCTCGTCGATCGGCACATCCAGCTTCGTTAAATCGCCTCCCAGCGGAAGCAGCTGAACGTGAACCATAATGTTCTTGATCAAGACTTCCTCGATGATGAACTTCTTTCCCCCTGCGTCGTCTTGAGCATTCTCCTGCGATTCAAATCGCTTCAGGTTCTCGAGGATCACATCGTAGTTGGCTTTGCCTTCTTTCTTATCCAGATAAATTTCCAGATCCGTAAGCGTGAGCGTCGGAAGCTCAACCGTCTCTTGGCGCAATGTTTTGAGCGCTACTTCGACATCGCCTTGGCCAAGGTGCGTGAAATAGGGGCTCTCAAATCCAGCTGGATTGGCGATCGTCATGTCCCCCATAGAGAACGTCCCGCTCCAGAGGCCGACATCGGCGCTGCCCAGGGTCGTCTCGACGCCCAGCGCATACGTTGCGCCGCGCTCGATTGCGGTCTTGGCGATCGTGTCGATGTACAGCGCAACCGCGACCGTCGCGAGGACAAGTAGAATCAAGAGAACCGCAACCATTTTGATGAGCGTTTTCATGGCAACCTCCTGAGATTCATTCCATCGTGCGTCGTCGCCTAGGTTCTGTCTGATGGATAGTGGGATGGGCATCTTGCCCGTCTGAAACAGTCAAACGGACGGGCTGGAAGCCCGTCCCACCAAGCAATGAGCGCAACCCGGTGATCCATCAGACAGAGCCTAGGCCGTGAGGATGTCGACAATACCTAGCGCGCCGAGCACGCAGCTTATCACACCGTTGAGGGTGAAGAACGCCAGTGCGACTTTGCTCGTTCCCCAGCGCGCCACGGTCAAGTGTTCATACAGGAGCAGTATCGCGACCATCAGCACGCCCCCGGCAAAGACAACGCGAAGCCGGGCGTCCATCGCCAGGGCCGCTACGAGACACGCGATGCTAACAACGTGCAGCGCTCTGCTGATCGACAGCGCGCCGCTTCGGCCGAACCTGGCGGGGATACTCGACAATCCCTGTTGTTGATCGACGATCACATCTTGCAGCGCGTAGATGATGTCAAACCCCGCCACCCAGCACAGCACCATCCCCGCCAGCAGCCAGAGCGCCGGTTGGGTGGTCAATGCAAGCGGTTCGATCGCGAGTGCCGCCGCTAGGGGACTGATCGCCAGCGACGAGCCCAAATAAAGATGCGACAGCCAGGTGAACCGCTTCAGCAGTGGGTACGCGCTGATCCAGCCGAGGACGGGCAGCGCCAAGATTGCGGGCCACCAGTTTGCGTACAACACGCCGAAGCCGGCGCAGACGAGCACGAACCCACCCGCGCACGCCGCCAGCACGGCCAGCGCTGTGCCCGCGGAGAGTCGCCCGCTCGGAATGGCTCGCTGTGCGGTGCGCGGATTGGCCCGGTCGATCCTTCGGTCAAGAAGCCGGTTAGCCAACATGGCCACGGTCCGGGCCAACACCATCGCCGCGACGATGAGCGCAAGTTGCCCGACAAATTTACGCCAGTCGATCGCCGCCTCACCTGGCCGCGCCGCCATGACTGCCGCCAAAATCGCAAACGGCATCGCAAACACACTGTGCGCGAGTTTTATATCTGAGGCAACAATGCGCGCAGTGGCGAAGGGTGATTTTGACACGGCCGCGCTCACCGACAAGCGTCCACCGCCGCAATCAAGTCACGGGCCCGCTGCTCGATCGAGTCATAATTACCCGCAGCCATTGCTGCCGCGTCAAAAAGCGGCGCTACAAATCCAATCGCGAACGCGCCGGCGGCCAGATACTCCGCAACGTTGTCGGCATCGACGCCGTTGGTCGGCACGATTTTGAGGAACGGCATCGGCCCCAGACACGCCGTCACATATGGTGCGCCCAAGCCCGGCGCTGGAAAAAGCTTCTGAAGCTGCCCGCCGGCGCGGTGGGCCCGCAGCATCTCCGTCGGCGTGTGCGTCCCCGGCATCATCGCCACATCCAGTGACTTGGCCGCGTCAATGACCGCCTCATCCACGACCGGCGAAACGAGACATGTCGCCCCGGCCTTGACCGCCGCTTCCGCGTCTTGCGTGGTCAGGACAGTTCCCGCACCAACGACAACGCCCGGTCGTTGTGAAAACTCCTGAATCAGCTCCAGGGCGTTGGGTATCGTCAGCGTGAACTCGATGACTTTGAATCCGCCGCGCAGCGCCGCTTCCATCGCGGGCGCAGCCGCCTCGGCGCTCGGCGTGCGCAGAATCGCCGATGCCTTGACCTGGCCGAAAAACGAAACGAATTCATCCGGCGTCATAGAGTCTGGACCTCAACGGGCAGAGATTGTAGCGTTCTGCCGGTATCGAATCGTACCGTGCCGGCGAGGATGCACGCGACCCGCACGCCGTATATGATGGGCCTGCCTTCGCCAGTGCCGTTGGCAACACAACTCGGACCGCTCAGGAGACTCCCTAATGACTTGTGTAGTACCGCCCGGCTCGTCTTGCTCACCCTACGGTGCGCTCGTGTTATGCGCTTCGCTCCTAGCCGGTGGCTCGTGTTTCGCCGCTCAGGATACGAAACCCGCCGAGCCGCCGACCACCAAGCCTGCGCAAACGAAGCCGGACGACGACACCGCACCGCTTGTCTATGTGCTTATGAAGACCAGCCTGGGTGAGATCGTCCTGGAGCTCAATCGCGAAAAGGCGCCGATCAGCGTGAAGAACTTCCTGTCATATACAGACAAGGAGTTTTACGACGGCACGATCTTCCATCGGGTCATGAGCACTTTCATGATCCAAGGCGGCGGCTTCACCGAAGATATGCAAAAGAAGCCGACCGACCCGCCGATCAAGAACGAATGGAAGAACGGCTTGAAGAACGTACGGGGCAGTGTTGCCATGGCTCGACTCAACCGGCAGCCCGATTCCGCCACCGGCCAGTTCTTCATCAACGTGAAGGATAATCCAAATCTCGATCGACCCAACGACGGTGCAGGATACGCGGTCTTCGGCAAAGTGGTTGCAGGTATGGACGTCGTGGAGGCTATCAAGTCAGTGGCGGTGACGACCGGCCCCTTGAATCCACGAAAGAGAACTTACCCGGTTGAGCCGATTGTCATCGAGAGCGTGTCTCGTCTCAGTGCCGACGAAGCCAAGGAGCGCATCGACGCTGAGAAGAAGAGCGCCGACTCCGGCGGATCGTCGTAGAACCGCTTTCGCCGGATTGTCTGATTACGGCAGTCAGTTGCAATCTGATTCTTACGCCGCCGCGCCGAGGGCGATCTCGCTCAGGGTCGTCTGATCCACCACCTCGCCGCTGATGATGCGGTCCACCAACTGCACCATCTCGGGCAGGTCGGGCTTGGGAATCTGAACGGTCGCGCCGACCTGCATGCCCTTGTTGGCGTTGTCCTTGCTGATCAACGAGCTGAACAGCACCACCGGGATGTGCCGATACTTCGCGCTCGCCTTGATCAACTTCGTTAGATGAAGCCCATCCATTCGCGGCATCTCGATGTCGCTGACGACGGCGTCGATCGGTCCGCCCTTGTCTGAGGAAATTGCCTCCCACGCCGCCTGCCCGTCACTATAGAGCTCCGTTCGTTCGTAGCCCGAAGCGAGCATGATCCGCCCCAGTTGATTGCGCATGAACGGCGAGTCCTCCGCGATGATCACCCGCTTCGAGGCGCGATCGACACCAAGTGGATTGTCAACTGATTTGATCTTCAGCTTATCCTGCATCAGGATTGCGTCGGCGACCGACTCGAAGTCAACCATCAGGATCAGCCGGCCGTCAATATCCAGCGCTCCCGTTGTGCAGCCGATTTTGGCGCCCTCAGAGTCGGCGAATTTCAGGGTCGGGATCGGCAACAGCTTCGTCCAGCTCAGCCGATGAATCCGCTCGACCTCGTCCACAAGAAACCCAATGCGCACGGCGTTGAACTCAGTGATGATGATCGTGCCATCAGAGCCGTCCGATTTCTTCCTCGGCACCGACCTCAAGTGTTCGTTCAGGTCGATCAGCGTTAGCGTCGTCCCGCGAACGTGGATAAATCCGATGACCGACGGATGCTTGTGCGGTACGTTGATCACGGGCAGCGGCTGAAGAATCTCGCGCACCTTCGCCACGTTTACCCCAAAGCCCCGGTCCCCTAGACGGAAGACCAGCACCTCAAACTCGTTCGTCCCCGCTTCAAGCAGGATATCGCCGGTGAGATTCCGTATCTCGTCCATGGTTCTTTCCTCTGTTGGTCTCTGAACAAAACGACCGTTTGCCACCAATGCGCGCGGGCCGCCCCTGGTCCGGATATTCGGATATCGACCCATAAGATCGGCTGGTGAAGGTCTCTTTGGGGTTTTCGCCGCGGCTCCGATCAGTCAGATCAGAAGGCTGACCTGACGCTGAAGGTCGGGGTCCATCACCTTACAGGTACACTCCATCGGACTCGTATGTGCGGCGCTGGTCGAGTTCTCACATATCAACCAAGCGCAAGGAAAACCCGCGGTGCAGACCCGCGGGCGAAGTCGTTGGGGATTGTCGCTCGTCGCGCCGCTTTGGGCTCATTCTGCCTCAGGCGCTACCGTTGTTACTGCGAACTGCCCGTCTTGCTCGTTGGCCGAGGAAGGAAACACGCCATACGACGGGCCGGCCACCGCGGCTGTCATCGTTCGATGCTGGAGGTGCGGCGGCTTGGAATATACCTTTACAACTCGTGCGAGGTTCTCATCGAGCGTGATCCACTCCGGCAGATCCTGGCTCCGAACCCAATGCTCGCCCGTGTACCAGTGGTAGTTGTTCGTGAATGGGTTGAAGTACACTTGCACATCGGGGTAGTACACAAACTGGTACCGCCACCACTGCTGGTTCGGATGGGCGTGCTGCGGCGTGCCGTCGGACTCCCAATGCACGGTGGTCTTCGTTCCGCTGCACCCGGCCAGGCCCAGCACGACGGCCACGCAACACGCGACCTTCAGGCTCATTCGCTTCGATCGTGACATTTCCCGCTCCTGTTGGAACTTGATCCAATGTGGACGCTCAATTGGTCCCAATCTGATTGGATCGGCGAGGCGGCTTCACGCCCTGAGCCCACCTGCGATTATCGAGGTTACCCAACCGATACAACCCGCAAGGGTCTCGTCCTTCTTACAAATCGATCACCCCCGACGCCCAGGGATACCAATCCCTGGGTCTCTTCTCCCAAGCCTCAAGCCTCAAGCCTCAACCCCTCTTTCCACCACCACCTCGTACCCCGCGGGCTGCGCTCCGATCACGCCTTTCGCCCTCGGCCCGGAATGCGCTTTCTTGAACGCATCACTCTTCGTCCACGCGACGAAATCCTGCTTCGACGCCCACTGCGTCATCGACAGATACTCATCCGCTTCGTCGTCGCCATGGCCCCACGTCTTCTTCAGCAGACGAAACTCGATAAACCCCGGCAGCGCTTCGATCCCGCTGGACTGCGCGAATCGCTCCTCCAGCTCGCCGCCCTCACCTCGCGTCACCCGAATCCGATTGATTGCAATGAACATACCTGTACCTATCGGCTATCCAACGCCCACGGATAGCAATCCGTGGGTTCCCAGCGAGCTCCCGAGTCCATCGGGATGTCGCCCCGGTTCACGTCCGCACACCAAACCCCGCCCCCCGCGCCATATAAAGCCGCGACCGGTGGTCGCGCTCTTCTCTTTA